>JAGORC010000017.1 GCA_018063015.1 Minisyncoccota bacterium
CCTTTTAGTTTGCCTTTTTTATAAATTGTGTTATGCTCTAAGGATGTTAAAAATAAGATTACAAAGAATAGGAAGGAAGAACGATCCAGCTTTCAGAGCAGTTTTAACTGATTCTAAGAACAGTACTAAGAGTGGTAAATTCTTGGAGATTGTTGGAATGTATAATCCTAAAACTAAGCAAAACGATTTCAAGGCAGACAGAATAAAATACTGGATGTCTAAAGGAGCACAACTATCTCCTACAATGCACAATTTTCTAGTGCATAATAAAGTTATAGAAGGTAAGAAAGTAAACGTACTTTCTAGGAAGAAGCCTACCAAGTCTCGTAAAGAGTTGAAGGCAGCTAAGTAATAATATATAATTTAAGGTAGCAGTTCGAACTGGTCGGGAGACTGCAAAACATTTCAGCCAGAGGCTGATCCGCCTTTGGCGGAAAAAAATTACAAGATAATTCAGAAGTAAATAGTATGCAAGAGAACGATAAGGAATTTCTAGAGTATGTAGTGAAGGCATTAGTAGATAATCCAAGCGATGTAAAAATCGAAAGGACTGTCGACGAAATGGGTGTTCTTATAACTTTAACTGTGAACCCTGCAGATATGGGTAAAATCATAGGAAGAATGGGTAACACTGCAAAGGCTATCCGCACATTACTCCGAATCATTGGTATGAAGAATAACGCTCGCGTGAACCTAAAAATCAACGAGCCAGAAGGGAGTTCACGACCTGAACATTCATCTTCTCCATCAATGAAGACAGTAGATCAAGCAATGGAAGATTTGAAAGGAATATAAATAAAAAACAAAAAGTCCCCCTAAAGGGGATTTTTTGTTATACTAACGAAATATATGCGATTTCATGTAATTACAATTTTCCCTGAGATGTTCGACTCTTATCTTAAGGAGTCTATTTTGGGTCGGGCGATAAATAACAAGCTAGTGGATATAAAGTTTTATAACCCACGAGATTTTATAAAAAATCCCAAGAATGGATACAGGCCAGTAGATGACAAGCCATATGGTGGGGGACCAGGAATGGTTATGAGGGCGGAACCAATGATTAAAGCTATCGAGAAGGCTGTTGCGCAAGCTAGCCGAAATTTTTCTCAGGTCCTAGTAAAAAATCCCCAGACCATTCGAAAAAATTCGTCTAGCTTACGCAAGGTAAAAATAATTATTTTTTCCCCATCAGGCAAAAAGTTCATCACAAGTTACGCCAAGCAAGCAGTAAAAAAATACACAGATATCATTTTGATTTGTGGAAGATACGAAGGTATAGATGCACGAGTTAAGAAAATTTTCAAAGCAGAAGATATTTCAATAGGGGACTATGTCTTAACAGGTGGAGAGATTCCGGCTATGGTAATGATCGACTCGATTGCTCGACAGGTTAAAGGAGTCTTGGGTAAATATGAATCCCTAGAAGAAGAGAGAGTCTCAACAAGTGAGGTGTATACTCGTCCTGAAGTTTTAAAACATAAAAACAAAAACTATAAAGTTCCTAAAGTGTTGTTGTCTGGCAATCACAAGAAGATAGAAGAATGGAAAGAAAAATCTAAAATTTCTTAAAAAATAAATTCTGTGTTATACTCATTCAGTATTTAATTTATTTGTTCATTGTTTAAAAAATCAAAAGGATGAAAAGAAATGCTTTAAGAATTGTTGTAGTCGTAACGACTGGAATTATGTTTGGTGGTTGTAATACCGCCTACTCTGAAGACTATAGTAAATCATTAAGACTTACTTATGATACTGGAAGAGTAACAAAAATCGACAAGGTAAACGATTTCGTTTACTTAGACACAAATCACAAAAAAGGCCCCGATGTTATCATCGACGGCGCACTTGGAAAAGATTCCTCCCTTCGAAAGGGAGATTTTATTTTTTATGGGTACGACTCAAGTAAAAAGGTCGACACCCTTAAAAAAATAAGAAACTAATTTCATCACCAAAGCCCCCTTCGAAAGAAGGGGGTATCTTTTTATAAATAGGCTCTAACTAGTTGACAAAAGATCAAAAATAAGTAGTATAGAGCATGATTGTAATAGATTGAGTATCGGATGCAATCTCCATTATAAAAGGTTAATAACCATATAAGTATCCGATTAAGTTAATAAGAAATTAAAGAAAAGCATAATTTCCTTTGTTTTTCTTTTACTTTTTGTGACTTTTTGGGGTACGCGCAATTATGCAACCAATAAAAACGCGTCCAAAGAAGTACTTCTCAAGGTACAAAAAACCTTTAATCCAGTTTCCTAATTTAATAGAGAGCCAAGTTAAGTCATTCAAGTGGCTTGTCGAGGAAGGAATAAAAGAGATCTTTAAAGAGTTCTCTCCTATCGCTGACTACTCAGGAAAGAAATTCAATCTTGAATTTGTTTCATTCTCTCTAGGGGAATCAAAATATGATGAGAATTATGCAAAGGTAAACAAGCTATCTTACCAAGGAATACTAAAAGTTAGGGTAAAGCTTCAGAATAAAATTCTAGGAACAGTTAAAGAACAAGAAATATTTCTTTCTGATGTTCCTCTAATGACCGAACATGGAACTTTCATAATCAATGGAGTAGAACGTGTTATCGTGCCACAGCTTGCAAGAAGTTTCGGAGTATTTTTCACAGAATCTGAAAATAAAGGAAAGAAATATTTCGGAGCAAAGATGATTCCAGCACGAGGTGTATGGATTGAAATAGAATCTGAAGCTGATGGAGCAATCTATGTAAGAATAGACAAGAAAAGAAAATTCCCAGTTACTGCACTTCTTCGCGTTATGGGATTTACTACAGATGAAGCAATAATAAAAGTATTTGAGAAGAATGGAGTACATAGCGATGCTATCAAGGCCTGTCTAGCAAAGGATACTTCTAAAACAGTAGAAGAATCTTATATAGAAATATACAAGAGATTAAGAGACGGGGATATGGCTTCTGCTGAGAACGCAAAGGAATTCATAGATTCTTTATTTACTTCTGAAAGATATGACTTATCTCCAGTAGGAAGATTTAGATTTAATCAACGTTTTTCTAAGTCATTAGACAAGGGAGAACTAGAAAGAAGAACAATATCAAAGGAAGATGTAGTTACAGTAATAGGAAATATAATAGATTTAAATAATACAGTAGGTGCAAAAGGGGACGACATAGACCACTTAGGACAGAGAAGAGTGCGTTTTGTTGGTGAAATGCTTCAGCAGAAGGTGAGAACAGGTATGATGCAAATCAAGAGAAACATTCAAGACAGAATGTCTATTATTGATGTTGATACTGCTATGCCAATTCAAATAATAAATCAGAGACCACTTCAGGCTCGTATCAAGGAATTCTTCACTACCAACCAGCTGTCTCAATTTATGGCTCAGGAAAACGTCCTATACGAAATGGAACACTTAAGAACTCTTTCAGCTCTTGGACCCGGAGGTCTTACTCGTGAACGTGCAGGACTTGAAGTTCGTGACGTGCATCCATCTCACTACGGAAGAGTCTGTCCAATCCACACACCAGAAGGTCCAAACATCGGTCTTATTCTTCACTTAGCAACTTACGCAAAAATAAACGAATTTGGAATAATCGAAACACCTTACATAAAGGTAAAGAACGGCAAGATAACAGGAGAGGTAGAATACTTAAACGCTCTTGAAGAAGAGAAGTTCAACATTGCTCATGCAGGAATTTCTTATGATGAGAACGGCAAGATAACAGATGAAAGAGTTGCAGCTAGAGTTAAGACTGAACCAGGAACTATTTCAAGAGAGGAAGTTGACTATATAGACGTTGCTACAAACCAAGCATTCTCTATCGCTACTTCATCTATTCCTTTCTTAGAACACAACGACGCAAACAGAGCACTCATGGGAAGTAACATGCAGAAGCAGGCAGTACCTTGCGTACTTCCTGAAGCACCGCTTGTAGCAACAGGTATAGAAGAATTAGCATCTAGAAATTCAGGAAGATTAATCCTTGCAGAAGAAGACGGAACTGTTACATATCTAGACGCACGAAAGATTATAGTAAAAGGTAAAAGCGATAAAGAGAAAACTTACGAATTAGTTTCTTTCCTAAGAAACAACAACTTTTCTGCTTTCCATCAACGTCCTTATGTGAATCTAGGTGACAAGGTCAAGAAGGGGGATGTCCTAGCTGATACTTCAAGTACAGTAGGAGGACAGATTGCACTAGGTCAGAATATATTCGTCGCCTTTCTTTCATGGAGTGGAGCAAACTACGAAGACGCGATAATCATTTCCGAAAGATTAGTGAAGGACAGCAAACTTACATCCTTGTATGTAGAAGAATTCGTATGTGTGGTTAGAGATACTAAACTTGGTCCAGAAATAACAACTCGCGATATTCCAAACGTAGGAGAATTTAAACTAAAAGATCTTGACGAAGACGGTGTTGTTAGAATTGGAGCAGAGGTAAGAGAAAATGATATTTTGGTTGGTAAAATTACACCAAAAGGTGAAACAGAACTAACTCCAGAAGAAAGACTTCTAAGATCAATATTCGCTGAGAAAGCTCGAGATGTTAAAGATACATCACTTCGAATGGAACACGGAAAGCGTGGACGTGTTATTGGAGTGAAGATTTTCTCTCGTGACTTAGGTCACACTCTCGAAGCTGGAATAATCAAGAAGATTATTATTGAAGTTGCTCAAATAAGAAATATTTCTGTTGGAGACAAGCTTTCAGGACGACACGGAAACAAAGGTGTTATATCTACTATTCTTCCAGAAGAAGATATGCCATATACAGCTGATGGAAAACCAGTAGACATAATCCTTTCACCTCTCGGTGTTCCTTCTCGTATGAACTTGGGTCAGATACTAGAAATGCACTTAGGTATGGCAGCAAATTCACTAGGATATCAAGCAATAGTTCCACCTTTCTTGGGTGCAACTCATGATGAAATAAAAGGAGAATTAAAGGAAGCAGGATTACCAGAGAGCGGTAAACTTAAGCTATTCGATGGACGAACAGGAGAGCCTTTCGAACAAGACGTTGCTGTTGGTTATATGTATGTTCTAAAACTGCACCACATGGTTGAAGACAAGATTCACATGCGATCCATCGGTCCGTACTCTCTTATTACTCAGCAACCTCTCGGTGGTAAGGCTCAAGGTGGAGGACAGAGATTCGGAGAAATGGAAGTGTGGGCTCTTGAAGGATACGGTGCATCATATACTCTACGAGAAATGCTTACAATTAAGTCTGACGATATAATGGGTCGTTCTCAGACTTTCGATTCTATTATAAAGAACGAACCTATTAAGTCCCCAAATTCACCTGCGTCATTTAATGTTATGTTGAATTACTTAAGAGGTCTTGCACTAGATGTAAACTTGAAAAAGTTTTCAGGTAAAGAAGAATAATTAAAACTTATCAATTTTAAATCTATAAAAACTATGAAAACTTTAAACATAACAGACTTTGATTACATATCATTAAAACTTGCTTCACCTGACCAGATTAAAGAATGGTCTTACGGAGAAGTGACAAAGCCAGAAACGATAAATTATCGTACTGGTAGAAGTGAACGAGGAGGACTATTCGACGAAAAGATATTCGGTCCAGAAAAGGACTATGAATGTTACTGTGGTAAGTACAGAAGAATCCGATATAAGGACATTATATGTGAAAAATGTGGAGTGGAAGTGACTCGATCTATCGTTAGACGAGAAAGAATGGGCCACATAGAGTTAGCTACACCGGTTGCTCACATTTGGTTCCTACGTGGAGTGCCATCAAGAATGAGCATATTACTTAATATATCAGTATCTGATTTAGAGAAGGTAATATACTTTGCTGGTTACATAATCACTAAAGTTCACGAAGAAGAAAAGCAGAAACTTGTTGAATCTCTAGAAAAAGAATATAAGACCAAACTTAAGACATCAGCAGATGATGATACTCGAGAAAAACTAAAAGCTCTTCTTTCAACTACCAAGAAAGAAATAGGGGAGATATATGAAGGAAAGGTTCTAAATGAAATTTCTTTCCACTATTATTCTCTTAAATACGGAATTTGTTTCGAGGCAAACATTGGAGCTGAAGCTATATATTCAATCTTTAAGAATCTTGATTTGAACAAGCTTAAAGCTCATACCGAAAAAATGCTTGAAAAGGCAAGTGAAGTAGATAAGGAGAAATTACAAAAAAGGCTTTCTCTTATAAGAGCAATGCTTTACGCAGACATTCGACCAGAATGGATGTTCTTAACTGTTATTCCTGTTATCCCTCCAGTATTGCGACCAATGGTTGCTCTTGATGGAGGACGTCATGCAACATCTGACTTAAACGATCTATACAGAAGAGTTATAAACAGAAATAATCGTCTTAAGAAATTAAAGGAAATAAATGCACCAGATGTTATTCTAAGAAACGAAAAGAGAATAATCCAAGAAGCAGTTGATGCACTTATAGATAACTCAATCGCTAAGCAAAACGATTCTCAGGCTATAAGCCAGTCACAGAAGCGCCCACTTAAGTCTCTATCTGACAACCTAAAGAGTAAACAAGGATTGTTCCGTCAGAACTTGCTAGGTAAGCGAGTAGACTACTCAGGACGATCTGTTATTGTTGTTGGTCCTCAGTTGAAACTAAATCAATGTGGTCTTCCTAAACACATGGCACTCGAGCTTTTCCGACCATTCGTTATATCTAAGATTCTAGGAGATGAACTAGCATTCAACATAAGGGGAGCAAACAAACTAATAGAAGAAAGAACACCTGAAGTTTGGGCTATGCTTGAAGAAGTTATTAAGGGTAAGTTCGTTATGTTAAACCGAGCACCTACTCTTCACAGACTAGGAATACAAGCTTTCAATCCTATTCTTATAGAAGGTAACGCTATTCAAGTGCATCCACTTGTTTGTGCTGCTTTCAACGCTGACTTCGACGGAGACCAGATGGCAGTATATGTTCCTCTATCAGAAGAAGCACAAGGAGAAGCTAGAGAGCTAATGGCTGCAAATAAAAATCTTCTTAAACCTCAAAATGGTGACCCTATAGTTCATCCTTCAAAGGATATGGTTCTTGGAAGTTACTGGATGACTAAGTCAGTAGAAGGTGAGAAGGGAGAAGGAAAATATTTCTCTAGTCCAAACGCTGCAATAACAGCATTTGAGTACGGAGTTGTTTCTCTAAGATCAAAGGTCAAGGTTTTAGCTACAGATACAGATAAGTACAAGAAATTTGATGGAAAACTTTTCGAAACTTCAGTTGGACGATTACTATTCAATAGTATCTTGCCAAATGATTTCTCATTCGTTAACGAAGAAATGAACCAGAAGAGGTTATCTTCTCTAGTGGATGAACTTATAATGCACTACGGTATAGATGCTACTCCACCAATCCTAGATAAAATAAAAGAATTCGGATTCAAGAATTCTACACTATCAGGAACTACTTGGGGCTTCGATAACGTTAAAGTTCCAGAAGAGAAGGCAGGTATAATCAAAGAAGGAAGAAGACAAGAAGCAGAAGTAATAAATGAATGGAAAGATGGTTTGCTATCAGAAGAAGAAAGATATCAAAAGGTTATTGAAATCTGGACTCATGCTAAGAAAGAATTAGAAAAAGTTCTTCCAAAGACTCTAGATAAGAATGGTTCAACTTTCGATCTATTCACATCTGGAGCTAGAGGTACAATGACATCTCTAGTTCAAATGACAGGTATGAAAGGACTTATTCAAAACAACCAGGGTAAAACTCTAGAATTCCCAATCATTCCATGTTATCACGAAGGTCTTTCTCCTATTGAATATTTCGTTACTACTCACGGAGCAAGAAAGGGTGCATCTGACACAGCGCTTAACACAGCGAAAGCAGGTTACCTTACCAGAAGACTAGTAGATGTTGCTCAAGATGTGGTTATAACAGAAAAGGATTGTGGAACCAAAGAAGGTAAAATAGTAACAAAAGAAAATGTTTCAGGAATAGAAATCGCACTTTCTAAGAACCTAAGAGGACGAGTATTAGGAGCAGACTTGAAGGACAAAAATGGAAATGTTGCTTACAAGAAAGGATTCTTAATAACAAAAGAAGAAGCTTACAAGATTGAACAATTAGGATTTACTGAAGCTTTCGTTAGATCACCACTTACATGTAAGACAGTTCACGGACTATGTCAGATGTGTTACGGACTTGATCTAGGAAGAAACAGATTAGTTGATCTAGGTGAAGCAGTAGGAATCATCGCAGCCCAAGCTATCGGTGAACCAGGAACTCAGTTAACACTTAGAACATTCCACGCTGGAGGTGTCGCAGGAACAGACATAACTACAGGTCTACCTCGTGTTGAAGAAATATTTGAAAGAAGAACTCCAAAGAATCCAGCTGTAGTATCTCAGACAGACGGAGAAATTTCAGAAGTTAAAGTTAAAGATGATAAAGAAAGAGTTATAAAGGTTCTATCTGACAGTAAAGCTGATGGAAAGAAGAACGAAATAGAATATGCTATTCCATTTAATCGTGTCCCAACAGTAAAGGTAGGAGATAGAGTACATAAGGGAGAGTTACTAACTGATGGTTCTGCTGATATAAATGAAATATTTAAATTCGGAAGCAAGGAACTAGCAGAAGAATACATAATCAGAGAAATCAACAAGGTTTACGAACTTCAAAGTGCTTCTATCTCAAGAAAGCACACTGAGATAATAATCCGACAGATGTTTTCAAGAAGAAGAATAAAGGACGCAGGAGAAACAAATTTCTCAAGTGGTGATATTGTAGAAAACACAGCGTTCATGGAAGAAAATATGAGAGTAAAGAAAATAGGAGAAAAGGAAGCTGGAGCAGAAACAATAGTATTAGGTATTACAGAAGTATCTCTTAGAACTAAGAGTTGGTTATCAGCAGCATCATTCCAGAATACTAACCGAGTTCTTATTGAAAACGCAGTTAAGGGAGGAATTGACTCTCTAAGAGGATTGAAGGAAAATGTAATCATCGGAAGACTAATACCAGCTGGTACAGGCTTCGTAGAAAGACCTGAAATCATAGTGGAATAAAAAATAGATGATCTCTCCCGTTACAACAATCAAGGAGAGGCTAGGAATTGTAGAGGTAGTCTCTTCATATATAAAGGTAGAAAAGGCAGGCGTAAACTTTAAAGCCAGATGTCCTTTTCATAATGAAAAGACGCCATCTTTTTTCATATCTCCAGAACGGGGGAGTTACTATTGTTTCGGTTGTTCGGCTAAAGGCGACATATTTACTTTCGTTGAAGAGTTCGAAGGTCTAGACTTTAAGGGTGCATTAAAAATGCTTGCCTTTAAAGCTGGGGTTGAATTAAAGGAATTTCAAGAAGGTGATAAAAGTGAGAAAGAAAAATTGTACCAAGTGATGGAAGAAGCTACAAATTATTTTATAAATAATTTGGAAAAACAAGAAGAGATCAAAAAATATCTTATAGACAGAGGACTTAATGCAAAAACTATTTCGGATTTTAAAGTTGGGTTTTCTCTCTTAGAATGGAGAGAACTGTACTCTTATCTAGAGAAGAAAGGTTTCAATAAGGAGATAATGGAAAAGGCGGGATTGATCAAAAGAAGTGACAAACCAGGACCCAGAGGAGAGATATCCTTTTATGATAGATTTAGAGGAAGAATAATGTTTCCTATAGCCGACTCAAGCGGTAGGATAATCGCGTTCTCTGGAAGAATCTTTCAAGATGACGGGAAATCAGCTAAATATTTAAATAGTCCAGATACACCAATATTTAGTAAGTCTTCTGTGTTGTATGGATTAGATAAAGCAAAGGAATCTATACGCAAGAATAATTTCTCTATTTTGGTTGAAGGGCAAATGGACTTACTTCTATCACACCAGGCTGGATTTAGAAATACTATTGCTTCTTCTGGTACCGCACTTTCTGATTCTACGCTTTCGAAAGAAAATATAGTTTCTAATCTAGGATTAGTGAGAAGATTGTCAGAGAATATTGTTTTAGCATATGATGGTGACAGGGCTGGATTTAAAGCAGCAGAAAGAGGAGCGAAGATAGCACTATCTTTAGGCATGGATGTGAAGGTAGCAAATCTAAAAGAGGGTATGGATCCAGCTGATTTAATATCAAAGAATGGTCCTGATGCTTGGAAGGAAGCAGTACGCGAATCCAAGCATATTATTGAATTTATGCTTAATAAGGTGACTTCAGGGACAGATGACACACGCAAGATTGGCAAAGAGGTTAAAGATAGAGTGCTTCCTTATGTGGAGGCAATAGATAGTTCTATAGAAAAGGCTCACTTTCTAAAGAAAATAAGCGAAGAGACAAATATCCCTATCGAAGCCTTAAAAGAAGACTTGCAAAAAGTAGAAAAAGAATTAAGGTATGAACAGAAGGAAATAGCTCAAGCAATAGCTTCTCCAGCCAAAGTCTTTCGTAAAGATTACATACATAGGAGAATATTAGGAATACTATTCTGGCAGGAAGGCTTAGAGAAACCAACAATTGATATACAGAAGATCGAACAACAATTAAAAGAGCTTCCAGGAATATACCTAGAAGAAAGAAGCGATAAAGAAGATTTAATTTTTGAAGCAGAAGTTTTTTATAAAGATGATTTAAACCTAGAAAGAGAGTTAGATGAACTAATAAAAAATTTAAAAGAAGAATCTTTAAAAGAAGAATTAAGTAAAAAAATGTCCGAATTAAAAAATATAGAAAATAGTAAAGATTATACAAAATCATCAAGTATCTTAGAAGAAATCAGTATTTTAAATAGTAAATTAGAAGAAATTAAAAATGGTCGTTTAAAGAATTAAACTATAAATATGAAAAAGAAAGTTACAAAAACAAAAAAGAAGAAAGTTATAAAGGTTGCAAAAAAGCAAATAAAAAAAATTGTAAAGAAAAAAGCTGTATCAAAAAAAAGCAAAGAAATTTCTAAGAACACTAAGAAAAATACAACTAAAGAAACAAAAGGCGACAAGATGGAGCGCCTCTCAGGAGAGCTGGTTGAGAAGGGTAGAAAAAGAGGTTTCATAACCTATGATGAGATTCTAAAAACATTCCCAGATATAGAGAATAATATAATTTTCTTAGATGAATTATATGAGAAGCTAAGTATATCTGGAATAGACGTTTTGGAAGGAGGAAACTTACTTAATTTAGACAGTGATGTAAATGATAAGGATTTAAATAAATCAGGAATACATGACTCGATACAAATGTATCTTAAGGAAATAGGACAATATCCTCTTATTCATGCAAGCGATGAGAAGGATCTAGCTAAGAGAATCGAGAAAGGAGACATCGAAGCTAAGAATCTTCTTGCTCGAGCAAACCTTCGTCTTGTTGTTTCTATCGCCAAGAAGTATGTAGGTCGTAGTGCAAATTTATCTCTTTTAGACTTAATCCAAGAAGGTAATTTAGGACTATTTAAGGCTGTAGAGAAGTTTGATTGGACTAAGGGTTATAAGTTTTCAACTTATGCTACTTGGTGGATTAGGCAGTCTATAACTCGTGCGCTAGCTGATCAATCTCGTACTATTCGTATTCCTGTTCACATGGTTGAAACAATTTCAAAATACAAACAAGTTCACCGAAGGCTGTCTCAAGACTTAGGACGAGAACCATTAGCAGAAGAAATAGCTACAGAAATGGGTGTCCCTGTTGAGAAGATACATGTAATAGAAAATATTTCTCAAGAAACTATTTCTCTAGAACAACCAGTAGGGGATGATGATGATAAATCTACTCTTGAGAATTTCATTCCAGACGATAAAATATTAAGACCTGATCAAGAATCTTCTAGAAGAATTTTATCTGATCAAGTTAGAAGTGTGTTAGAAGAACTTAATCCTAAAGAAAGAAAGATTTTAGAAATGCGTTACGGATTACTAGATGGTATACAGCATACTCTAGAAAGAGTAGGAGAAGAGTTTGGAGTTACTAGAGAGCGTATTCGTCAGATTGAAGCCAAAGTACACGAAAAGCTTCGCCAGAACGAAAAGATAGCTAGATTGAAGAATTACTTTGACTAAATTACTTTAAGGCGTTTTCTATTTTAGACTTAACTTCATTTACGCCCTCTGCTCCGTCTATCGTATCTACAACCTTATCATTTACTAAAATGAATCCTTTTGGTGTACCTTTTACTCCAGCTAATTTACCTAATTGTTTTTCTTGAGCTATTTGATCTACATATTTGTTGGAATCGAAGCATTGGTCAAAAGATTTTTTATCTAATCCTAAGGTTACCGCAAATGATTTAAGATTTTCATTATTGAATGCACCTCTATTCTCTCCGCTTTGGTTAGAGTAGAGATAGTCATGGTATTCCCAGAATTTACCTTGTTCATTAGCGCATCTTCCACCTAAGGCAGACTTTGTAGATTCCTCGCCAAGAAATGCGAAGTCTCTGTAAATAAATCTAACTTGGCCTTTTTCTATATAATCTTTAATTAACCCATCCTTAACTTCCTTGTAAAACTTTCCACAGAAAGGACATTGGAAATCAGCGTACTCTACTATGGTGACTTTTGCAGAATTTACTCCCAATACTCTGTCGTTTGAACTAACAGGAGGTAGGTTAATAGGGGAAGAGACTTCTTGTTTAGCTACTTCAGCCTGGGGCCTAGAAGGGTTACTATCTTTGATAAGTATTGCCCCTGCAATAAATAGCCCAGCTACTAGTATTGCCCCTGCTATTTGTTGGTTTTGGTTTTTATTCGCTTTTTCTTGGTTATTATCTATATTTTCCATATATAAAAAATTATGTTAATAAGGGTATTCTATCATACTTTCTAACATGATATAATTGTAAGTGTTCTTATTAAAGTTCAAGAAGGTCGTTTTGAACTAAATTTATAAATTTATTTTTAAATTTTTATATGTGTTGTAATTCAACTTGTAAAGACGGAAAGTGTTCATGTCTTGTTGGTAAAATAGCTAAGATATTAGTTGTAGTTGGAGGATTAAACTGGGGACTAGTAGGACTAGGAATGCTATTTGGTAGCATGAGTTCTTGGAATCTAGTTAATATGATCTTCGGTTCTATGCCTATGATTGAGGCTATTGTATACCTACTTGTAGGTGTTGCTGCAGCTATGTCTATTTTCGGATGCAAATGTAAGGTTTGCAAAGATGGAGTATGTGTTGCGAGCGATAAGGCAGGAACTCCATCTCAGGGATAAGTTTTTCTTATTCTTTAGCACAAACTCCCCAGATTCTTAGAGAATCAGGGGAGTTTGCTTTTTGGGCTCAAAATGATAAACTGTGGAAAACCCCACATTATGGAGACATTTTCAAGCATACCTTTTTATATACTTACTTTTTTGGCCGTATACGTACAGGTCTTTTTTCTTGTTACCTTCTTAGAGAATAAGAATAAAATTAAGATTCGTAAGGAAAAAATCAAACTTTCAAACTATCCTGGAGTTACTGTTATCGTTCCTTGTTGGAATGAAGAAACTACAATAAATAGAACAGTCCAGTCTCTTTTAGAGATGAATTATCCTAAGGATAAATTAAATATATTTCTAATTGATGATGGTTCTACTGATAACACCTGGAATGAACTTCAAAAATTCAAAGACATAGAAAATGTTACTATTTTTAAGAAAGAAAATGGTGGCAAGCACACAGCTCTTAATTTAGGGCTCGTACACACTAAGACTGATTTCGTGGGTTGTCTTGATGCAGACTCTTTTGCCCACAGCGAATCCTTAGTCAGACTTATGAGTTATTTTGAAAACAATGATAATGTCATGGCAGTTGCTCCTTCAATAATTGTAGAAAATGCAAAGAGTATAATTCAAAAAGCTCAAAAGGCAGAGTACCATATGTCTGTATATATTAAGAAGATGCTGGGTTTGATTGGAGCAATCCATGTAACCCCAGGTCCACTTACAATATTTAGGAAGAAAGTTTTTGAGGA
>JAGORC010000036.1 GCA_018063015.1 Minisyncoccota bacterium
TTTAATTTTTTCAATTCCTCTTCACTTATCCCTTTAGATCCTAAAAGAGTATCAGGTCTATTCATCCCATGAAAATCTGAGCCTCCAGTATACAAAAGACCAAATTTATCACAAAGAATTTTATATATTTCTGTTTCTTTCTGAGTTTGTTCAGGATAATAAACTTCTATTGCGTCTAGCCCTTGTTCTTTTAGTAAAATAACTAATTTTTCTAAAGTTCCTCCACTTAATCCTGTAAGTTTTGGATGAGCAAGAGAAGCTATTCCACCAATTCTTTTTATAAAACTTACAGCTTCCAATGCATTTAGCTCTTTTTTAGGCTCTGAAGCTAGACCCCCTGTTCTGAGATAAATTTTAAAAGCCTCTGCTTTACTATATACAAAACCTTTAGCCATCATAGCATTTGCTATGTGAGCTCGAGAAATCAAATCACCTTTTACTTCTTTTTGCAAATCTTCCATACTTATATAACATTTATATTTTTCAAGTTTTTTAAGAATTTTTTCTGTTCTTTCTACTCTTTCTTTTTTTAGTTTATCCAATAACTCTAAAAGTCTAATATTTTTTTCATCCAAAAAATAACCTAATATATGAACTTCTCCTTCATTGTACTCTGTAGAAAACTCAATTCCATTAATAAATTCAATTTCTAACTCGCTTGCTCTTTTTCTTGCTTCATCTATTCCGTCCAATGTATCGTGGTCAGTTAAGGCCATAACCTTTAACCCTGATTTTTTAGCTTCTTCTACCAGTTCCGTAGGAGTCAATGTCCCATCTGAAGCTGTACTATGCATATGTAAATCTATCATAATTTATCTCCTTATTTAGTTCGTAGCTTAGTCACCCAATGTCATCAACTTAAGGCATTTTTATTCTATTATGACCCAACTGTTGTCATCCCGACAAGAGAGGTATCTTGAGATTTCTCGTACCTCGAAATGACAAATTGTTGAAAAAACAACCCCTTCCTTGTTGTCGTTTCCCATTAACAAGTTGACTGTGTCACAATTATCAAAACGTTTTTTTTGTGGGGGGCAATGGATATTGCCCCAGAACCAATAAATGTGATTCATTTGATATTGTTGACGTCCAATGATTTGTTTGTGAAGTCAGTGTCTAAAAAAATTTTCTGACACTGATAAAAACCCGACATTTCATATTCTCACGGATTAAACGTCACGTTTACGAGGTTTTTAGATACTCTAACTTTTTAAGAAGTTTAGAGTAGTCTTATACAAAGTGGACACGTAGTCCAAGGTTTAGACTCTAAAAACTATTTCTAATTCAAGACCTTTGCACAATCCATTTTTTTAGTACAAAACATAAAATTCTAAGCGTGGGACGCTTAACCCCATAAAAAAACATTATATAAATCCAATAATATTAGTCCGTCCAACGTTAGGTTGGTGCGGTGAAGCTGCATAAGCTTCAGATTTAAATATTTTGTATTTTCTATGTGTACAAACTATCGAATTATGCAAAGCTCTTAATTCAGTATCCAATTTATATTTCCAAAAAGAGAAAGATAGCAAATGCTATCTTCCACAACAATTTTTATATTTTTTACCGCTTCCACAAGAACACGTATCATTTCTTCCTACTTTATCCGTTTTTCTAGGAGAATGTTTTTCTTCTTCAGGAGCTGAGTCTGAACCTTGATGAATAAAGTTCATTCTTTCTGTTCTTGGACGAGGCGCTACTATTTCTGCATCTTCTCTTTCTTTAATTCTAATTTTGAATAAGAATGAAGTAACTTCTTCTCTTATTGTTTTTATCATATCTTCATAAACTTCAGAAGATAACAGTTGATATTGAATTAAAGGATTAGCTTGTCCATAAGCTCTCAAATGTATTCCTTCTTTTAACTGATCTAGAGTTCTTAAGTTTTCTCTCCATCTAGAATCTGTTACTTCAAGAAGTATATATTTTTCTAGTTTTCTTAATAATTCTGAACCTAGAATAGCTTCTTTTTCTTCATAAATTTTAACTAAATCTTCATATAACTTTTCTATAGCACCTTCTACCGAAAGTGTTCTTATTGCTTCTGCATCTATTTCAATGTCATAAAGCTCTTTAAATCTTTCTTGTAGACCTTCTATATCCCAGTCTCCATTAGTTTCTCCACTTAATCTATTTAAGCTTTCAAGAGTAGAAACCTCTTTTATCATTTCCAATATACTTTCTTTTAGATCCTCTTTAGTTATTGCAGCATCTCTACTTGAATAAACAGCAGCTCTTTGTTTGTTCATAACATCATCATATTCAAGAAGTGTCTTTCTTATTCCAAAGTTTCTTCCTTCTACCTTTTTCTGAGCTCCTTCTATAGATCTAGAAATAAGTTTATGTGTTATTGGCTCTCCTTCAGGCATATTAAGTCTTCCCATAATAGCTGAAACTCTTTCAGAACCAAATAATCTCATTAACTCATCATCAAGTGACAGATAGAATTCTGATGCACCAGGATCTCCTTGTCTTCCAGAACGTCCTCTTAATTGGTTATCTATACGTCTAGACTCATGTCTTTCTGTTCCAAGTATAAATAATCCACCAGCTTCCAATACTTTTGCTTTTTCTTCTTCACATTGAGCTTTAAATTTTTCTAAAGCTATTTCATACTCTGGAGTTCCATATTCTGCTACATCTTTCGCCATAGCTTCTGGATTTCCTCCAAGCATAATATCTGTTCCCCTACCTGCCATATTTGTAGCTATTGTTACTGCTCCAAATCTTCCTGCTTGAGCAACTATTTCAGCTTCTCTTTCATGTTGTTTAGCATTTAAGACATTATGAGGTACTTTTCTTCTTTTTAACATTTCAGATAACATTTCTGAACTTGAAATTGATATTGTTCCAACTAATACTGGTTGTCCTTTTTTATGTAATTCTTCAATTTTATCAATAATAGCTTTTATTTTTTCATCATGAGTTCTATAAATAACGTCCTCACTATCTATTCTGATAATAGGTTTGTTCGTAGGAATTATATTAACTCCCAAATTGTATGTATGCATAAATTCTGAAGCTTCAGTTTCAGCAGTACCAGTCATTCCAGATAGTTTTTTATACATTCTAAAATAGTTTTGAAGAGTTATTGAAGCAAGAGTTTGATTTTCTCCAGCAATATTAACTCCTTCTTTTGCTTCGATAGCTTGATGAAGTCCTTCTGAATATCTTCTACCGTCCAACGCTCTTCCTGTAAACTCATCAATAATAACTACTTGTTCATCTCTTACTAGATAATCTTTATCTCTTGTAAATAGTTCTTTTGCTCTTATTGCTTGAAGCAGATAATGTGTAAGTTCTACACTTTCTGGAGAATATAGGTTATCTATTTTCAAGATTTCCTCTACTCTTTTTACCCCTTTTTCTGTAAGAACAACTGAATTTCCTTTTTCATCTACTTCATAATGTCCCCATTTTTCATCAGGTATATCTATAGACCTTTTTAATTTAGGATCTTTTAT
>JAGORC010000018.1 GCA_018063015.1 Minisyncoccota bacterium
ATGGTTGTTAAATTCATAAAGAAGCATAATCTCTGGAACGAGCTTTTATACTTTATAATATTTATTCTGATTGTACTGTTCGTGGTACTATGGATGAAAGGATATAGATAATGAGAGAACATATAAGAAAACTTTTAGCTAATGATTTCGTAGTGCTGGTGCTTATTGCATTGGCCTTTTGGGGATTTTTTAAATATTTCAATATTAGGATAGAGAAGGCAGTAGAGAAGACTACAAGTGAATTCACTCTAGGCCAGGAAGTATTAAATAACAAAGTGACAGAACTAGAGAAGGCAGTAGTAGATACCCTAGCAGCTCTAGCCGAAGAGCAGGAGAACAACAGCGCCCTAAGGCAGAGGTTCTATGACATTAGGGATACAGTAGGAGAGCTAGAGAAGCTGTCCACTACAGACAAGGAGCTTCTAATGAAGTACTCCAAGGTGTATTTCCTAAACGAGCATTATGTACCACTTAAGATTTCTGAAATAGGAGAAGATTATAGGACTTCCAAGAGCACTAACTATCAGATACATAGTGAAGTCTTGCCTAATTTAGAGAATCTAATAGAAGAAGGTAGAGAAGATGGAGTGAACATATTAGTGCAGTCTGCTTACAGGTCATTCTCTACTCAGTCTCAGCTTAAGTCAGCATACACAGTCACTTACGGCACCACAGCAGCTAACAGATTCTCTGCAGATCAGGGGTACTCTGAACATCAGCTCGGAACCACTGTGGATTTCACATCAGGCACTACGGGGGCACTAGAAGGGTTCGACAAGACTCCCGAGTATGCGTGGCTACTTGAAAACGCACACAGATATGGATTCATACTTTCTTATCCAGCTGGGAATGCTTATTACAAATTTGAACCATGGCACTGGAGATTCGTAGGGATAGACTTAGCCCGAGACTTGAAACGAGAGGAAATGAATTTCTATGATATGGACCAGAGAGTGATAGATACTTACCTTACTAAAATTTTCGATTAATGTGATAAAATATTGATATGGTAACAGGACATTTCTTGAGAGTATTGCTGATATTCACTACACTTATAGCTATAGGGCTTCTGGGTGTTTTCTTGGTTGGAGTTCTAAATAGTGAACCAGAAGATACGGAAGTAGAAGGTGCAAGGACAATCCCACAAGAGAGAGTGCTTGCAGAATAGATAATTTGTGCTATAGTTTACATACCGCAAAGAAGAGAGGCGAACAATAAGTCCTCTAGAGTGGTCGATAATCCTGATAACCTTTTAAAGGTTTAAGGAAAAAGATTGCGGCGAAAGCCGTTTTTTTAATTTAAACTTAAAAAACAAAAATGTTACAAAAAGCAAAAAAAGAAGAAATAGTAAAAGATTTGAAGAAAGCTTTTGAAGATTCTTCTTCTGTTGTTTTCTTAAACTTCCACGGAATGAAGGTAGCTGATGAAACAGCTCTCCGAAAGAGTTTAAGAGATAATGGAGTAGGCTACAAGGTAGCTAGAAAGACTCTTCTAAAGCGAGCATTAGAGAAAAGTGCTGAAGGAGAATTTCCAGAATTAAGTGGTGAGGTTGCAGTTGCATACTCAAAGGATGCTACAGCAGGAGCTCGCGAAGTATATAACTTCGAGAAGTCACACAAGGGAGTTCTAAGCATATTAGGAGGATTATTCGAAGGAAAGTTCGTAGATGGTGTTTATATGACAGAAATCGCTACAATACCTTCTAGAGAAGTATTACTTTCTAAGATTGCTTTCTTACTTAAATCTCCAATGCAACGTTTAGCAATTGCAGTTAACGAGGTCGCAAAGAAAAAATAATTATTAACTTAAATATAAAATTATGTCAAAATTCGATTCATTTTTAAAAGATTTAGAAGGCGCATCAGTTCTTGAGCTTAACGAACTAGTGAAGGCTATAGAAGAAAAGTTCGGTGTTTCTGCTGCTGCTGTCGCAGCTGCAGGACCTGCAGCGTCTGCTGCTCCAGCTGAGGAAAAGACTGAATTCACAGTTGTGCTTGCATCATCTGGTGAACAGAAGATTGCAGTTATGAAGATTGTGAAGGAAGCTCTAGGACTTGGACTTAAAGAAGCTAAGGACTTAGTTGACGGTGCTCCAGCAACACTTAAGGATGGTGTGAAGAAGGCTGAAGCTGAAGAACTAAAGAAGAAGATTGAAGAAGCAGGAGGAAAAATTGAGCTTAAGTAGTCTTAAGCTCAATACTGAGCTTGCCGAATGTATAGAACTTAAATAATTTGTTCTCAGTATATTTTTATAAGGCAATCTATCTGGCATTGTTATGCCAGCGAACTGCTCGGACCGTCGTCCTGCGTAAGGCCTTCTAAAAACATACTCGCGAACAAATTGCTTTATGATTAATAAAATACTAAAATTAAGACACTCCGTAAGGGGTGTTTTAATTTTTATGACAAACCATCAAAAGACAGCTTTAATATCCGTTTATGACAAGAATGGCATAGAGAAATTCGCTAAGGAGTTAGTGGATTTAGGCTGGAAGATTGTATCTTCTGGTGGCACAGCTAAGCACCTTGTTGAATCAGGTATTCCTGTTACTGACGTAGCAGATATCACAGGCATGCCAGCAATACTCTCGCATAGAGTTGCCACTCTTCATCCCAAGATTCATGGGGGACTTCTAGCGCTAGATACACCTCTACATTTAGCTGAATTAGAAAAATGGGAGATTCCATGGATTGATATGGTATGTGTAGACTTCTATCCACTCGAAGATGAAATAAAGAAAGACACCGCAACCAAGGAATCTGTAATAGAGAAGACAGACATAGGTGGACCTACTATGGTTAGAGCTTCCGCTAAGGGTGGACGTATCACTATATGTGACCCAAGCGACAGAATGAAAGTTATAGAATGGCTAAAGGGTGGAGAACAAGATAAAGAAAACTTTTTAAATAATTTACGAAGTAAAGCAGAAATACTTATTTCTAGATACACTGCAATTTCTGGAGGGTATCATAGCGCAGGTTTCTATAAAGGCTTAACCCTAGAGAGGGTAGCAGAGTGTGCCTATGGAGAGAACGCTTGGCAGAAGCCAGCGTATTTAAATAAACGAATCGGTAATAGTGATGTGCTTGCGCTTAATGAATGGAAGAATATTGCAGGAAGTGCACCAAGCTTCAACAACTGGTGTGACATAGACAGAATGATTCAAACCATAACTCATATTGGGGCTGGGTTCGAAAAGAATTTCAATAAAGTTCCGTTTGTGGCTATAGGGGTTAAACATGGTAATCCATGTGGGGCATCCTTTGCTGATACAAAAGAGGAGGCAGTTTCTAAGATGCTTAAGGGTGATCTAAGGGCAATATTTGGCGGTTCTGTAATATTAAATTTCCCAGTTGATGAAAATATTGCTGAAGATTTAATTCATAAGCACATGAAGGAAGGAAGGAGGTTGCTAGATGTTGTCTGTGCTCCATCGTTTACAGAAGAGGCAGTAGAGATACTATCTAGAAAGAAAGGTAAATGCAGACTTATGGTTAATCCTAATATAGAACTTGCAGGGTTAAATTCTCTAGACACTCACAAGAGATATAGATATGTAAGAGGAGGATTCTTGGAACAGCCGAATTATACATTTGTGCCTCAAGTAAATAACCAAGACATAGTGCTTGCTTGGGCTATTGGCTCTACTTCTAATTCAAACACTATATCTATAGTTAAGGATGGAAGACTAGTAGGGAATGGAGTCGGTCAGCAAGATAGAGTAGGGGCAGCTAAGCTTGCTTTACTTAGAGCAGATGACGCAGAGACTTCAATTTGTGCTCTTACTCAGGATTATGAAGCTACACCAGAAGAAGATTTCTCAAGTCCTCGGAAAAAATCCCCAGACTATTCGAAATCTTCTTCTGGCCTCGCTGACTTACAGGGATCTGTGGCTTACAGCGACAGCTTCTTCCCATTTCCAGATGCAGTAGAAGTATTAATAAACAGAGGGATAAAGACTATATTCACAACATCTGGTTCTGTAAACGATGAGACAATCATAACCCTATGTAAGAACAAGGGAGTAGAGTTCATAACCCTTCCAGACAGCGAAGCTCGCGGATTCTACCAGCATTAACATTTAGGTTGTTTTTTAAGAAAAAAGGATTAGAATAAAAAATATGGAAATTTTAGGTAAAATTCTCGGAAGTAGCGCCAGAGTCAAAATAATGAGGCTATTTTTCCTTAATCCTAAGAAGGTTTTCGCTGGGGCAGAGGTTGTTAAGAGAGCGAGGATTTCATCTGACTCATCAAGAAGGGAACTCAGACTTCTGAACTCTATTGGCTTTTTGAAGAAGCGTGGAGGAGGATATATATTTAACCCGTTGTTTAAATATGCTCATGAATTTGAATATTTATTGGTAGGTTCTGACTCTCTAGATAGAGAATCTGTAATTACTAACTTTAAGAAAATAGGCAAGCTTAAACTCCTAATACTTTCTGGAGTATTTATAAAAAATAAAGAAACCAGAGTTGATTTACTTATAGTAGGGGACAAGATAAAGAAGAGTAAGGCCGAAGAAGAGATAGCCAAACTCGAAGCAGAGGTGGGAACAGAGATAACCTACGCACTTTTTGATACAAAAGAATTTACATACAGGATAAACATGTACGACAAGCTCATAAGAGACGTACTAGACTTTCCTCATGAAGTAGTATTTCAGGCTAAGGAGTTATCCACACAGTCTGCAAAAAAAGCTTAAAAACTGGTATAATAATAACAAATAGCTTTATAAGGTCGAACTTAAAAAGTTTTATTATTTATTATTATAATAATTATTTATGAATAACATTTGGGTTACATGGGGTGACGTTTTCAATTCTTCACTTCAAGATCTATGGTGGGGTTTTATACAGTTCATCCCTAACCTCCTAGTTGCAATAATATTCTTTATTGTCGGCTGGGTTTTAGGTGGACTTGTAGCAAAAGCTTTTGAGCATGTATTCGGAGCTTTGAAGGTAGACAAACTTTTCCAATCAATTGGAGCAGAAGATTTGTTCAAGAAGGCTGGTATGAATTTAAATACTGGTTACTTCCTAGGACAAGTAATGAAGTGGTTTGTTATAATCGTTTTCTTACTACCTTCACTTAACTTGGTAGGCTTAGATTACATTGCATCATTTCTAAAGGATGATGTGCTTGGATTCTTACCTAGAGTTATCGTGGCTGCATTTATCTTAATCATTGCTACAGTTGTTGCTGATGCAATCTCTAAGATGATAATGGCAGGATCAAAGGCAATGAGCGTTCATTCATCAAGCATGCTAGCAACTGTTGCTAAGTACGCTGTATGGGTATTCGCATTTATAATTGCACTAGGTCAGCTTGGAATAGCTCCTGGCTTCATGCAAATTCTATTTACTGGAATTATCGGTATGATAGCTATCGGAGGAGGACTTGCTTTCGGACTAGGGGGCAAGGACGTAGCAGGACGCTGGATATCAAAAGTATCTGACGAAATGTCTCACAAGGGCTAATATTTACATAGCTTTTTGAAGAAAAAGGATGTCACGGGTTATCCCGCTTGACATCCTTTTTCGTTTAGTATAAGATGGCTTAATCAGTATGAATATTACAAAAAACAGTTTAAAAGAGCGGTATCGATAGACGTTTTCTTTTGTCTGTCTGCCGCCCGAAAGGCGGTTTTTTTGTTGAAAAATCAGCATGGTTCGAAAATTGAAAATTTAAATCTGTCGGGCATTAATGAGGGTCTTTTCGAGCCCAGACAGGAAAAATTCTTTTGTTTAGTTACCAGAGCGGTCTGGAATAATGATTAAACTAAAAGGGTTTGTTTGTAGCCCAATGTAATGTTGGGTTTGTGGTTTTCAAATTTCTTAACAGGAAATTTAAGGGCGTACGGTGGATGCCTAGACACAAAATGGCGATGAAGGACGTGGCGTTGCTGCGATATGCTTCGGGGAGGTGCTAAGCAACCTTTGATCCGGAGATTTCCGAATGGGGAAACCCTATCAAGTAATCCTTGATAATTTTCTACGCAAGTAGAAAGAGCGCACCCTGGGAAGTGAAACATCTCAGTACCAGGTGGAAAAGAGAAAAATATTTATTTCCTTAGTAGCGGCGAGCGAAAAGGAAAAAGCCCAAACCAAAGTAGCAATACTTCGGGGTTGTAAGACAGTAATGTAGATTACTAGAAGAGTCAAAAAATAAGTTATTAGTTGAAACTTTTGGAAAAGAGTACCATAGAGGGTGATAGTCCTGTAAACGAAAATAACTTATCTCTTTTATTACTGTTCTTGAGTACTTCAGGACACGAGTGGCCGGGAGGAATCTAGCGGAACTAACCGCTAAGGCTAAATACGTTTTGTGATCGATAGTGAACTAGTACCGTGAGGGAAAGGTGAAAAGTAGTCCGATTAGGACGATGAAATAGACCTGAAACCGTATGTTTACAAGGAGTCGATGCACAGTTTACTGTGCTACGGCGTGCCTATTGAAGAATGAGCCAACGAGTTTATGCATGTTGCTGGCTAAGTCCGCTAAAAGGACGCAGCCTCAGGGAAACCGAGTGTTAATAGCGCGTAATTGGTAATATGCATAAGACCCGAAGCCAGGTGAGCTTGCCATGAGCAGGGTGAAGTAGGTCGAAAGACTTATGGAGGCCCGAACCCGTTCGTCGTACAACGCGTTGGGATGACTTGTGGTAAGGAGTGAAAAGCTAATCGAACCTGGTAATAGCTGGTTCTCTCCGAAATAGCTTTAGGGCTAGCGTCGTGTGTTCCTTTTGGGGGTAGAGCACTGGAAGGTTTCGACAGGGAGCAATCTCGCGAAACTTATCAAACTCCGAATACCAAAAGCTAAAGCACGGCAGTTACACTATGGGGGCTAAGCTCCATTGGTGAAAAGGGAAACAGCCCAGATCTCAAAATAAGGTCCCTAAATATATACTAAGTGTAAGACAAGAAGGTGGAATTTCTCAAACAATGAGGAGGTTGGCTTAGAAGCAGCCATCCTTTAAAGATAGCGTAACAGCTCACTCATCTAGAGATTTTGCATCGAAAATAATTGGGACTAAGTATATTACCGAATTTGAGGATTTAAAGTTTTTTCGAAAATTTTAAGTGGTAGGAGAGTGTTCCACTCTGCTGTGAAGGAGGACTCGTAAGAGCCTCTGGAGCGTGTGGAAGTAAGAATGTTGGCACAAGTAACCGCAATGGGGCTGAGAACGCCCCACGTCGAAAGATCAAGGTTTCCTTGGTAATGTCAATCAGCCAAGGGTTAGTCGGGCCTAAGGGGATGGTGAAAACCGGACTCGATGGACACACGGTTAATATTCCGTGACTTTTGTGTAGAGTGATGGGAGGACGGAACGTAGTATGTTTCGCTCATTATTGGATTTGAAGTTTGTGTCTTTAGGAATCTATGTAGGAAAATCCGCATAGTACCTTAAATGGTGATTTCCAAGAGAAGCAAAAAGTTTTATCCTTCGGGGTAGGACAATGAGACAAAGCACGTTTCCAAGAAAATTCTCTAAACTTATCTATACAAAATCCGTACCGCAAACCGACACAGGTGATCAGGTCGAGTAGACCAAGACGAACGAGTGAGAGGTCTCCAAGGAACTCGGCAAAAAATCAGCCGTAACTTCGGGATAAGGCTTCCCCTTCTTTATTGAAGGGGCGCAGCGAAAGTATTCCTGGCAACTGTTTACCAAAAACACAGCTCCCTGCGAACACGTAAGTGGATGTATAGGGGGTGACGCCTGACCAATGCCAGAAGGTCAAACAACGCCGTTGTGAGTAGCAATATTTATGGTGAGTGTTGTAAGCCCTGGTGAATGTCGGCCGTAACTATAACGGTCCTAAGGTAGCGAAATACCTTGTCGGGTAAGTTCCGACGCGCACGAATGGCGTAATGACTGGGAAACTGTCTCGGAGACCAGCTCGGTGAAAATACAATACCGGTGAAGATGCCGGTTAAGTGCAGTTAGACGAAAAGACCCTAGAAGCTTTACTATAACTTGATATTGGGTATGTTATTTTTCTGCGTAGAATATAAGGGAGACTTTGAAGTAATTTTTTCGGGAATTATGGAGTCGACAGTGCAATACCTTACTTAAAAGTGGCATATTCTAACCTTTCGGGTAAAAACCGATTGAGACAGTATCTGGTGGATAGTTTTACTGGGGCTGTACCCTCCTAAAAAGTAAAGGAGGGGTTTAAAGGTAATCTAGGCGCGAATGGAAACCGTGCCGATAGTGTAATGGCACAAGATTGCTTGACTGTAAGGGGTACATCCCGAGCAGGTGGGAAACCAGAACATAGTGATCCGACCATACGTATTAGATGCGGTGGAAGCTCAACGGATAAAAGCTACTCTAGGGATAACAGGCTAGTTCCGCCTAAGAGTTCATATCGACGGCGGAGTTCGGCACCTCGATGTCGGCTCACCTTAGCGCGGTGGTGGAGAAGCTACCAAGCGTTTGGCTGTTCGCCAATTAAAAAGGTACGCGAGCTGGGTTCAGACCGTTTAGGTCACAAACATGTTGTGATTTAAATAGTCTGAATCTATAGAGGAAAATAATTCATTTGTGAATTAGAACTGTTATGAGAAAACAACTATACTATTAAATTAGTATCACGGCGGCGTAAAGTAGAAATACTTTACGAAAAGCTAACTTATATCGGAGAAACCCGAACACGAAAGTGAGGGTAACGCCGAGGGAATGTTTCGACAAGCTCAACATAAATCCTGAGCGAAGTCGAAGGAGCCCGTAGAGACTGAATGTTAGACGGCTTGAAAGAGTCGAAGTCACAGTCCAATCCCACAAGTAATTGTGGAAAATTTTTCAAACAAGGATTTGAAAAATTGTAGATGCGTGAGACAGGTTGGTCTCCTATCTACTGCACTCGTTGATTCTTGAGAAGATTTGCTCCTAGTACGAGAGGACCGGAGTGAACTGACCTCTGGTGTACGAGCTCTACTGCCAAGTGGACTGCTCGGTAGCTATGTCGGGAATGGATAACCTCTGAAAGCATCTAAGAGGGAAGCCAGCTTCAAGATTAGGAATCGTTAAGAACCCTGAGAGATGATCAGGTTGATAGGCTTTAAGTGGAAGGCAAGCAATTGCTTAAGCTGAGAAGTACTAATGTTTCGATTCCTGTTAAGAAATTTGGAAACCACAATGTTTGAAATCCGAGAAATGGGACAATTAAGTTTGTTCTTTCCCAAGATTTTGAGAAGCAATATTAGGTGATTCGATTATTTTCATAATCGTCCAATAAGAAGCAAGGAGAGCTTCCTAGGTAAATAATTATCTGAAAATTATTTACAGTAGGAGTACAAGTTCAGAGCTCGAGACTGAATATGTAGTCATAGACTAAGAAATATCTGACCACTTGCTACCAATTATTGTGACTGCAATTATCCTTTATATTGCTTCTCACCCAACTGCTTCGGTAAGTTAATCTTACCGAAGCCCATTTCTCGGATTTCAAAAATGTTTGAACACTCTGTATAGGATCAGGACGATCCCAAAAGGGTTTGTATCTCTGCCGACGTTACTTGGCAGAAATAGGTGGAGATATTTATCTTCATAACCCTTTTGTTTGTTATTTGTGGACAAGGACGGCGGGATTCATAGCAGGCCCACTTTTAAGCCTTGTGGGCGCAACAACGGGATTGGCAATCGATTTCAGCCAATCCCTCCTTTACAGAGTGTTTAAATTGTTTAATATAAAAGTATTGAATGTTTTGTTTTGGTGGCTTGACGCCGGGGTCATACCTCTTCCCATTCCGAACAGAGAAGTCAAGACCGGTAGTGGCGATGATAGTTCTACGGAGCGAAAGTAGCTAGCCGCCAGAACAAAATATTTAATCTCAAAAAAGAACAGCCCAAGCTGTTCTTTTTGTCGTGTTGACATTACCCCAGAAATTGGTAGATTACAGGTAATTATGGCTTTATATACAAAAGCTTGGAAATGGGGAATTTTGTTCGCGGCTTTTGTATTTTCTCTTAGCATTAATTATGCTTACGCTAGATTGCCTGATTTTGGCTTGGATTATAGGATTCCAGCTCATTTTGGCAATACTCCTAGGACAAATGACCCTAACAGTACTTGTGTTCATTTCGATATGCCACCGTGGGATACGGGCATATATCCTAACGTGGGATCATTTAAGATTGGAACAGCAGTTGATGATGGAACTTATTCGTCGTCACCTTCAGGCGGTACGGGGATACCCACATGTTCTCTAGATGCTCCTGGAAATATTACTCAAGAGGGGGCAACATTTCTTACTGTGTATGAATTTCCGAATTATGTTAATCCATTAGGGTTTATTGAATTTTCTTGCACTACTCCTGTATTAAATGCTGGAGATTGTTCTATCGTTACGCCTCCTCCAGTTGATGTTTGTACCACACATTGTTTTACTGAACCTATTAATTCTATCCCAAATAATTTATATTATCCTATTCCTGTGCATTTCAATGAGAGTGGTACAACATTGTTTTGTGATACACCTTATTATAATAATGAAGAATTCGGCAGTTATAGTATAGGCATATTCCCTGGAGATGATTTATATTCCAATAACAATACTACAAATGGCACAGGGCTATGTACTGGATCGTTTAATGCACCTGGTAATATCTTAATGCCAGGGGTAAATTATTTGACTATGTATACAGACAACAACCATTCTCTACCATATGGGTTTGTAGAATTTTATTGTACAGAACCAGTAGCAAATACAGGAGATTGCGTTATTGTTCCGTATACAATAGACCCAGCCATCTGTACTGAGAATTGTTTTTCGAATGTTTTGTTCTTACCGGGCTTAGAAGCTAGCCGTCTATATGATACGAGAGAAGATGGAAGTGAGGACCAACTCTGGGAGCCTAATTCTAATAGTGACGTAGAAGATCTCTATCTTGATACTAATGGAGAAAGTATAAATACTGATATATATACAAGGGATATTATTAAATCAGGTCAAGGGGTTCAAAAAATTTATAAAAGTTTTTCCGATATGTTGGATCAACTAAAATCAGAAAATAAAATAAAGGATTGGAAGGCATTTGCTTATGATTGGCGACAAGATATAAATGATATTGTAAACAATGGAACAAAATATCAAGATGAGGTGTTGTCCTTGATTGATACCTTACAGTCATTGACCGGTTCTACTTCAAATAATGGTAAGGTTACTATAATCACTCACAGTAATGGGGGGCTTCTAGCTAAAGCTCTTTTAAGTAAACTACAAGATGATAAAGATGCAGGAATAAATAATTTAATTGACAGTGTAGATGTACTTATTATGGTTGGAGCTCCCCAGATAGGTACTCCAGCCGCAGTTCCAGCTGTAATACATGGATATGATCAGGACATTCTAGGAGGTCTTTTGATGGACAAGATGCATGCGAGAGAGTTAGGAAGAAATATGTTAGGAGCTTACGGGCTTCTCCCTAGTAGAGAATATATAAATAGAGTAAATACATCTCCTGTTACTTTTGTGGATAACGTAATTCCTTCTAATATAACCACAGCGATGGTTCAGACTTTTGGTTCAGCTGTTGACTCTTACTCTGAATATAAGGATTTTCTTTTTGGAGTTGAGGGGAGAATTAATCCTCCTATAGCTCAGACTATTTTACCTATAAACTTGTCTCAGAATTTATATTCTAAATCAGAAAGTTTACATGATGAAATAGACAACTGGGTAGCACCTGAGACCTTAAGAGTTATACAAGTAGCAGGGTGGGGTGTAAGCACTATTGCAAGTTTTGAATACTACCCAAAATGTGGTTCTGTTGTTTTGCAAAACTTAATATGTGAGTTAGATGAGAGACCAAGATTTACTTTGGATGGGGACAAGACAGTGGTTACATCAAGTGCAATTTATATGGAAGATGTAGAAGATTATTGGGTTAACTTAAAAAAATATAATGAAGATTTCATTAGTATTTTTAATATTAACCATAAAAATATTTTAGAGCTTAGTCCAACATTAGATTTCATTTCTAATGTTATGAATGGGTCAAATTCTTATAATTCAAATTATATAACAACCGAAGAGCCAGAAAGTGATTCTAATAATTTGCAACTTAGTATTCATTCTCCTGCCACAATAGACGCTTATGATTCATTTGGTAATCATACAGGTAAAGTTTGCATAGAAGGGGAAGATTTTTGTTATGTCGAAGAAGAAATACCAAACTCTACTTATTTAGAGTTTGGTGAAGGAAAGTATTTGAATTTACCAGAAGATAATTTTTCTAGAATAGAAATAAAAGGTACAGGAACTGGTACATTTACTTATGAATCAGAAAAAGTTTATCCAGGTGAAACTTCTACTATTACTGCGTTTAAAGATATTCCAGTAGATGCTAATACTTTAGCAGAAGTTACTATGAACTCAGATGAAAGTCTAACCCTTGTACTAGATCAAGATGGTGACGGCACAATAGACAAAACTCTAGAATCTGAGCTAGGGGATACAACAATTTATGAAACTATTCCTCCTGAAATATCTATCTCATTCTCTACTCTTAAGAAAGAAGTTGTATTATCTGGAGTAGATTCTTCCCCGGTAAATATAATACACTCTAAGGTAAGTACTAAGGCGATAGACAAGCAGGGTAATACGTCAGTTCTATACTATAATAAATACAAAGAAGGACATGACAAACTAAGATTATTCTTCAATAAGATTGTACGTAATGGTGTTAACACTACACTACCTAACACATTTATAGAATATTCGTGGAAGGTAAATAAGAAAGGAACTTTGACTGATTTAGATACAAAGGTTATCATTAAGGGTGAAGAGGTGTACTTCTTTAATTACAGAAAAAGTATAAACACAACTACAATATTCAAGAAAGAGGGGAAAAGATTTAATGTAGTTACAAAACGTGGATT
>JAGORC010000003.1 GCA_018063015.1 Minisyncoccota bacterium
GGCAACTTGAAATCCTCTTTCTGTTTTTCTGATTTTAATACTGGTGAATACATATACAACCTTCTATTTTCTGTATCAAAATACACATTCCTATAACCAACTCCTTTGTGTTTCGGACCTTGTGCGATAGTAGGATAAAACCCTAACACCTTATAGCAAACTTCACTTATTTTCTGCATAGATTCTTCAAATTGAACATCATCTTCATTATTGAAATCTTTACTTCCTCCAAAAGAAACAACGTCTATAGAATTATTTTTAGAAAGACTTTTTATTTCTTCTAATTTTTCAGTTAACTTTTTGTCGAAAGATTCTATTTCGTCAGTCATAGTATAGTTAGGATTTTCGTGTGTTAAGAAAGATATATTTTCCCCTGTTGTTCTATCTACACCCACTGCCACTACCCCATCACACACATAATAGTTCTCAGAATATTTATTTCTAGAATTAACAGGAGACATTACGTGAGATACAAGTTTCCCACTAAGATCAGCACCCTTATAAGGTGTGTCTGCATTCTCTTTAAACTTTTTTACAAACTCATCTTCATTACCTTTTTCATCGTTTACATCAAGACAAATCCTTATAGGAGATATTCCCTTTTCCAAGTGGCTAAATTTAGAATGTATTTTAAAATCTTCCATAGAAATATTATACCAAAATTTAAGATATAATATTCAATATGAAAATAGCGGTATTGGGACCACTGGCAAAAGATAAAGTAAATATAGATGGAGTAGAAGAAACATACCTAGGAGGCATACCTTACTACGAGGCCTGTGCACTTAGTGCTTTAGGAATAGACGTAGAAGCCTATGTAACCTATTCTAAACAAGACGAGGATTTAGTAAGAAGAAGTTTATCTGGAATTAAAGTACATCCAACATATACCGAAAAGACCATCACCCACGAACTTTCATACAGAAGCAAGGAACCTGATATGCGCAATGTAGAGGTAGTAGAGTACGATTCTAGTGTATTCCCTGTGGACGATACTATCTTAGAGGAGTTACGGAAGTTCGACTATATAATCTTAGGACCACTATACTATGAAAACATTCCTTATGAATTCTTTGAGAAGATGAAGGGTTCAAATTTAATATTAAACAACTTCGGAATATTTACATATCTAGAAAATAATATCCCTATAAAGAAAAATAGAGAGAACCTTTCTCGTGTCGCTCCATTTATAAAATATCTCTTCTTAGATGAAGAAGAAATAAAATTCGGTTCAGGTAAGAATACAATAGAAGATAGTGCAGAATATTTCCTAGATTTGGGAATCACGCTTGTTGTGGTAACACTGGGCTCAAAAGGTTCAGTAATATTTACAAAAGAAGAAAAACATATCATCCCTGCTTTCCCTCCTAAAGAACTGATAGATCCGACAGGTGCTGGAGATACATATGTTGCAGGATTCATAGCTTCGGAGAAAATTTTCACCAAACTAGAAGACAGAGGTAGATTCTCCGCCATGGTAGCAACTATGGGGATAGAGACCAAGGGTGCTTTCAGAAAAAGTTGTGATGAGGTACTAGAAAGACTGAAGAAAGAGAATTAAATTTATATTTGACATTTAAATAGAAAACGCTATTTTATACAAAGAATCGTTTGCTTGTTGGCTGTTCTAAGAGTTTACTGAATTCTTAGATTAGTCAACAACTTTTAAAAACTAAATAAATCAACATGAAAAAGATTCCTCTCTCTTTCTATGTACTGTTAATCTTTCTAACCTTAGTCTTGTTATCTTGCGAAGAACTCGCAAGGCAAGAACAAAAGGAAACCAAAGAAAAAAACGAAAAGATATTTCGCCTGGAGGGTGAACATGATCTCGTCGTTAAAGACAGCTCTCTGGTCTATAAACGAATAGATCAGGAAGACAGATACATATCTAAGAAAATATGCTTTTCCTGGAAAAAAGACAGCTTAACAACTTACTCGGCATACTTTGAAACAGCAAATTATTATTGGAACTGCCCGAATTGCTGTAAGGTAATAATTGATTCCTCAGAATCCTACACCAAGCCAACGGTAAAATTTGTAGTGAGAGATCATGCATCTCTTCCCAGAAGTATTATATTTACAGGTGATGGAGAACTGCAGGATTACATTACTAACTTTGTGGATCATATTATTATAAAATGCCACAAAAAGGATGCTGGGTTGCTGAAATTAAATTAACAAAGTAAAGGAGGAAGTATTGCACCGCAATCCCGTTTAAAAACGGGATTGTTTTCGTTGTGACCCTAATTGTACGAGATTGGAATGAACTGCTTAACCAAATAAAAGTTTTTTGGAAATTGAAAAGCCCTATGAGAAGCTTAGAGCTTTCCAATAGGGCTTAATAATAATTCATTTTTGACTATTCTCCTCTCTAAAAGGAAATTCGCCAGGATCGGAATTTCCTTTTGTCCATTTTAGAAACCTCTATCAGCTCTTTTTCAAATTCTCCAAAAGAAAATACTGACTTAATATTACTTTCGACTTTTAATTCTATGCTTCTTAAAAAGTCAATAAATTCCTTTGTTTCCTGGTTGCGAGGCAAAATAACATAAACAGGCACCTCTTCTTCGGTGAGCTTGATGAGTGAATGTATTATCTCCTCCTTTTTGTTTTGCGATTTTGATTTAAATTTCCGAAATCTTTGGTCGTAAGGAAAATACTCCTTCAGGGGAACTTTGAGTAATGGTATATTCTGCTTTGAGAAAATGTTTTCAAAAAATTCAATCATGTCTACGATTATAAGATAGTAAAATGCAGAATGTTTTGAACCAGTAAGAGGGGGCATTCTCTTTTCTAGTTTAAAGAGTTGCTTGAATCCTAGTAAAGTGGCGAAATTAAGAATATTCATGGTTGTTTTGTTTAGTTTCCAGAAAAGACAAATTTTATCTTCTATGGGAATCAAATAAAACTAAAAATCAAAGAACAGCCATTAGTATTATTAATAGCACAAAATAACTACTTAGTCAATGGTTGTGACCCCACAGAGAATCGAACTCTGATTACCGGATTGAAAACCCGATGTCCTAACCGTTAGACGATGGGGCCATTGTTTATAATCTTACACCAATTTTTTTTAATATCTTATCCTTTTCAAAAGAACTACTCTTTATCTTCCTTTCTCTTAATCTGGCTTTATGTATTGTTGGGTAAGATTCATAATAAACAAGGTCAAAAGGTTTATAAAAACTGGTTGATTTAACTTCTCCTTTATTATGTTGTTGAAACCTTACTTCCAGATTTACTGTTGACCCAACGTATACCCAATTATTTTTTATGCTCTTTATAAAATACACATAATTCATATAAAGCAGTGTCCTAACCGTTACCTGCCTGTCGGCAGACAGGGACGATGGGGCCATAAATAACTGAACAAAAATATGATAACATTTTTTATATAAAATGCAAAAAATAAAGGGGCCTCCGTGTAAACGGTACCCCTTTTAAAAACTCTCCAGTCTGGCACTGGAGAATGAAAATCATTGAAAACGTTCTTTACAATTCTGTATATATAATACCTATTATTAGAATAAAGTCAACTAAGCATTCACTGCTTTGTGTAGTGAATCAAACGACTTAGCTAGATACCTCTCCACTTCATTCCAATCCACATTCTTTTCATTCTTGTCATATAGCTCCATGGCACTTGCTCTAAAGTGCGCATAGTCCTTAAGCTTGTCGGGTTCTATAGAATACAGCACACTTGCTTCTTCCCCTATCGCATCTCGTCTTGTTGTTTCGTATTTATATGGGTATCTATCTATCAGCCACCATTTGAGCTCTAACTCAGCGGTTTTCTTGTAATCAAATTTCTCAAGTGAATACTTGTTCACTATTTTATAAAACTTAGTTAGATTCTTTTTTATTCTTCTTTCATTCTCTCTCCCTCTTCCTAGGCGAAAGTGCATCGCAGATATAGCTAAGTAGAATGATGCCTTAAGAGTTAGAAAATAGTTAAGATGAAAATGCTTTTTAATAAGTTCTAGAACTATAAGGAATAGCTTAAAGAATCTATGCGAATAGTAGGCCTGCCACATACTGGTTTCAAGTCTGGCTACTTCTGTGGGATCAAACTCTTTAATGCTGTGTAATTTCATTAACAAATATTATATCAAAAAAGGCGCTTACACTCATGTGTAAACGCCTTACACCTCGTCAAGGTATTACAACTTCTTATCAGGAAGTCTGACAAGGCGATATCGCCCAGGAACTTCCTTAGACAGGAAATGAGTTAGGTATTCAGAGATGTGGTCGCTCTCCTCGCTAGCGAGAAGGGTTCTAAACTCATCCCTAACCTTAATCTTAGGTCTGTCATCGACCCTAGAGAGGTACACGATTTCAATCGCTTGGATCGATGTGTGTATGGATAAGATGTCTAAAGTGATAAGAGAAGTAATTTGTTCAAGCGATTTATGAGTTCGCTTACTTATTACTCTTCCCTTTTCATTTATTATTCCCCATTGTTCTTTGCGTTCTTCTCCTATAATTTTTGCACCCTTGCAATTCTTAATAGGATAATACAGATTGTCTTCTGCCATTTCTTATTGGTTTTTGGTTTACTAAAAATAACGAAATTACTAAGACAAGGTATCAATAATAGAAATTCCTGTCAAATAAAAAAGGGGTTGCTGCGAACAGCGAACCCCTGTTTGGCGACCTTCCACCTAAAGGCCACCGTACTTACACCCATTGGTGCTATATAGAAAACCAAAACCAACCGAACTTATACTAAATATATCTTATCACAATTTATGGTAAAAGTCAATAAAGAAACTTACCTGTCTCTGTCATATAATCTAGCTAATGAGTAGTAAAGCTGAGCTAGAAAATATAAATAAAAGATGGGAGACAGACTGCACTTGCGAGCTTAGACACACAGCCACACAGGCAGTATTTGGTCACGGCTCCCCTACTTCAGATATCGTGTTCATAGGAGAAGCTCCTGGCAAGAAGGAAGATGAGCAAGGTGTCCCTTTCATAGGAAGCGCAGGTAAATTCTTGGACGAGATGTTAAATGAAATAAATTTAAAGAGAGAAGATATTTATATTACAAACATAGTTAAGTACCGCCCACCGGACAACCGAGATCCCCTACCAGAAGAGAAAGCTTCTTGTAGAGACTGGCTTCTAGAAGAATTGAAAATAATAAAACCGAAATTAATTGTATTCCTTGGACGACATGCGATGAACAACTTCTTCCCCACCGAACAGATATCGAGCGTTCACGGTAAATTGTTGGTAAAAAAGTTCAACGGCATTTCAACAAAATACTTCTATGCTCTGTATCATCCAGCAGCAGCACTATATAACGGAGGAATGCGAGCAACCCTTATGGAAGATTTCAAGAAAATCCCTAAAATCTTAAAGGAAATAACTGACAAGGAACCCTCTTAAGAGCTTGGCAAAATAATTAAAAGTATTAATATAAACTCCTATGGATAAAATAAATTTAAACAACGTTCAGGTCATAATACTAGCCGCTGGTAAAGGCAAGAGAATGCAGTCCGAAAATCCAAAAGCTCTTACAAACCTAAAAGGTAAACCATTTCTTAAACACATATTAGATACCTTATCTTCTGTTCACCTTACTCTCAGGCCAATAATAGTAGTAGGTCACAAGAAGGAAGCCGTTATGGAAGCAATCGGTGAAGGATATCACTATGCTCATCAAGAAGAACAATTAGGCACAGGCCACGCTGTGTCTTCTGCTAAGCACAAGGTAGAAGATGGTACTGAAATAATTTTCGTTTTATCTACCGACCAACCGATGGTATCTAAGGAGACAATACTAAATATTATTAAACGTCACGAAGACAAGAAACCAACAGTCACTATAGGAACACTCGTACTTCCTGACTTCAATGAATGGAGAAAAGGTCTGATGGGCTTCGGTAGAATAATAAGAGACGAGGGTGGAAAGGTAGTCAGAAATGTTGAATTCAAAGATGCAACAGATGATGAAAAGAATATAAGAGAAGTAAACCCAGCAATATATGCCTTCGATGCAAACTGGCTCTGGGATAACATAGACAAAATTAAAAACAATAATGCTCAAGGTGAATACTATCTTACTGATCTCATAGGACTTGCTTGTAAGAATGGTAAGGGAGTAGAAGCAGTGCCAATAGACAATTTATTAGAAGGATTACAACCTAATTCTAAAGAAGAGCTTGAGATACTAGAGTCACTTACTATATAATATAAAGATTATGCAAAACCCATTTCAAAACGCAATGAAGCAGTTAGATAAAGTCATCGCAATCACCAACTTCGGAGATGATTTTATAGAAAAATTAAAACACCCAGACAGAGATATAAGAATTTCTATTCCCGTAGAGATGGACAACGGTAAGGTTAGAGTTTTCGAGGGTTATAGAGTTGAGTACAACAACGCTCGTGGACCATACAAAGGAGGAATAAGATATCACAAAGATACAGAAATAAATGAGGTGAAGGCTCTCGCCTTCTGGATGGCACTAAAGTGTGCTGTTGCTGATATTCCAATGGGTGGAGGTAAGGGTGGTATAACAGTTGACCCTAAAGATTTATCAGCTAGTGAGCTTGAGAAACTTTCTCGTGGATGGGTAAGAAAGCTAGCAGATGTATTGGGACCAAAGAAAGACGTCCCTGCTCCTGATGTAAACACTACTCCAGAAATAATGGACTGGATGGCAGATGAATTTGAAAAAATAACCGGAGATAAAACAAGAGCAACATTTACAGGTAAACCTGTCGGCAAGGGTGGCTCAGAAGGACGAGGACCTGCTACTGGACTTGGAGGTTTTTATGTATTTGATTCTCTTCGTGAACAGCTCGGATTGCCAGAGCAATGTAGTGTAGTCGTTCAAGGTTTCGGAAACGTAGGTCAAAACGGAGCAGAAATATTTAAGAAAAATGGACACAAGATAGTAGCTATTTCGGATTCAAAAGGAGGTGTGTATGATGCAAACGGTATCGACATAGAGAAGCTTGCCGAACACAAGAAAAGAACTGGATCCTTGGCTGGATTTCTAGGTACAAAGAACGTAACCAATGAAGAGCTTTTAGCCCTAGAATGTGACGTTTTAGTGCCTGCTGCCTTCGAGAATGTAATAAACGATACCAACGCAGGCAATGTACGCGCTAAGGCCATTTTAGAGCTTGCTAACGGCCCTATAACACCCGAAGCAGATGAAATCCTATTCCAGAAGAACATCCCTGTAATACCTGACATTCTAGCTAATTCTGGAGGTGTTACTGTCTCCTACTTCGAGTGGGACCAGAATCTAAAAGGAGAAAAGTGGACAGAGAAAGAAGTCTTCGCTAAATTACTTCCAATGATGAATGACGGGGCTCAAGCAGTCTACAAAAAAGCTAAATCACTAAGCACAGACTTACGACGTGGAGCATTCGCTCTCGCTCTTGAAAGAATTCAAGAAAAAATGTAACATCACTCAGTAGCCGGGCGGTTAGCTCAGTTGGTAGAGCGACCCCTTGACGTGGGGTAGGCCACAGGTTCGAATCCTGTATCGCCCACTTTTTTATGAAAATACTTTCAATTGAAACATCTTGCGATGAAACAGGGATAAGCTTGCTTGAATGTAGTGGTGGGGTTAAAAACCCAACCTTCAAAGTTCTGGCCAATGCGCTATCCTCTCAGGCGAAGCTTCACTCCCCTTATGGTGGTGTGTATCCGAACCTTGCCAAGAGAGAACATATTAAAAACCTCCCAATCCTTTTAGAAAAAATTTCTAAAAAAACTAAATTAAAGAAGCCAGATGTAATAGCCGTCACTTCAGGACCTGGACTTGAACCAGCACTATGGACTGGAATAGTTTTCGCACAAGAACTATACAAAAAGTGGAACGTCCCAGTAGTACCCGTAAACCACATGGAGGGACACATAATATCTCCCTTCGGGAGTGTAAAAGGAAATTTCAAAATACCGAAAATAAATTTCCCTGCAATTTCACTTCTAGTATCTGGAGGCCATACAGAATTAATACTTATAAAGGATTGGATGGACTACAAACTCATAGGAGAAACATTAGATGATGCAGCCGGAGAGGCATTCGATAAGGTAGCTCGGATGATGGAGCTCCCCTACCCAGGAGGACCCGAGATATCTAAAATTGCAGAAGAAAGAAGGACCTTGCTTTTGAAAAAACTTGGGAGCGCGACGGCGCGAGCACGAGGAATTTTTCAACAGGAAAATATCCGTGTTTTTCAAGAGCAAGGTCCTGAAATTTCTTTACCTCGTCCTATGTTGAAGAGTAAAAATTATGATTTCTCCTTTTCTGGACTTAAAACAGCGGTACTTTATTTAATAAAGAAAATAAATTCAACAAATGAATTAGGAAAACTTGATGAAAAAACAAAATCAAAGATTGCCCTAGAATTTGAAAACGCAATAGTAGAAACTCTAGTTTATAAAACCAAGAAAGCTATGGAAGAATACAAATCATCAACTCTCATAATAGCTGGAGGAGTAGCTTCTAATACTCATCTTAAAAGAGTTATGAAGAAAGAACTAGGAAAGAAAATAAATATCCTATTACCCGGGAAAGGTCTCGCCACGGACAACTCTATCATGATAGGAATGGTTGGATATATGAAATATTTAAAGAAAGGAGGTAAATTTGGTAATCCTAAAAACATAAAGGCAGAAGGAGGATTAAGGTTATAGAATAAGCTATTATTTTATGATAATATATGGGTTATGAACGACAAGCTGTTAAAACCCTACGATCCAAAAGAAACAGAAAGTAGAATCTACAAGCTCTGGGAAGAGAGCGGTTTTTTTAATCCAGACAAATTACCAGGAGAACGAAAAGAGTCTTTTACAATCATCATGCCTCCTCCCAACGTAACTGGAGTGCTCCATATGGGTCATGCAATGATGCTTACTATTGAAGATATTCTGATTCGTTACAAGAGAATGCAAGGATTCAAGACATTATGGCTACCTGGAACAGACCACGCAGCTATAGCAACTCAGTCAGTTGTAGAAAAAGAAATTTCAAAAAAAGAAGGAAAGTCTAGGTATGATCTGGGGCGTGAAGAACTTTTGAAAAGGATTGAGAACTTCGCAAAATCTTCTCACGACACGATAACTTCACAAGTTAGAGTTATGGGTTCTTCTTGTGATTGGTCACGAGAAGCATTTACTTTCGATGACAAGAGAAATCTAGCTGTCAGAACAATGTTTAAGAAAATGTATGACGACGGACTTATTTATCGAGGACATAGAATAGTAAACTGGGATCCTAAGGGTCAAACGACAATATCAGATGACGAGATAGTTTATGTAGAGGAGAAAACTAAATTTTATTATTTCAAATATGGACCTTTCACCATAGGTACTGCTCGCCCAGAAACAAAATTCGGTGATAAATATGTAGTAATGCATCCTAAGGACGAGAGATATAAGGAATACACTCATGGTCAAAAGATAGATTTAGAATGGATAAACGGCCCAATACAAGCAACCGTAATAAAAGATGAATCTATCGATATGGAATTCGGTACTGGGGTTATGACTATTACTCCATGGCATTCGACCATGGACTTCGAGATAGCAGAGAGGCACAAGCTAGACAAGGAACAAATCATAGATGAACGTGGCAAGCTACTTCCTATTGCAGGAGAATTTGCTGGTCAGCACATATCTAAGGCACGAAGTTTAATAGTTGAAAAACTAAAACAAAAAGGTTTACTAGAAAAAGAAGAAGACTATACACACAATGTAGCTACTGCTGAGAGAACAGGCGGAATGATAGAACCTCAGATTAAACTTCAATGGTTTATAGACGTAGATAAAAAAATACCAGACAGAGATAACAAATCTCTTAAGGAGTTAATGCGTGAACCAGTAGAGAAAGAAGAAATAAAAATAATCCCTGACTACTTCAATAAAACCTACTTTCACTGGATAGACAACCTCCGACCTTGGTGCATATCACGCCAGATATGGTACGGGCATAGAATTCCTGTATGGTATCAAGGAAATGAAATTTACTGTGGAGTAAATGCCCCTGAAGGAGACGGCTGGGTTCAAGACGAAGATACACTCGACACATGGTTCTCCTCTGCGTTGTGGACTTTCTCAACTCTAGGCTGGCCTGAAAAAACAAAAGATTTAGAGTTCTATCATCCTACCGACGTATTAGAAACTGGGTATGAGATATTGTTCTTCTGGGTTGCTCGTATGATTCTAATGACTAAATACGCTATCAACACAATCCCTTTCCATACTGTATATCTACACGGTACAGTTCGCGATGCCCAAGGGAGAAAAATGTCTAAGTCTCTAGGTAACGGAATAGACCCTATAGTAATAGCAGAAAAATTCGGAGCTGATGCAGGTAGAATGGCTCTCATAGTGGGAACAGCTCCAGGTACAGATAGTAGAATCTCAGAAGACAAAATAAAAGGTTATAAACATTTTGCCAATAAACTTTGGAATATAAGTCGTTTTATACTAACTAATACAAATGAAGAAGGTATTGATACATGGAAATTAAATCCCGCTGATAAAAAAATCTTAGATGAATTAGACGAAAAAATTAATGAGATAACAAAAGAAATGGATGAATATAAATTTTATATAGCAGGAGAAAAAATATATCATTATATATGGCATGAATTTGCTGATAAGATACTGGAAGACAGCAAGCCACTAATACAAAAAATAGTACCTCAAGACTTAGATGATACGAAACGAATACTTACAGATCATATGAACCCATATCCTGACACAAGAGGTTCCAGACAAAAACTTTTAAAAGAAATGCTGAGAAAAATACTTATCATATTACATCCATTCATGCCTTTCGTAACAGAAGAAATCTGGAGCATATTACCTCAAAAAGAGAAGAATTTATTACTAGTAGAACAGTGGCCCCTTGAGGCTTCTATATAATGAACCCAGGAGATCCTAAAATACTCTTGTTATCTTTAGCTGGTGGGGTTATTCCTGCATTGGTTTGGCTTTGGTTCTGGCTCAAGGAAGATAGAAAGAAACCAGAGCCTACAGGACTACTCGCAATAATATTTATAGTAGGTATGATTGGTGTATTTTTCGTTATACCAATTCAGAAATTAATCAGGTCAGCATTTGACTCAAGTAATACAGAAATAATACTCTGGGCAGCAGCCGAGGAAGTAATCAAATATCTAGCAGTTTTAATAATCCTATTCAGAAGCCACTATATAAACGAACCGTTGGACTGGCCAATATATCTTATAACCGCTGCTTTGGGATTCGCCGCACTTGAAAACACTTTATTCCTAATGAAACCTCTATCACTTAACGAAACAACAGTAGGACTCCTTACAGGACAGCTTAGATTCCTTGGCTCTACCCTACTACACGCGGTAGCCAGTGGAATGCTAGGTATCGCTCTTGGACTTTCTTTCTATTTAAATAAATACAAGAGAAGATTTTACTTGTTTTCTGGATTAATAGTCGCTACTGCCTTGCACAGCACGTTTAATTTCTTTATAATGAAGAATAATGGAAGCGAATTTTTAAAAGTGTTCGGCTTCTTGTGGGTCGTCACAATTATATTAATGCTCCTTTTTGAAAAATTAAGGAGAATGGATGGTATAAAATAATTTTATGGAACAAAAAAGAAAAAGAAGTTTTTTTGAAAGGTTGACTGGTAGTATTCGAGCAAGCGACGAGTATGAAGAATTAGAAGAAAAGCTCGAGAAAAGTGACAAGAAAGAACCTGGAGGTAAGTGGATGGCTGAAGAAGCTGAGGAGGCTGAGCTTGCAGTAGATGTGTATCAGACTTCTTCTGAAATCATAATACAAACCATGGTTGCAGGAGTTAAGCCAGATGACCTAGACCTAACGATAGCTCGCAATATGATAACAATCAAAGGCAAAAGAGACGACAATAGAACAATAGACGAAGAAGACTATTTTACAAAAGAATTATATTGGGGAGCATTCTCTAGAACCATTCTCCTTCCTCAGGAAGTTGAACCAGAAGAAGCTGAAGCTATTGAGAAACAAGGACTACTAACTATAAAGCTTCAAAAGATAGATAAAGAAAAGAAAACAAATCTAAAAGTAAAATCAGCCTAGATAAATAAAACCCCTTACGGGGTTTTATTTATTGTGCCGAGGACCAGATTTGAACTGGTGACATCTCCCTCTTCAGGGGAGCGCTCTACCAACTGAGCTACCTCGGCAAAAGTATTAAAACTTTTTCAATATATCACCTATTGGAATACCTCCACTATTTAGATCCTTCTGCATCCCTCCAATAGAAACAAAGAAATCCATAATCTTGTTTAAGTATGGTTCTAGGTAGTAGAAAACTCCGAAAGCCACACCTACTATGATTAAAAATCTAAGAAAGCCAAAAAAGGCCATTCTCTTCTGGACACCTCTTACTTTATGAAGCATGGCATTGTTCTCTTTTGTGAGTTCCAATGTCTTCTCTAACATTCTTCTTGTTTCAGGATCCATGAAAGACATTTTAGCATAAAAAAACATAAAATCCAGCTTTGGACTATTAGCTTTATATGCTAAATTATATCTATTGTCCCTGTAGTTCAATGGATAGAATAGTTCCGTCCTAAGGAATAGATGCACGTTCGATTCGTGCCAGGGACACAGTATTTAGATAAATCCTAGAAGTTTAGAGATTTTTGGTTTATCGAAACCAACAGTAATATCTCCATCTATCACAATCACAGGCACTCCTAATTGACCTGATTTTTCTACCATTTCCTTTCTTTTATCTAGGTCGCTTGCTACGTCAAATTCTGTGTAGCTTACGTTATTTGTCTTAAAAAACTCTTTTGCCATATGACAGAAATGGCAGGTAGGTGTTGAATATATAGTTACGTTATGCATAAAAAATATAAATTCCGGATATCCCGGGTTTCTTAACTTCTAATAAACTAATTATAACATACCCGTCAAGTGACTACAAAATTGTGCGGGTAAGGAGAATCGAACTCCTGTCTCAACCTTGGGAAGGTCGCATTCTACCACTAAACCATACCCGCAAAAAATTATTTAAACCAATTTTTTAAGAAATGCATGAACTTCCCATCTTCTTCATCTTCTTCGGATTCTTCTTTTTCGTTTTTCTCCTCTACTATTACAACAACCTCTTCCCCTTCTTTGGCAAACCCGAATTTATCTCTTATGCTCTCTTCTTGTCCCTTTTCTGTATTCAAACTAGCTATGTTTTCTGATAATTCCTGTTTCATTTGCTTGAGCTCTGTTACTTTCTTTTCAGCTATATTTTTATTTTTAGAAGTTTCCATCATTTTCCCTATAAAACCAAACACATTCCAAGCAAACAGTAATATAATCCCCCCAAGTAAAAAAAGAGCGAATTTCGACTCCATAAATCTACGCATTCCTTTTTTCCTTTTAAAATCTCTCATATTATGATATTATACCAACATGCTTTTCAATAAAAAACATCAGAAGAAGGTGCAGTTAATCTGGTCTATCTTGTGCGTACTTGTTATCGTAAGTATGATACTTCTTTACGCTCCTATCTTCACCGTTAAATAACTATTCTCCCTTTTGCATCATTTTAAGGAAAACATCCTGTGGAATGTTTATTTTTCCTTTTCCTTGTTCTTTCATTCTAGCTTTTCCTCTCTTTTGCTTCTCTAGAAGTTTCTTCTTACGAGATACGTCTCCACCTCCCACAACTTTACTTCCATGCATCAACACATCCTTCCTAAATGCTGAAACACCTTCTGAGGCGATTATCCTTCCTAGAGCCTTGGCTTGAATCTTGAATGCAAATTGCTGTCTAGGTATAACCTCTTTCAATCTTTCTACTTGAGCTCTAGCATCTTCTTCTACACGTCTTCTAGATATTACCCTTGAGAAGGGTATCTGAATCTCATCAGCAAGTAGTATATCCATTCTAACAACATCAGCTTCTTTATAATCCCCTAGTTCATATGAAATCGATCCATAACCAGAAGTTATACTCTTAAGGTCGTCAAAGAAGTTGCGCATAAGTTCTCTTAACGGCATTTCAAAATGAATATTAGAACGATTCTCTCCGAAGTTATCTGTAGTTCCTACTATAGCCTCATGGTCAAAAAGAAATGGCATCAGTACACTCGAGTATCTAGCTGGAGTAATTATTTTTACTTTTATCCATGGCTCGTAAACTTTTACTATTTGACTATCATCTGGGAATAGGTGTGGAGAATATATTATTTCTTCTTTATTATTTTTTAGAGTAACTTTATATGTAATAGATGGTGTTGTAACCACTAGATTAAGATCGAACTCTCTCTTTAATCTCTCAGTTATAACTTCCAAGTGTAGCATTCCTAAGAATCCACAACGAAAACCTTTACCGAGTGCTCCAGACGCCTCTTCTTCATAGGAAAACGCTGAGTCAGTAAGGCGTAGCTTACCTAGGGCTAATTTGAGATTAGGAAAGTCATCCGCATCTTCTGGATAGACAGAGGCCCATACTACCGGCTTAGGATTCATATATCCTGGAAGAGCTTCTTCTGGCTTTTTACTGAGAGTTATCGTATCTCCGACAGAAGCTATACCTGATTGCTTCACCCCTGTGACAATATACCCTATCTCCCCAGGATTAATAGAACTCATAGGTCTCTCTTCAGGAGAAAATATTCCTACTTCGGATGCTATAAACTTAGCTTGAGATACCGCAAACAGTAGTGAGTCCCCTTTTCTTATACTTCCTTCAAATACTCTAACGTAGACGATAACTCCTCTATGGTTATCGTATTTGAAATCAAATATTAGTGCTTTAAGGGAATCCTTTTTCTCTTCGAATTTTTTTGGTGGAGGAATTCTTTTTATAATTTCTGTTAGTAGATTTTCTACTCCCTCTCCTGTCTTACCAGAAACTCCTAGAATGCTATCTGGATCAATATCAAAAAGTAGAGCTACTTCCATCTTTACTTCTTCAATTCTTGCAAGAGGAGAATCAATCTTGGATAGCACTGGTATTATAACCAAGCCACTTTCCTTTGCCATTTCAAGTGTTGTAAGCGTCTGAGCTTGAACTCCTTGAGTAGAGTCAACAAGTAAGATAGAGCCTTCCACTGCCTTTAGTGCTCTTGATACTTCATAAGAAAAGTCTATGTGCCCAGGAGTATCTATCAGGTTTAAGATATAATTCTCGTTTCCTGATTTGTGCTCCATTCTAACTGGTTGCATTTTTATAGTTATTCCCCTTTCTCTTTCTAGCTCCATAGAATCCAGAACTTGTTCTCGCATTTTTCTCTCAGGAATTGTCTTGGTTATTTCAAGCATCCTGTCTGCCAAGGTAGATTTACCATGATCTATGTGAGCTATTATTGAGAAATTTCTAATATTTTTTAATTCCATAAATTTACATAAACCCACCTGTTTGATGATTCCACAGACTAGCGTAGAATCCATTCTTCTTTAATAATTCTCCGTGATTACCTTCTTCAACAATTTTTCCATTATCTAGCACTATTATTCTATCCATTTTCTGAATTGTAGAAAGTCTGTGAGCAATAACTATAGTAGTCTTGTCTTTCATAAGGTCATTAAACGCCTGTTGTATATATGCTTCACTAATACTATCTAGAGAACTCGTAGCCTCATCTAGGACTAGTATTGGTGCAGGTTTTATCATAGCTCTTGCTATAGCTACCCTCTGTCTCTCTCCACCTGATAGCTTAACTCCCCGTTCACCTACCTTTGTATCATAGCCTGATTTAAGTTTAACAATAAAATCATGTGCATAAGCTTTCTTAGCTGCGTTAGTTATCTCTTCATCGGTTGCAGTTGGATAGCTGTAAGAAATGTTTTCTTTAACACTTCTATGAAACAAAATAGGTTCTTGAGATATATAAGAAATATTTCTTCTTAAATCACCCTGAGTTATTCTTCTTATGTCTTGGTTGTCTATGTATATTCCCCCAGAATCTATGTCGAGGAATCTCATTAGGAGCTTAGTTATTGTTGATTTACCACTTCCGGAATGTCCTACTAATCCTATCTTCTCTCCAGGTTTTATAGCTAGAGAAAAATCATTGAATACTTCGGTTCCGTTCTGATAATTAAAATTAACATTTCTAAACTCTATTAGACCTTTTTTGATCTGGCACTTTTCTGGATTTGGGTCATCTAATACGTCTGGAACTTGATCAAATATATCTGACATCTCCTTCATATCTGACATACCTTTAGTAAATTTAGTCATTGCCCTACCAAGATCCCAGAACTGATTTCCTACGGCAATAGAGTAACTCTGTACAAGAACGAATACACCGGCAGATATTTCTCCATTCAACCACAAACTAGCCGTAACAAAAGTTACAGTAACTTGAGTTATCATAGTCATAAGTGACTGAATAGCGTTTAATTTATTACCAAACATCCAAGCTCTTAATCTTTTTATAGCTTCAGTTTCTGTTACTTTTTTAAAACCACCAACTTCTCTTTCGCTTGCAGATGAAGCTTTGACGGTTAGCACGTTGGTTATAGAATCTGCTAGATATGCTGTAACTCTAGTATCTGCTTTCGCTTCTTCCATATCGTAATCTACCTTCTTTCGTGACATGGCAAATATAACAATTAAATAAAATACTGATATGGATAGAAAGATGAACCCGATCTTGCTTGATGTATTAAACAACACAAAGAAAACAGAAGAGAAGACAACAATAGAACTCCAGAAGTTGTCTATGGTTACATCATGCATAACCTCAAACGCTCTTGAGAATTTCCTAGCTTTACTAACTAGTGCTCCAGAGAAGTTGTTGGCAAAGAATGTATAAGAGTGGTTTTGAAGTTGAGTAAACGTAAAATCATGCAACTCTTTTATTACTTTAGATTGAAACTTAGAAATAACGTATTGGGTAGAACGGCCAAATATCCAAGCTAGAGGTAGCATTATGGCTATAGCATAAACATTTCTATACAAGCTATCTTCTGTTAGAACTCTGTCTAGTCCGGATTTTGATATTGTATCGATAATACCTTTATAAAAAATAGGATTAACAACCACAGAAATACCCATTCTAAAAGCATGAAGTATGAAAATACCGAAAAACATCCATTTGTATTTGGATATTATAGGCCACAGATATTTAAAAAAGATTTTTCTAAAATCAGACATAAAAATATACCGTATTTCGGTACTTTTTCAATATAACAGAAAATAGCTTTATTTTAAAGCCCTTCCTCAACAGAGGATATAACCTTGGTCTTCCAGAACTTAGTCTTTAGGGTTAGTGCTAAGTCTTTCAATTCCTTATTACCTAGTAGATAAAGCACAGCAACCCCAGCACCTATTCCTAAAATACCTGAAACCAAACCTTGGAATAAAATTGACCAGAATGTGTTTGTGTAGAAAACAGAAGAGAATAAGTTTAAGCTTAGATAAGAAACAATTCCAATGAAAAATGATGCTCCTAAACTCTGGAAAAACACAGTAATCAGAAACCTCTCTCCTTTCATGAAATCTTGTTTTATAAAATACCATAGAAGTCCCGCGTTCAATATTGTTCCCAGAGAGTATGCTAATGGTAGCATTAATACTTCTGTACCCTTTATTCCCGATAGCTTCAATATATTTTCTATAAAAAATCTAAAGAATTCTGAATTCTTAAACAAATTCAAGAACACAAATGAGAAAATTATTATAGATATGGAGGACAATAAATTCACATACAAAGGTCTCTTGGTATTACCACTCGCATAATAAGCTCTAGCAAAAAGTGCGATAAGTCCCTGAGCCATAATAGATATTGAGAACACTGCAAGCGAAGCTGCGACAAGTCTAGTGTTATCCCATGAGAAAGATCCTGAACCCAGTATTACCCTAACTATCTGAGCTCGCAGGACTATAAACAAGAATGTAATTGGCAAAGACCAAAAAACAATGGACCTAGCCGTCGCCTTAAGACTATCTTTGAAATCTCCTATCTTCCCAGAAGTATATGACCTAGTTAAGTTAGGAAAAGCTGCAACAGCATAAGATAGTCCGATTATTCCTAGAGGGACTGATTGCAAGTTTAGAGATAAGTTAAAGATAGAAATTGATCCGTGAGATAAATACGAGGCAAAAGACACTATAACTATCAAAGAAATATTATTGAGTGACAACCCAAGCGTCCTAGGTAGTGATATAAGTACAACTTTCTTTATTTCTTTAAACTTTATGTCGCTTATAAATCTAGGATGAAAACCGGAATTCATTGAGGCGAACATCTGAATCAAGAAATGCATAAGTGCTCCAAGCACAACACCAAACGCTAATCCTCTAATCCCCCATGATGGATATAGAAACAAAATTCCAATTATTATTCCAAGATTATAAAATATAGGACTCAGTGCATAAATGAAAAACTTACGAAACAACTGAGTTATACTTCCAAATAAATTTGATAATCCTAGAAGAAGTGGAGAAAGTAACATTATCCTTGATAGCTCAACCACTTTGTCTTGCATCTCTATACTAAATCCAGGAGCAATATAAAAAGATATATTAGGCATAAGTATAAATGCAAAGACCGACACCAATATCATGACAGAAAAGAACACAGTGAATATGCTATTCAAGAATGTTTTAGCTTCTTCGGTAATTACCCCGTTTTGCATCCTGTTTAGGATAAAAGGGATAAGAACGGTTATAGAGGCCAAGGAAGCGATAGAAATAAATATAAAGTCAGGAATCCTAAAGGCTGCATAATAAGCGTCTAGCGCCTCTCCAGGGCCTATAAAATGAGCTATAAACCTATCTCTAAACAACCCTAGTATCTGAGACAAGAAAGCAAATGAGCCAAGGAGAAGTGCGGCCTGGTTTATGTTCCCATATTCCTTGCCGAAAATTCTTAAGATCTTCTCCATCTATATTTATTTAATTAGTTTCCAGAACCTTTAAGAGAATTTACGTATTGGATCAAATCCTTGTTTGTAGGTGAAAGAGAAAGTGCTGTTTCAGCATAAGATATAGCGCTTGTTAGATTACCTTCACTCTTTGCTATTTGTGACAAAACCACAAGAGCATCTATGTAGTTATTCTTAAGTTCAAGAGCCTTAGTAGCATATTCCTTTGCTTCCTTTAACTTACCTTCTACAAAAGATATTCTAGATATTGCTAATTGTAATCCAGGATTATTTGGACTAAGTTCAGATGCCTTGAGGTATGCCTCAACTGCCTTGTCATAAGCACCATCAACACCGTAAGAACCCACAGTCTCATAAACAGCACCTAATGTTCTGTGGTTTATGTAATTAGTACTATCAGCATTGGTTGCAAGCTGTGCTCCAGCAATAGCTTTATCGAAGCTTGATTGTAAGTCTTGTTTCTCTTGTTCAGTTAAGTTTGCACCCTTAGAAGCAAGAGTGTTTAATTTTACTAAGTAGACTTGTGAGTATGTTCTTAGGTATAAGTCATTCTGATAGATAGATACAGCTCTGTTAATAGATGATTCAGCACTTTCTATTGTCTGTGCAGATACTGCTCGTCCAAAATATGAAACTGAGATAAATCTTTCAAGGAATTTAAATCCAGCTGCTGCAGCTAAGATAATAATCAGAACCATAGCAAGAATAGAAATAAATGTTTTCTTTGAGTTGTTTAAGAAAGAATAATTTATTTCTCCATTTGGTCGGCTAGCAGAATACAGACCTACGAATATACCAGTGAAAGCAAATGCTAGTAAGATTAGAACTGAACCTACTGAGTAGAAGAATGCAGCTATAATTAGGAACAATGCTCCTACGAAAAATGTTGCCAATTCAGATTCAGAATTATTCTTTATGCTTGAGAACATGGCTTTCAATCCATTCTTTAAGAAGAAGAATATGAATGCTAGCCAAGCAAGTATTCCTAGAGAACCTGTTGTTGCAGCAAATGTAGGTATAGATCCAGAACCAGAATCAAATGTAGCATCCCAGAATTGAGTTGAGTTTATTATTTGTGGCTTATACATTGACCAAGCCTCTCCAAATCTATTTGGTCCAATACCGAAAAGTGGGTCCTTTGCTAAAGTAGCTTTGGTGACACTCATGGTTGCATTAAATGATGGCCCGATCTCTACGCTAGCTAATCCGAATTTAGAAGGAAGATAAGTACCTATGAATTGACCAGCCATTATAAATAGAAGAGAAATCATAACTACAGCCAGAGAGAATGTTGGGAAACGTCTACTGCCTTCTTCTCCACCAACAGAAGCTGAAACTTTATAAACAAATATAATCAAAGCAAATAATCCAAGAAGCTTCCAAACTAGTGAGAAGTTAACCAAAGCTGCCATAAATAGAGCGAGCACGATAGCTGCACTAAGAACCTTCTTCATCTTGTTAGATACAGAGAAGAATTCTATAGCAAACAGTGATAGCACTCCCATGAATCCAGCAAATAATCCGAAAGCGCTCCATGAACCGAATATGTTTGCAGTCTTTCCAGAAAGAACACCTAGGCTTAGAGTGTTAGGCATTAACACGTGAAGGAATTGAAATACTGATACAGCTATGAAAGAAAATACTACTCCCCATAAAACCTTCCTAGCATTATTAGGGTCCTTTAGGACTAGTGCAGAAACAAGCATAAGCATAAATGCCGCAAAGGTGAACCAGAAAGTTCCTACATCAAACATGATTCCAAACATTGAAACCTGTGGGTTTGAGGAGAGAAGTGCAGAAACTAAGAAAGACAAAACTATACCTAAAGCAGAAACAGCTATCCAAGACTTAGGTAAAGTTAGGTTTCCTTTTGAAAATCTAGCTGCTACCCAGAATATTAATGAGACAGCCAATCCTATAACAACTAATAATCCCTTTGATGTCTCAACAGGAATCTTACTGAAAGGCAGGAAAAATAAAGGTAAAAGAACGATAGTCACATATAGAGACCAAAAAGAAATTTTTTCTAAAACGTTTGAAATCATAATATTTATTATCTTAATAAATTAGTAATATAAAAACACGACTTTAATATCTAATGCCAAAATTATACTACTTTTCTTCTAAAAAGTGCAAGCTATATAACGATGTTGATAAGTCGGTTCTTGACGTAAATGATTCTCTTTGGTGTTGTAGAGCCTAAATGCTTTATTACAGAGTCTTCCTTGAGGGCTTGAGCCTTTGCCTCATCTTCGCTTAAGTCAGCATTAATCATAAATTCCCCTCTTACCTTGCCGTTTATCTGAATTACAATCTTAACTTCATCATCTTTAAGAAGTTTCTCGTCGTATTTAGGCCAAGGAGATAGATTTATATATTTCTTCTCTCCTAAGGTTTGCCAGAGTTCTTCTGCAACATGTGGAGCAAATGGCGACAGAATTTGTAAAAACATTTTGAAATCTCCTAAAGAAACTGATTTAGAATTCTGCATTTCAGTTGCAAGTATCATCATAGATGAAATAGCAGTGTTAAACCTCATAGCTTCAATGTCTTCCCCAACCTTTTTTATAGTTTTATGTAGAAGTTTAGTTAGCTTACTGGCTGAGTCTGCATGCTTTTGCGAATGGTGACGTTGCGAAGCAGGATATTCCTGAGCAAAAGCACCAGACGAAGCAACTTTCCAAACTTTTTCAATAAATCTTCTAGGACCTATTATAGATTCCTCACTCCAAGCCACATGCTCTTCAAATGGACCCATGAACATTGTATATAGACGTAGAGTGTCTGCACCAAAGGTCTTCACTATCTCATTTGGATTTACAACATTACCTAGAGACTTAGACATCTTGATACCTCCTTTTCCTAAGATAAGCCCATGAGAAGTTCTCTTCTTATAAGGCTCCTTGGTAGGAACAAGCTTGAGGTCATATAGGAACTTATGCCAGAAACGAGAATATAGTAAGTGAAGTGTAGTATGTTCCATTCCTCCGTTATACCAGTCAACGGGTGTCCATTGTTTAAGATTTTTCTTAGAGGCAAACTCTTTCTTGTTTGTAGGGTCAACATATCTTAAGTAATACCAAGAACTACCTGCCCAGTTGGGCATTGTATCTGTTTCTCGCTTTGCATAACCCTTACACTTAGGGCACTTTGTATTTACCCAAGATGCTACATTCGCAAGTGGACTCTCTCCACTATCAGTAGGTTGATATTTCTTAACCTTTGGAAGTTCTATTGGCAAATCTTTCTCAGGGACTGGAACGATTCCACATTTTTCACAATGAACAACAGGTATAGGCTCTCCCCAATATCTCTGACGAGAGAATACCCAATCACGAAGTTTGTATTTTGTGACAATCTTACCTCCAACAGCCTTTGTTATTTTCTCACGCGCTTCTTCTGAAGTAAGTCCATCAAATTCTCGAGAGTTTAATAAATAACCAACCCCAGAATAAAAATTCTCATTTTTTTCCATTAAGTATAAGACTAAATCTTTTTCCGGTAAAAATAGAAAATCTTTTAATTCATTTTTATTTTTCCATAAGACATCATGTAGATTTTTTTCTTCGTTTGAAATTTCCTCTTTCTCTCCGTTTGCTAATTCAAAGTACAGATATTGCATATCAGCTCGTCTATTTAGTTTCTTTTGCTGATGCCAAAATTCAATAAAATAATGCCCACCTAATTGCTTCTTAAAAACTGGATTTTTATAACCTGATTCTTCAAGAATTTCTCTTTTTCCAGCCGTAACAACATCTTCTCCTTCAGTACCACCAGAAATGAAAGTTCTGACTTTTGAATCAAGTTTCCACTGTAAAACAAGATATTCGTCTTTACTCCAATGCCTAACCACACACATAATGGCTTCTCTAAAAATTGGCGGCTCGTCAGGACGATAGGCACTTTCTCCATTTGTCTGACGAATAACCTGACCAACTACTTGCTTTATCGGTAAATCATATTTCTTAGCGAAAGCATAATCTCTCTCGTCATGAGCAGGCACTGCCATGATAGCTCCAGTACCGTAATTAGCTAATACATAATCAGCTATAAATACCGGTATTTCTTCTTTGTTCCCAGGATTTATAGCTTTTATACCTTTTAATTCTATCCCGGTTTTTTCTTTGTCTTCAGATGTTCTCTCTATCTCAGTTTTGTTTTTTACTTCATTTATATATTTCTCTACCTCGTCCCAGTTTTGTATTTCAGATTTTAATTTATTTACTAATTCATGTTCAGGAGCTAGAACCATGTAGGTTGCTCCGAAGAGTGTGTCTGCGCGAGTGGTGAAAACTTTAATTAATGTCGAATCGGTATGCTTTTGCGAATGGTGATGTTGTGAAGCAGGAACCTTAGCAGAAGCATCCGATGAGACTACAACTTTAAAATCAATTTCACTACCCTCGGACTTTCCTATCCAATTTCTCTGCTGAGTCTTAATCTTTTCCATGTAGTCCACGTCATCCAAATCTTTATCCAACCTATCTGCATATTTAGTTATAGCTAGCATCCATTGTTCTTTCTCTCGCTTCTCTACTCCTGTTCCACAGCGTTCACACTTACCATCTATCACTTCTTCATTTGCTAGACCTATTTTATCCTTTGGACACCAGTTTATGTTTATCTTTGCCTTGTAAGCAAGACCCTTCTTAAGAAACTGCAAGAAAATCCATTGGGTCCATTTATAGTACTTTGGATCAGTTGTGTTTATTTCTCTATCCCAGTCGAAAGATATACCAAGAGATTTTATTTGGTTTCGGAAATTGTCACTATTTTCCTTGGTGACAAATCTTGGGTCTTTACCTGTCTTGATTGCATAGTTTTCTGTAGGAAGTCCGAACGCATCCCAACCGATAGGATAAAGCACGTTATACCCTTCCATTCTTCTCTTGCGAGAAATTATATCCATACCTATGTATGGCCTAGGATGACCCACGTGGAGACCTTGCCCAGAAGGATAAGGAAATTCTATAAGAGAATAAAACTTAGGCTTCTTGCTTCCAGTAGTTGTTTTATAAACTTTATTTTTATCCCACTCTTTCTGCCACTTTTTTTCAATTTTTAAATGATTGTATTCTCTCATTCAGTATTAATACTTAACTGATTTCTCAAATGGTGGAAACATGTCTTTGTCTATTGTTCTTTCGAAGCATGTTTTACCAGCCTTGTGATCCCATGATTCATTTGTTCCTCCTATAGGGGATGGATATGACGAAACTGCTATATCTCTATCCATCATTGGCATAACTCCTCCTCCATTATTGTATTCTCTCCAACCCTTAGGCATATCAAGTGAGAAATCAGCACATAGTTCAAACTTCAAACCTTTAGCATCTAAAACGTTGTATTCATATGTCTTGCCTTTCTCAAATTCTGGCTCAGTAGGAAGTGTATATCCTGACAATGGATTAGTTAGGTCTGTAAGTTTTTCAGGGAGTTTGGATTTTTGTTGATAATGATTGATTATCTGCCATTGAATATTCTGTAAATCACTAACCCTTCTGTCGTCCAACCTAAGGAATCTCTGCTTAACTGGAGAACCCATAACAGAAAAACTAAACCAAACAATTAAAACAACAAGTACAGAAGATTTTATTATAGCTGCTAGACCTATCGGAAAACCGAAAACTTTCTGCTTATTTCTAAGTTCAAATACATAATATACTCCCACATAAAGTGCTACAACTAAAACTGCTAAAACTTTAAGTAGGAATCGTGTAGTGATTTCTCCAGAAATAAAGTATTTTACTAATGTTACAAGATCTATGACTAGAGTAAGAGATGATAGGAATAATACTATGTATATCAACCACTTCTTAACTAGAGTATCTTCATGACTTAGTCCGCTTATCATGAACTTCTTCCAGAAATAAGAAACTATAAGAAAAACTGGAAAGAAAATAACTAGAGTTGCTAGCGACATCCTTATCCCCTCATAGTCATAAGTAGAATACCCGTACTGATAGCTTGAGTTTAGTACATCAGGAAATCTCTTTTCTAGAGTTCCAAATACTAAATTCAAGAAAGATACGACTGTTGTTATTAATGTTATTAATACACCGAGCGAAAGGAAGAAGAATCCTAAGCTCATTTTAGACTTTTCCCCTTGTAAATTTTGTTGTGTTTCCATATTTAATAATATATCATATTAATAATGAATAAAAAAATGACGAAATTCTCAGAAAAACTCATCACCTGGATAGGATCTATGCAGTCCTTGGTTGTGCATACAATATTTTTTTCAAGTATTTTCATACTTGGCTTTTCAGGAATAGTAGATGCCGAAAAAGTTTTCTCCGTAACAACTAATATATTGTCTATTGAAGCAATTTACTTGGCTATTTTTATTCAAATGACTGTTAGTAAGCACAGCGAAGACCTCGAAGAAGTTTCTGAGGACATCGATGAAATTCAGAAGGATGTTGATGAGATTCAGGAAGACGTGGATGAAATTCAGAAGGATGTTGATGAGATTCAGGAAGACGTGGAAGACATAACAGAAGACGTAGAAGAGCATGGTGAAAACATACAGAACCCACTTTTTGCAAAGATAGAAAACAACCTAGCAGAACTAATGAAAGAAATAGCAGAACTCAAAAACAAAAAAGGTTCTAATTAGAAATCCACAGAGCTGTTCGGGCAAGAGATATATCTCTACCTGTTGATTTCTCTTTTATGCATATTTCTCCTTGTGTTACTTCCCCATTCAGGCCTTTCATTGCGTCTTCTAGTGAATATCCAAGGGATAGAGATGACGTATCGTTAGCATATGAAGTAAGTATCACGAATAACGGCTTATCTGAGAGAACTCTCCTAACAAGAGAGAGCAGTTTGGGTAAGCCACTCTCTATCTTCCATACTTCACCTTTTGTACCTCTACCGAATTTAGGAGGGTCCATTATGACACAATCATATTTATTCCCTCTTTTTATTTCTCTCTCTAAGAATTTAACAGCGTCATCTAGTATTAATCTCATTGGTGCATTCTCTAACCCAGAAATTTTTTGATTTTCTTTTGCAAGGTTTAAGCTCTGCTTAGATGCATCTAAGTGGGTCACATCTCCCCCAGCTGAAAGAGCAGAAAGGCTAGCCACTCCTGTGTAGCCAAATAGATTCAAAAATTTAACAGGTTTTGGGGATTTAGAAATATTTTCATAAATAAAATCCCAATGCACCCTCTGTTCAGGGAAAAATCCTAAATGTCTAAATGGCGTCGGTGTTGCATTCCACTTTATATCTTTATATCCAAGAGTAAAATTTTTATCTATCTTTTTTATGAAATCCCATCCACTTTTCTTGGCCTCTTTAGAAGTGACAAATCTACCTTCTGCCTTCTGCCAGATATTGCTGGGCAGTGTTTTCTGCCAAACTGCATCCTCGTAAGGTCGGACAAAGGTATATTTACCAAATCTCTCTAACTTCTCTCCGGCACCTGTATCTAGAAGCTCGTAATCTTCCCAACCAAGTGTTTCAAAAATTTTTATTTCATCTTTCATATATTTATTATACCTTTTCTACAAAAGCTACTACGGCTCTGTGATCACTTATTCCACTCTCGAGTCTTACATTAGATAATGAATAAATAGGAGTGGAGAACAATCCGTCAACGACATACCTTTTAGAACCTTTTAATCTATGTATCTCATCATCAAGACTTGAATCATATTCTAGTGGAATATTGTCTTTAAAATTTTTAGTAAGCAAATCAAAGGCTTCTTGTCCACGAGGAGCATTTAAATCTCCAACTAAAACGAAATTTTGTAACTTTTCTTCTAAAGTATTTTTTAGTTTTCTTATATCCTCCATCTGATATTCTGTTGTCGCACCTTCAGGTGTCCAAGTAAAGTGAGTTGTGGCTATCCTGTAAATAGAACCATCTTCTGCTTTAATGTCGCCCCAGATGAGAACTATGTTAGTTATATTCCTTTCTTTATAAGAGTCTTCTGGTTTGGCAAAATTAGGAATATCGTTCTCCTCTCCAACTATATATTTGAAATCAAAATTACTATCATATTTAGTAAGTATTGCTGGACCAAATAATTTTTTAGGGGAATTCTCTCCAGAAACTGGGAAAAAACATTCTGGTTTGAAAAAACCTTTCATGCCTGTTAGCTTCTCGTATATAGGTAATTCATCTTGAAATATTTCCTGTAAACACAACACGTCAGGTCTCTCCTTTTCTAAGAAAGGAAATATAGTTTCGTGATGCTTGCCCCACTCTGCATTTATTGAAATAAGTTTAATCATATTAAACAAGAAATTCTATTACATCACCATCTTCTACTATATATTCCTTACCTTCTGTTCGTAGCCATCCTTTCTCCTTAGCTTTAGCATAAGACCCTGCTTCTAGTAGTTTCTCTGTAGATATTACTTCTGCCCTTATGAATTTATCTTTGAAGTCATTGTGTATCGCGCTTCCTGCTACTGGTGCAGTTGAACCTTTCTTTATGGTCCATGCTCTAGTCTCATCTTCCCCAGTGGTGAAGAAAGTTTCTAGGCCGAGTAGTTCATAACTTTTTTTTATAAGTTCATCAAAACCTTTTTCAAAAACAGGATCAATTTTTACATACATGCCAGGAATATTTACGTCCACATTTTCATTAGCTTCTGACGTATTGAGTGCATACAGCATTGGCTTAAGTGTAAGAAGGTTTAATGATTTTATTTGAAACTTTTCTTCTTCATGTAAATTCGTCTCTGTTGCCATTTTGCCTTCCTCTAAAACCTTTTCTACTTTCTTTAAAATGGCTTCTTCTTTTATCGCTTCTTTATCTCCTCTCTTTACATCTTTGTTTAGATTAGCAATTCTCTTAGATACAGTTTCAAAATCTGCTAAAACAAGTTCTAGATTTATAACTCCCACATCTTTCATTGGATCAACTTTATTGTTCACGTGGATTACAGAAGAATCTTGAAATGTTCTTACCATATGAAGTATGGCATCGACTTCCCTAATATTTGTTAGAAATTTATTACCTAATCCTTCTCCTTTTGAGGCACCTTCCACTAGTCCCGCAATATCTACGAACTCAACTACAGCTGGAATTGTTTTCTTAGATTTAGACAACTCACTTAATTTATACAATCTCTCATCAGGCACAGGTACAATACCCACAGAAGGATCAATGGTACAAAATGGATAATTTTCAGCTGGAACACTCTTCTTTGTTAGTGCGTTAAAAAGCGTGGATTTCCCCACGTTCGGCAAACCTACTATTCCAATGGATAATTTAGTACTCATGATTATGGATTAAAAAGCGATTGAAAACAGACTATAGCATTTATCTTTTTTGCTGTATAGCCAGCCACTATTCCTGTAGGTTTCTTGAATCCTTGTGATCCAAGTATCTCGTTGAAATACAGATATTGTAAGTCCTTCACCGCTTTCTCTGTTCTTGGACCATAATACCCCGTAGAAGGTAAATCATATTGTATCCCGTACAAACTTAGAAATCTCTGAAGCTTCATAACGGTATCAGGATTATTCACCCTCTTTCTAGATAAATATGTATCTACAGGCAAATATGGTTCACACACTCCATTTTCATTTGATGGTATTGGAAGTTCTGTGTTTTCATTTATTTTTACTTTTGTTCTTCCACCTCCACCACCAGAAGATAGAATACTCCTACCTCCTCCAGAATCACTAGAATTAAGTGAAAGAGAGGATAAGAAAATATCTCTTCTGGCATTTGTGTCAGTTTGAACTAGGTTTGTTAAATTTGAAGAGAAAATAACATAAGCTCCATCAGGAGAAATCATAAATACATTATCATCATCAAGTTCGTCCCCTGCTATCTCACCCCCAGCATAAGTTCTAATAACTCTTATAACTTCATCTGTTTCTCGGTCAACTACAAATAAATCAGCTGTTGCATTGGTGTCATCTTCTACTAGATTTGTCGCATATGAATAAAATCCAACATGTCTTCCATCGGATGAAATCGATAAACTTCTTGATTCATCATCTCCTTGCACTCCATCTACATTCTTACTTACAAGCTCAATCTCCCCATTACCTCTTGTGTAAGAAAATATATCAGAAGATAGATTGCTATCGTTTTGTATCAACTTTGAAGAATCAGATTCAAAGAATATATAAGCTCCATCTTCTGATATGACAGGATTATTAGAACCATCATCGTTATCAACTATAGTTGCATCAAAATTTATAATAAAATCAGTAGTATCGAGTTCTCTATCTCTTATAAATATATCGCTCCCATTATTAAAATCTTCATCCTTTATTAGTTCATCTCCAGAATCAAATATTACATACCTACCATCAGAAGATACATCTGGTCTATCTGAAGAATTGTCTATTTCGTCTCCATTATTGCGCAAGCTGACTCTCTCTGTTGTATCTAGTTCTCTGTCTCGTATAAATATGTCTCCTGCATCATTCGTATCTCCTGAAATTAAGTTTGTAGCTTCAGAATAAAAAGTAACGTACCTTCCATCTGAAGAAACTGAAGGCTTGTATGATTGATCATTTCCTTGTATTTCATTACTAGAAATACTTAAAATTTCAGTAGTTCCCAATTCCACATCACGAATAAATACATCTTGAACCAGATTAGTATCGTTAGCTGTTAAATTAGTAGAATACGAGGCAAAGACAACATATCGTCCATCTGAAGAAATCGCAGGGGCTTCTGAAGTTACTTCAAGGTCCCCTTCAACTTCTTCACTTGAAACACTAATCCTTTGAGTAGTGCCACCATTTCTATCACGAATAAACACATCTGGTTGTGCATTCGTATCTCCTACTACGAGATTTGTTGCGTTAGAAATAAATGTAATGATTTCTCCATCAGCTGATATATTTGGATATAATGAGCTTCCATTCCCTTCTGCCTCTCCATCTGTAACACTTACACGGATTGTGGTATCAAGTTGTAAATCACGAAGAAATATATCCCCTGCAATATTTGTATCTCCTGCCACAAGATTTGTTGCATTAGAATAAAAAACAACGTAACGCCCATCTCCAGATATTGGTGCAAATCCACTTGATTCATCATTAGCTTCAGATTCATCATCAGTAACACTCACCCTCTCTGTTGTATTTGTTTGCCTATCATGAACAAATATATCTTCAGTAGCATTCGTGTCTCCTGCAACAAGGTTAGTAGCGGAAGAAGGAAAAGTAACGTACCTTCCATCTGAAGACACTGAGGGGTAATAGGAATGACCATTTGCCTCTATACCTCCAGTTGCTACGCTCACTCGTTCTATGCTTCCACTAAGACGATTAATAACGAAGATATCTGAGGAACCATTTGTATCATCTTCTACTAGATCTGTAGCATCAGAGGCAAAGGCAATAAAATTGTCATCACCAGAAAATCTAGGTTCTGTGGTTCCTCCATTGCCGTGAGGAATTATAGTATTCTGACTAACTCTAATGGTGTCACCGGTATGGGTATCATGCATAAATATATCTCTTACACCATTAGTGTCATCGTCCACTAGATTAGTAGCATCTGATTCAAAAGTTATAAATCGTCCATCACCTGAAATACTCGGGTTATCTGCTCCATCATCACCTTCCACTCCATTACTTGAAACGTTTACTCTAGATATAAAAGAGAGGTCTATGTCATAAAGAAATATATCTGATGATAAATTATTATCGTTATCCACTAAATTTGATGCTTCAGAATAAAACACCACATATTTACCATCTGAAGATATTGTCACATTCCTTGATTCACTATTTGCTTCAGCGTCAGAATTTGAAACACTTATCCTAGTTGTAGTATCATTGGTCAAATCACGAAGAAATATATCCGAAAATCCATTCGTGTCTCCTGAAACTAAATTTGTTGCGCTAGAAACAAAAGCTACATACCTTCCATCTGAAGAAATACTCCCTCCAGAGCTAGCATTATTACCTTGAGTTCCATCAGTTGCAACACTTACGATTTCATACTCTCGTGTCATCCTGTTAAACAAAAATACATCTTGATAAGCATTAACGTCGCTAGAAACAATATTTGATGCCTCAGAATCAAATACAACATATTTATTGTCCTCGGTTATACTAGGATTATATGAATGTCCGTTGAGTCCAGTACTACTATCTTCAAATTCTATTGCCCACTGCGTGGTATCAAGTAATGTATCTCTAATAAATAAATCATTTGCACCATTAGTATCGTAACTGATAAGATTACTGCCATTATTGTTAAACAACACGTATCGCCCATCTTGCGAGAGATTTGCAATCGGAGAATCACTGTTTGGTTGTCCACCACTTGAAGTTAAACTGACTCTCTCTGTAGTGTTGGACTGTCTATCTCTTATAAATAAATCACCGAATCCATTCGTGTCTCCTGTAACTAAGTTTGTGCCAGTAGAATAGAACAACACATATCTTCCATCAGAAGACATATTTACCCCATTACTTGCTCCATTTCCTTCTACGCCACCAGTTGAGATACTAACTCTTTCTGTTGTCCCATCTTGTAAATCCCGGACGAAAGCATCGAAAACTGCATTAGTATCGCCTGCTACTAGATTTGTAGCGCTAGAGCTAAACACAACATAACGACCATCAGGTGTTATATATGGTGTAGAGGATTCATTGTCAGCTTCAACCTCAGAGGAAGAAACGCTAACTCTCTCTGTTGTGTCCAATTGTGTATCTCTTATAAATATATCTATATCCCCATTGGTGTCTCCTGCTACAAGCGTAGTGCCCGCTGAATAAAAAACAACATACCTTCCATCAGAAGATGAAACACTTCTAAATACATAAGAGTGGCCATCAGATTCCGCTCCAGCGGTACTTACACTTAATCTTTCTGTTGTATCCAAATCTCTATCGTGAACAAAAACATCAGCAAGTCCGTTAGTATCTCCTGCAACTAAGTTAGTTGCGCTGGAATAAAAATATACATATCTACCATTCGCAGAGATTGAAGCCCCGTAAGAATCAGCGCTAGATTCTGCTCCTCCAGTAGCTATACTTACTCGCTCAGTTGTATCTGTATTTCTGTCATGAACAAATATGTCATGGCTAGCATTGGTATCTCCTGCGACAAGATTACTTGAAGATGAAGAAAAGGCTACATACCTTCCATCGGAAGATATGCCTGACTCACTAGACGAATTATTACCTTCCACACCTGCCGAGGATACACTGACTCTTTCTATGACTGAAGTGTTTAAGTTCTTAACAAAAATATCATCAACCCCATTTGTATCTCCTGACACTAGATTAGAAGAAGAAGATTTAAATACTATGTAATTATTGTCTTCCGAGAAGGAACCGTAGATAGATTCCCCGTTTCCTGACTGAGGAAAGGAATCTGTTGAGTTGGTTATTTTATCAATAGACAGAAGAGAAAAATCTACTGCATTAGAAATAAAATGATACCCTAAAAAAGCTACAACTAAGGCAGATACAGCTATAAAAAATTTATCGTAAAAAAGACCTTTCTTCATTAATTTATTATCTATTACCTCTAATTATATATTAAATGCCTTAAATCTCAATATATGTTAGAATATAAAGACGTTTTGTAAGAAAAAGATAGCCAAAACGTCCTAAATGAAGGAGGCAAATCATCAAAATTTAAAACACGAATTCGCACAAGCTTACGAGGATTATTCAGACGCTATATTTAGATACTGCTATATGCAGGTTAAAAATAGGTCAAAGTCAAAAGATATCACCCAAGACACCTTTATTAAGACTTGGGAGTATCTATCTTCTGGTAAAGAAGTGGAGAACTTGAGAGCATTCCTTTATCGAGTAGCTAAGAACTTGATAATAGATGACTCTCGTAAAAAGAAATCCTATTCCTTAGAAGAAATGACGGAACAAGGATTCGATGTGAAAAACGACAAAGATGAAATTGCCCTTCATGAAAGTCATTTTGAAAAGCAGGCAACCTTAGAACTCATAAACAGGCTAAAACCTAAGTATAGAGACGTTATCGTCTTTCGATTCGTAGAAGACATGAGTGTTAAGGCAATTGCAGAAATGCTAGGAGAAAATGAAAACAACATTTCTGTGAGAATACACCGAGGATTAGATAAATTAAGAGATATTATAGAAGAAATATAAAATGGAGGAAAAGTTTAAAAACTTAATCAATACAATCAAACAAGCTCATCTTACTTCTGACGAGAAGTCAGAAATGTTAAAGAAGATAAGCGCGTTCGTAGAATATAATCCAGGAAGAAAACATTCTTTCATTTTTTACCGTGTCTCTCCATATATAGTTAGATCCCCTATCGCAATGGTGGGTAAATTCGCAAGTATCTTGCTACTCATATCTGTTGTTGGAACTGGAGGACTATCATACGCATCTGCTGGCTCACTACCAGGAGATTTTCTTTATGTAGTAAAGACTAACCTAGTAGAGAAACTAGAGGAACAGCTAGCTGTTACCCCTGAGAAGAAAGTTGCCCTAAGACAGAAAAGAATAGAAACAAGATTCGGAGAAGTTGAAACATTAATCAAAGAAAAGAAAATAACAAAGGAAAAGCTATCTCTAGTTCAAAATAAAATAGAGAAGGAAAAAGAGAAAGTAAGTAATGACCTAATAGAACTCAAGAAAGAAGACACAGGAAAGGCTCTTATTGCAGAGAGCACTATTGAAGCAAGCATAGAGGAACACAAGGAAACCATAAGCTCGCTAGTTGACATAAAGAAAGAAGAACCCGTAGCTACTCTAATGACAGCTACAGAGATAGTAGAACCTACTCCAACAGAAACAGATTTCTATGGAGATGTTGAGAGTGATTTAAATATAACGGAAGAAGATTTAAATATTTTATTGAATAGTGATTCAAATGTAGGAGAAGAAGTACCACCTACACCATCAGAGGTCACTGATCTCGAAATCATCCCCCTCCCTATCCCCGAGATCGTTCCTCCTGTCCTTGTTAATCCAGGAGACGAACCTGTAACCGATATACAACAAGAGACCAAGGAGTAGTAGAATTAAAATTTGTTTTTGCATACATCTATATTGTATAATCAAACTAATGAAAAATATAGATTTTTTAGCTATTGGTGACACTGTGGTGGATGCTTTTATTAGACTAAAAGATGCCCACGTGCATTGCAGACTAGACACAGACAGCTGTGAGCTATGTGTTAGATTTGGGGACAAGGTGCCTTATGAATCAGTAGATGTTATAAATGCCGTTGGTAATGCAGCTAACGCAGCAGTATCTGCTAGCAGGCTAGGTTTAAACTCAGCGCTAGTAACCAATATAGGAGATGACAAAGAAGGACAGGATTGCCTTGAATCATTAAAAAATGATGGGGTCATTACAGATTTCGTAAAAGTAAACAAAGGTATAAAAACAAACTACCACTATGTACTTCTATATGAAGTAGATAGAACCATATTAATCAAACACGAAAAATACGAATACAAATTAGAAGACATCGGTGAACCAAAGTGGCTGTACTTCAGCTCGGTTGCAGAATCAGCATATCCATTTCATGATGAAGTGGCTGATTACTTAGACAAACATCCAAATATAAAACTAGCATTTCAGCCAGGTAAAAATGAAATAAAACTAGGTAAGGAAAAAATGGCAAGGCTCTACAAGAGAGCTGATATATTCTTCTGTAATGTTGAAGAAGCTGAAGTAATTTTGGGAAAAGAAACAAAGGACGTTCTAGAATTATCAAAAGGAATCACAGAGCTTGGACCGAAAATAGTCTCTATAAGTGATGGTCCAAACGGCGCATATCTTTATGTAGATAATGAGCTTTGGCATCTACCTATATTCCCTGATATCGCTCCACCTGTAGACCGTACTGGAGCTGGAGATGCATTTGCATCAACATTTACTGCTGGGCTAGCTATGGGGCTTACACCAATAGAGGCATTTACTTGGGGACCTGTAAACTCTATGTCTGTTGTTCAGAAGATAGGGGCTCAAGCAGGACTACTAACAAAAGATAAATTAGAAGAATATTTATCAAATGCGGAAGAAGTTTATAAGCCTAATAAAGTAAACTAATTTTATGATGGAAAGAGATTACGGCCAAGAAAAAAGAGATATAGCGTCAAAAATTGCCGAGAAAAAGAATCAAGAAATTATAGATAAAAAATTAGATCGAATAAATTTCCTTTTAGAAAGAAATAAAAAATTAAACGACGAAAAGAACTCTATTATAGGGAGTCTTTCAGTAAAAATTGCAGACCAAGGAGAAGAATATAATATTGAGGAACAAAGAATTATAGAAAATATTGATCATCATCCAGAAAGCAGTCCAATAACTTATAGAATATCTGAAATAGATCTGGAAATAAAAAGAAATGAGGAAGAACTAAAAAAGATAAAAGAAAATCTAAGTAAGATTACTTAACTTTCGCGAGTTTCTTCACTGCCTCCTTTATACTCTTTGTCCCCATTCCATAGTACTCAATGAGTTCTTCTGGTGCACCTGATTGCCCGAATTTATCCTGAACTCCAACAAATTCTATCTGTACTGGGAATTCACTCGCTAGCAATTCAGCAACTGCGCTTCCCATTCCACCATGAACTTGGTGTTCTTCTACTGTGACAATCTTTTTTGTTTCTTTAACTAGTGCGATAATAGCATTTTTATCTAATGGCTTAATCGAAGGTAGATTCATTACCTTAGTCTTGATTCCCTCTCCTTCGAGCTCCTTTGCAGCTAGAAGCGCCTTGTAGGTTAATCCTCCTGTTACAATAATACCAACTTCTGCGAGTCCTACATCAGGCATCCAATACACTTCTGCCTTTCCTAACTCGAAAGGTGTTTCTTCGGTGGTTATTATGGGAGTTTTCTCACGAGCAAGTCGCAGATATGCTGGAAGTTTGCTCTTTGCAAGCGCAAGAGTGGCTTTCTTGGCTTCTATTGCGTCACATGGAGAAACTACATCCATATTAGGAATTATCCTCATTAGAGCCATATCCTCGAGAGCCTGATGTGTTCCTCCATCTGGACCCACTGAGATTCCTGCGTGACTTCCTACTACTATTACCTTTCTTTCATTGTAGGCAATAGTGGTGCGAATTTGTTCCCAGTTTCTACCAGGAGAAAACATTGCATAAGAGGAGCAAAACGGAATCTTGCCCATAGCAGACATACCTGATGCGACAGTCACAAGATTCTGCTCTGCTACTCCCACTTCTACGAATCTTTCAGGAAATTTCTCTTTAAATAAATGCATCTGGGTTGATTCAGTTAGATCTGCACAGAGGGCGACAACATTCTTGTCTTCTTCCCCTGCCTTAAGCAGTCCCTGACCGAAGCCTTTCCTTATTGGTGCTTGGTCAACATCTTCATTAAACAATTTTGGATTTAATTTTAATTTTGGATTAAGCATATTTTATATCTTATGATTTTATTCTTGCCTTAAGTTCTGCGATTGCTTTCTCAGCCTGCTCTTTGTTCGGTGGCATGCCGTGCCATTTATAATCTCTCTCCATGAAGCTTACTCCTTTACCTGGAATAGTGTGAGCAATTATTACTATGGGCTTCTCGTATACCCCCTTTGCTTCGCTTATAGCTTCGTCTATTGCTCTCATATCATGTCCTCCGACTTCTATAACGTGCCAATTAAAAGCTCTCCATTTATCTGCTAATGGTTCAAGAGGCATAATATCCTCAGTGACACCATCTATCTGAATATTGTTTCTATCAATTATTGCAATAAGATTTCTGAGTTTATATTTACCTGCAAGCATTATCCCCTCCCATGAATTCCCTTCATTTAATTCCCCATCTGATATTAAACAATAAATATATTTATCAGTATTAGCTCCATAATCTATCCTCTCAGCTAAAGCCATACCAGCAGCTTGAGAAAGTCCTGATCCTAGAGGACCAGAAGAGCTCTCAAGCCAAGGCATAAATTCTCTGTGTGGATGACCCTGAAGTCTAGATCCAAAATGTCTTAATGTCTTCAATTCTTCAATTCCGAAATATCCTGCATGCGCCATTGTCGCATAGTACACAGGACAGATATGACCATTTGATAGGAGTACTCTGTCTCTATCTTCCCAGGATGGATTCTTGGGATCATGCTTCATTCCATGGAAAAATAAATAGGTAAATATATCTGCCATTCCCAGTGGCCCCGCGGTGTGTCCGGAAGCAGGATATTTATCTGTAGCAGAAGAAACCAGAGACTCTATTATAGAAATCCTGATTTCATTCGCCTTTTGTTCTAACTCAAAAACTTTTTTATCTGTAAGCATTATAAATTTTGAAAATCCTCTATTTTCCCTATTATATCATCGCTTCCGAAAATTGCCGAACCTGATACTAATCTATTGGCCCCTGCCTGAACCAACATGGAACCTGTCTCTAGATTAACACCTCCATCTACTGAGATTATTAAATCAGGATACTTTTCTCTTAGAATTTTAATGTAGTCTAACGACTTCTCGGTAAATTCTTCACCTTGATAACCAATTCTCTCAATACCCATAACTTGAACAAATTCTACAAGAGATACGAGTGAGTTCACCTTTTCTATGTCTGTATTCACAGTCACAGCAATTCCTATTTCGAAACTATCTCTTATATATGGGTCTATGCCTTCTAGAAAATGTTTAAACTCTTCTAAATCCTTAAAGGCATCAACGTGAAAAATAATCCTTCTTGGTCCTAGCTTTGTATAGATATCGAAGTTCTCCATTGCATCAGACACCATTAGGTCCAGCTCAAAATCAATCTCCTCCCAGAAAGGCATTCCTTCCTCTTCTCGTAATATTCCTGCGAAGTGTGATCTAGAATTTTCTATTTCATCAAAAGGCCATGTCTTAGACTGAACAAAAACCCCATCACACAAATCAACCTGCACAACAGGAACCCTGCCCTTTATCATCGCGAGCTTGTTCTTTAAATCTTCATAATCTTTTGGCAATATTGCCGGTATTATTGTAGTCATATATTTAAATTTTGTTTTTGCTTCTTAAGCTCTTCTACTAATAAATCATGAAATACCCCATTTGATGCAATAAATTTATTTTCTGGAAAATGCCATGGACTACCGTCATGGTTGGTCACTTTTCCCCCAGCTTCTAATACTAGCAACACCCCAGCTGCAAAATCATAAGTCTGCAAACCAAGTTGAATATTTGCTTCTAGTCCACCACGAGCTACATATGCTAGATGAACAGCTGTTGAACCTAGGTCTCTAATAGATCTAAATGTCGCAGGTAAGCTTCTATAAAGTTCCCTACGTAGTTTCTTCTCTTCTTCTTTCTTACCAGGGTCTGCTGTCACTATGGAGTGGCTAGCATCATCTTTGGATACTAGTATCTTTTTGTCATTCAGATATGCTCCCTTATTTTTCTCTGCATAGAAAAGTGAGTTACTTACAGGATTATAAACTACTCCTACAACCACCTCGTTGTCTTTAACTAACGCCAAAGAAACTCCAAAGAAAGGAATCCCGTTTGCAAAATTTCTTGTTCCATCTAGTGGGTCTATGTGCCAAGTGTAGTTTCCTTCTTTTTTAGTATGGCCTGTTTCCTCTCCGAGTAAAGAATGGTCTGGGAAATTTTCAGAAATTATTGTTTTTATTACAGCTTCTGCCTCTCTATCTGCCTTTGTGACAGGAGTATCATCTTCTTTATATTCCCTTAGGATTTCTGTATCGAAATATTTCTCTAATATCTTACCTGCTTCTTTAGCTGCTAGTATAGCTACTTCAAGTTCGTGTGACTTATTCTCCATACTACTTGTTGGTTATATCTTCAATCTTCTGAAGTCGTCTTATGTGTCTCTCTCCCTGAGAAAATTCAGTTTCTAGCCATTGGTCAACGGCTCTTATGACTTGATCATCTGTTAGATATCTTGCTCCAAGGGATAAAATATTTGCATCATTATGTTCTCTAGACCTAAGTATTATGTTTGCCTCATCATCTACCACGCACTTAGCTTCTCCGTAATACACTACGGCCCTTACATGAGGAAACTTATTTGCACAAATAGCCTCTCCTTGACCAGTAGCTCCTAGAATTACTCCTCTAGAATTCTTAGGGTCTTTAGATACCTCTTCTGCAACAGGAACAATGAAGTCTGGATAATCATCTGCTTCGTCAAACTTAAACGCCCCCTTATCAACTACTTCGTGCCCTTTGTTTTTCAAATGTGGCACTAGAACCTCCTTAAGCCCAAACCCTGCATGATCTGTTCCAATAAATATTTTCATATTATTTTATTGTATTACCTGTCTTAATTACATGCTCTACTAATGTATATGTATATCCCATTTCATTGTCATACCAGCCCATCACCTTTACTAGATTTCCACCCACTACGCGAGTCATAGCGAGGTCTGCGATTGAAGCGTGCGGGTTGCCCAATATATCAGAAGATACTAACGGCTCATCTGTAACACTGAATATTTTATTCCATCGGTCTTCCTTAGAAGCCTTCTTTAATATTTCATTTACTTCTTCGGCAGTAGTTGCTTTCTTAGAGATGAAAGTTATATCTACAATAGAACCAGCTGGCACTGGCACCCTGATAGAGATTCCATCAAAGAGTCCTGTAAGAGATGGGTACGCCTTGGTTACAGCTATCGCCGCACCAGTTGAAGATGGCACTATGTTTTGTGCTGCTGCACGACCTTCTCTTAGATCTTTCTTGCTTGGACCATCCACAAGGGCCTGAGATGCGGTGTATCCATGTACTGTATTTAAAATTGCTTTCTCAATTCCTAGAGCATCATCCATTATTCCTATGAGAGGTGAGGCTGCGTTTGTAGTGCAGGATGCATTTGAGGTTATGTCACATGTTCCGAATTTATCTTCATTTACAGACATTAGTATTGTCTCTCCAGGGAAACTTCCATCCCCTTTAGCCGGAGCAGAAATCACAACCTTCTTTGCTCCTTGGTCAAGATGAAACTTTGCTTTTTCAAACGAAGTAAATAGTCCAGTAGATTCTATAACAACATCAACCTCGATGTCTTTCCATGGGAGTTTAGTTGTATCTTTTTCTGAAATAAATTTCACAGTTTTACCATCTATAACTAAATCCGTTCCAGAAATTTTGACATCATGGCCCCAAGTTCTGTAAACAGTGTCGTATTTTAGAAGATAAGCCAAGCTCTCTATTGAGCCAAGGTCATTAACCGCAACAATCTCAATTTCTGGTCTCTCCCAAGCAATCTTAAGAAAGGCCCTACCTATCCGACCAAAACCATTAATAGCTACCTTAATTTTTTTATTCATATTGATTTATTATAACACGAAAATTTAACGTATAACTCTACTTAAAAACCTAATTAATGTAATTATTATAATTAAAATTCCTAATATACTACCTAAAAAGCTAACGAGATCGACGTTAAAATCCCTGCTTTGTGGATTAATCACAACTTTTATTATTTCTTTGATAATAGTATTGTCGCTTGGTACCTTTAGTTTATCTGGTATAAAAGAGTACGAAACTAAATCAATATTGCCTTCATTGAGCTTAATGTTTTCTATTGGTTTTTCAGATATACTAAAAATGCATAATCCTCCATCTAATAAAAATCCATTAGGTATAACCTCCTGAAATCCTTCAAGATTTATACATAAATCATCTGGAGACATGACACACTCACCATTATTAGAAATAATGAAACCTTTTGGAATAACACTTTGTTCTCCTAGGATATTAGAACAGAAATCGACTGGATCTGAAATTAACAATTCACATTGGTTGATGTCGCGTATTTTAAATCCAGTAGGAATCTCTGTTTGGTATCCTGAAATATTAGTGCACACATCTACTACAAGAACACAATCAGTATCGTATATTGTATAGCCTATTGGAATATCGTTCTGAAAACCATCAATATTAGTGCAAACATCATATGATATTTCACCAAGAACTCCACCTGAAGAAATTATTTCTCTTTCAGAAGCATCATTATTTCTCCAAGAGGTTTTGATGCAGGAATTCACATCATCACAATTAAACTTAATCCATCCTCCATAAGCACCTCCTGCCCATGCCCATCCAGAAAATTCTCCAGTAGATGGGTTGATTATCACTTGTTGCCCGGTAGGGGCAAAGTTAATCCACCCAGCAACCTGACTCCAGGCTTTCCCTGCTAGTGTTCCACTGGACGGATCTGAAAAATAGACACCATCAGGACCTGTAGGATTTAAAGTAATCCATCCTAGTTCATTTCCCCATATTTTACCTGAAAGTCCCGTATCATCGTCTATTATTACATCAGCCTGACCAGTTGGTTTCCAGTTTATTACCCCAGGAGTCGGTGTTATGCATGTAAAATCATGACATACTTTGTTTGTATCAAAAGATTCTATGATTGTACCCGTACTTGCTTCAGTGAAATAAAAAAAAGTAAGTTGAACAAAAAATATCAAAATTATAATTTTTATAAATTTTTTTTTATTCATTTGTTGTCTGGTCTGAGGAAGATTCATCTGATTGTGATTGTTGCTGTTCATTTTCAGAAATATTTGATTCTGTATTGTCTTCTTCTGTCACTTCCGGTGTGGGCTCATCTTGTGGTTCAGTATTATTTTGTTGATCATTAATGTCTGGTGTTTCTTCTTGGCTTTCATTAACTACATCAATTTGTGAATTATCTGATTCTGGTATTTCTTCGCTTTCTGAATTAGAAGAGTCATCATTGTCGCTTGAATCACTTCCTACACTATTACTTAATAAACTTTTCAATTCAGTTAGCTGAGTCCTATTTAAGCATTCTGAAGTCCCGTCTGGATCTGTTAAGCATATTTCTCCAGTAAATATACGTGTTATCTTATTGCCTGCATTAGCAAACCAAGACCTAACCTTACCCCAGAAACTTGTATCACTTTCGTCTTCGAAATTTTCTATATCTTTAATTTTTAAATCAAGTTCTTGAATTGCTTTAATGATTTGCCATTGATTTGGCAACTCTACAGAATACATACCGTCCACACCAACAGTAACTAAATTGGGATGTAGTTGCATTACCTCTTGTGCAATCACTCCAGTCATTAGATCTCCAGATGCTATGACATTGTATTCTCGAACTCTAAAAGAATTGAAGTACTCAAGAACTGATGGTGCATCTACGATGTTTTCCTTTAATCGTTCATCAGAGGAGCACGATACTGTTACCGAACCTGACTCTGGATCATAAAGACATTCTCCATCTGAATCTGTAAGAGAAAAGATATTTCCATCAACCCCAGTATTCGCAACATCTAAAAGATAGTCTGGTGTATTATCTCCTATTCCTAATTTACCTGTAGTATCAATTACGAGACGTATTGCAGTCTGGTCATAATCATAAATATAAAATTTATCAGCAACACTTTGGGCTGTTTCTGTACTGTTTCCTACTCCAATACTCCATGTATTGCCTGTACCCATAAGTCCTAACTGAGTATATCCGTCTGTGTTGGTATTAGAAATTTCTATTATCGGACTAAATGCGGTACCTTCGTCTGTAATAATATCAAGTGGTGCATCAGGCGTAGTAGTACCTATACCAACAGAGCCAGATTCAAACACTGCTCCATAATCCCATCCAGTTCCAATTGCTAAAGCTATCTCCGTACTTGCAGTACTGGTAAGATTGTCAACAAAAACCCCTCTAACTGTTCCTGCGTCTGCATCTGATAATCCTTCAATACGAAGTCCATTAAATACTGACGTTCCAGCCCCTGCAGTTACGTTTACTGATCCGAAATCTATATCAGCTCCATTCCATGTGAACGTACCTGACCCAGGTTCTGTTACAGTTAAATTTGGCTCAATTCCAAGTTCTATTGCAGTCGCTGCGGCAGTACCAGTAAAATTTCCAGTTCTAATAACATCAACAGCACCGATATTAGATGTATATAATGTAGGGCCGATTTCAACACGTCCTTGATTATTCGTAGTAAATGCAATAGTAAGATTCTGACCTGCGGTTGGAGCAAGAGTTATTCGTCCTGTGTCAGATACGGTAAATACATCTGTGGTTCCATCTTCAATTATAAAATCTCCCGTTGAGGTTAGGCTAAACGTTGAATTTGTTGATGTATTAGCATCAAAATCAAAAATCCCTGTTGATGTTAAACCTGTAGCTGCCGCTATTGCACCAGAAGAGTTAATTTGGAATACATCTCCTGACCCAACTGTAAATAGTGACAAGGGTGTGCTATCTCCTACACCGACGTTACTCTCTATATATGCACCGTAGTTGTTTGTCGCACCAGTAACTGTTGGTATATAAATACCGTATTGATTTGTAATAGTACCACTTGTCATCGTAGGACTATAGTGGTAGTAACCGTACAAATCCGTAATAGTTCCTCCTGTTATCTCAGAAACCGCATTTACAAAACCGTATACTTTAGAAAAATTGTTTGTTCCACTTTTTTTCCACACATTCTGAAATGCAGCATAGTGATCTTGATCAGTGGCACTATTTCCAAACTCTACGAAGGACCCAAAGGAGTTAAACGCTGCTGCCCCTGTTTGAAATATTGTTTGGTCAGTATATCCGTGAGCATTATTTCCTGTCACTGCATAAGGGTATGTACGCTGAATCGTAAATGCTCCTTGATAGTTTGATGGTATAGATAAGGTTGATGCAGTGACCAACCCTTTCAATTCGTTGTATAAAGTACCCGAACCTGAATAAAATCTAGCAAGCATTGAACCTCCGGATATCTGATCATAGAAATTTACAGATTTATAGGTAGCACCACCATATATACTAGCTCCGGAACCAGAACCAAAAGCAGGGTTGTTTGTAAGTGTAGCAGATGGGCCTATATATATAAGTGGATCACTACCTGTTATTACCATAGTTGGATATAAATTATCATTAAAAACTAGCTTAGATGAACTAGTCATAAGGTTGCTACCATCTCCAAACGCTATCCTCGTAGCAGTAAGTGATGGAGTTCCACCTCCACATGATTGCCAAGCAAGAAGAGCTCCGCCTCCTGTTTCTGATGTTAGACAATATTCATCTGTTGCGGTACCTTGCGTGGTAAGATCACCTAGTTCTATACCTGCATCAAGAATATTGAACTCAGATGCAGATACAGTAGTACCATTAAGAACGAAGGATGAAGAAGAATTACCTGTAAGAGTAATAGTGTCGAGAGCAGAGCCGATAGCTATTGTATCTAGTGTGGTGTTGTCTGTTGCAATATTTATTGTATTACCTGCAGTACCGGTACCTATTGAAATTGTCTTTGCGTTATTTCCTGTACCAATATTTACGGCACCCGTAGTACCAGAATCTAATGTAATTGTACCAATAGTACCAGAGGTTATAGCTAAATTCTCTGCTGCGACCGTTGTAATATCTCCTGAAGAATTAATTTGGAACAAATCACCTACTCCTACAGTAAATAATGCATCGGGTGTAATATCACCGATACCCACATTTCCACTTTCAAAAATAGCACCATAATCCCAGCCAGTACCGACACGAATAGCTGTCTCAATGCCTTCTGCATCAGCTGAAGCTAAGCCCTCGATATCTAAACCTATAACTAAGTCAGTTGAGGCATTATGGTTAGTTGAAGCCACATCAATAACTAGAGCTCTTTGATCAACGTTATTTCCAGTAGTGGCATTAAATACAATCTCTAACCCTTCTTCTGCAAGAGTACCTGTAGCTGTTTTGCTAATAAGTGCATCATCTGTACCATCTAGAGTTATGTTCCAATCACCGCCCGAAAGATCGAAGTCACCATTTGAAAGTAAAATATCACCTGAAGTAAGGGTCAGAGCATCTGTACCATCATTAGAGCCTTCAATAACTAAAGCACTGGAGAACCAAGCATCGCCTGAGACTTGAAATATACCCAAATCATTATTTGCTTGTGTTCCAATAATAACTTCCCCACCATAAGGATTTAAAAGTATCGGAGTGTACTCTACTCCTTGGTTTACAGATGAAAGTGACCATCCTACTGATGCTCCTTCTTGAGCAAATATAAGCTGTGTTGGATAAGTTGGAGAACCTGTTTCAGTAGAAGAGAGCGAAAATACTTGATTTGCAAAAGTGTTTTTTGTTGCAAATGAAGAAATATTGATACGTGCTGGAGCGTAGTTCTCAGGTAATGGTCCAATATATAACCTATCGTTTATATGTAACTTACCATTTACATCTAAAGCAAAACTAGTATCTGGTGTCGTTGTCCCTATGCCAACAGTTCCACTTTCAAAAATAGCCGCATAATTATTTGTTCCTCCTGATGCTGTTGCATAGAGACCGACATTGGTGGAAGTACCTGTCTTTGTGTTTGAAAGATATGCACCGTATGTAGTCTGTGCTCCTGTAGCATTTGCTCCTGAGAGAGAGATGTTTAATCCTTTTTGTCCTGTGAGAGCACCTGTACCTGTAGTGACAAGACTAAGGAGTGTACCTGAAGTGAGAGTAGAAGAAGAGATAGTTTGGAATGTTTCGGTATCAGAAGATACTGTCCAAGTATTTAGTTCTGCATCATCGAAAGTGAGTGTCTGTGTTCCTGTTGGACTAGTAATCGCATTCCATGCTACAGCTGAAGCTACACAAGTACTACCAGAAACACAAACTGTTCCCGAAGCATCAGGGAAAGTATAAGTTCGATCTCCTGATAAATCTCCTACATCAAATATCCCAAAAAATGTAGCACCAGCGCTTTCTAAAATCTTAAGTTCAGACGATGCATTATTCAGAGAGACATCAAATGCTCCTGTTTGGTTCCAGTTTCCTGTGAGAGCAGAGAGAGCAATAGTTGGAGTTGAACCTTCTCCTGTTGCAGTAGCTGAGATACCGTTTCCTGAAGTAATTGTTGAGACATAGTCTCCTGTTGTGTCGGTACCTAGAGCAACTGAATCTGCATCGATTGTCCAAGTAGCACCAGAACCTGATACTGTGATGTCTCCTTTGTCTCCATCAGTAACTCCTGTATCAGAATCAGATGAACATGCCCACACATCTGTAGTCTCATTC
>JAGORC010000019.1:0-8310 GCA_018063015.1 Minisyncoccota bacterium
ATCGTTTTCTTCGACGAAAAAAACGTAAAGTAAGGATAAAAACATTATAGTATAAGCTTCCATTAAGGAGCAATATAATTTAATGTGGATAACCTGCCTAACGGCAAGAATTCCCTGGACTCTTGCTCTGCAAAAATCCAAATTCATCCATACACATATATTCGCATATATTTTACTAAAATGCAAACAACTCTGTGCTCATATTTAAACGTTTCACACACAAAAAATATGACAAAATAAGTAAAGAGAGTTTTATCTAGGCAAAAAATATTTTGACCAGCGCTTCTCCCCTGTTTTGTTAAGGACATTGTCCTTTACCATAGATACTAATTCTCTCTGAAGTGTCTTCTCACTAGAAGCTACTAGTGTACTATTCGCGACAGACTTAGCTCCGTTTCTGATGTCCGTTATGGTAGAACCACCTCTTGCTGTAGCCTCCTTGTCTCCCTTAATAATATCTATTATCTCTTCTCTTCTTTTCTTCTTAAGTAAGTCGAAGTTCTCGCTCTTGTCTACATGAACAACTGGATTCTTGTCTTCATGTCTATTGGACATGTTTACATTGCTTAATGCTTTCATAAGAGTGCTACCTTTCTGAACTCCGAGTCGTGTCTGATACTGAACAACCTTCGGCTCTGGCAACTCTTGTCCTATAATGGAACTACCTATAAAGTTCTCTAACCAAAGTGGGTCACTCTGTCCTAAAGAATTCTTCAATTGAGCGAACTCCCTAGATAGAATGTTCTTATTCATTTCTGAAATCATTCCCATAGTAGATGCTATGTCCAAGAAAGAAAGAATCTCGCTGACTCTTAGAGATGACCTACTAGAATTAGCGAACACGTCTGATAGAACTTCTGTCCCTAGGGATCGAAGTTTATGTCTTAGTGGTTCATCCTTGTCCATTATATCGGTCACCATGAACAAAGCCGTGATTAGCTTATTTGTCTTGTTATATTTAGCTGAAACGGTGATGTCCTTTACTGGAGTGTCCCCGTTTTTAGAAGTGTCTTTTAGATTTTTCCCTTCTTCTAACATGATGTCCATTATACATATCGGACAATAAAAGTCAAGGAGAGGCTTAGGTGCTGTAGTTGTTCTGAAAAGGGTACGGACTTTTAAATACTTTTAAAAGTCCTGAAGATGTTTGCGTCGTCACTTAACAAACCCCCTTTTAAGAATAACTACAGCACCTGTGGGGAAAAAGAAGGTGAAGTTTAGATAAAAAAGAGACTTGCGAACGCGACTGGCGTGAGCACGAGGAATTTTCTAGCAAGAAAATATCCGTACTCTTTTTTATCTAAACTTCACCATACACATAGATAACACAGAATCAATGAATATGTTAAAATGGATAAATGGCAAAAAAGACTAAACAAAAGAACAAGAAAAAATCTATCGAGAAAGTTCCCTCAGCTAGTAAGTTGAAAGTTGAAACAAGACATGGAATATGGGCAGTGATATTCTTCGTGTTGGCGCTGTTTTTATTTATGTCACTTCTAGGTGGAGGAGGAGTAGCAGGTAAATTTATTTATGACATTATGCACTACTTACTGGGCGTCGGATATATAATGCTCCCTATTCTTTTCATACTACTTGGATCATCGTTCGTTAAGAGTCAGAGTCCTAATATAGGATGGACCAGAGCAGTGAGTTCTATGATGTTTCTTCTTGCAACATTAGGAATGATAAATGTAGCAGGAGGTAAGGAGTCAGGAGGACTACTGGGGAAGGTTCTCTCTGTTCCTTTCGTGACTCTATTTGATGTGTATGCGAGCATACTATTCCTTGGAGCAATTTTAATAATTTCTATTTTAATAATGTTTGATGCTAAACCAGAGTTGATGCCTTTCTTCACAAGCATCTGGAACAGAATACTAAGAGTGTTTGGAATCAAACCTACAGAAGTAGCAGAGGAAGACGAAGAGGATGAAGAAGAGGATGAGAGTACTGAAGAAGTAGAAGAAGAGGATGAAGAAGAGGTAGAAGAACCTAAGAAAGAAAAACAAAAGAAAGAAGTATCAATCCCAGTAAAGGAAGCTGAAGAAGAAATGCCGATAAAGAAGAGAAGAGGTGGACTCGCATCTACTTACACACCTCCCCCACTATCTCTACTAGAAGAAGACCAAGGTAAACCAAACACAGGAGATATCAAAGCAAACGCAAACATAATAAAAAGAACTCTACTTAACTTCGGAATAGAAGTTGAGATGGATGAAATCACAGTAGGACCTACTGTTACTAGGTATGCGCTTAAACCAGCTGAAGGTATGAAGCTTTCTAGAATAGTTGGACTTCAGAATGACCTAGCGCTCGCACTCGCTGCTCACCCTATAAGAATAGAAGCTCCTATCCCTGGAAAGTCACTTGTAGGTATCGAGATTCCTAACAAGAGCAAGTCTATAGTTGGACTAGCTACCCTACTATCTGATGGTAAGTTCCAAGATTCAGGTAAACCTCTAACAATAGCTCTCGGACGAGGCATATCGGGTAAAGCAATATTTGGCAACTTGGCTAAGATGCCTCACCTACTCGTTGCAGGTACTACAGGCTCAGGTAAATCAGTATCTATCCACTCTATAATTACATCTCTCTTATATAGAAATGGTCCAGATGACCTTAAATTCATAATGGTTGACCCGAAGAGAGTAGAACTTACACTATATAAGAACATCCCCCACCTACTAACTCCAGTAATCACTGATGCGAAGAAGACAATACTTGCACTTAAATGGGCAGCGAAGGAAATGGATAGACGTTACGACATACTAGAATCAGAATCTGTAAGAGACGTTGAGTCTTATCACAACAACATCCTAGCCCAGAATCCAAAGAAGACTAAGAAGAACGATGCTGGAGAAAGCATAGAAGTAGATGCAGACAGAATGCCATATATTGTCATTATAATAGACGAGTTGGCAGATATAATGACTACCTACCCAAGAGAACTAGAATCAGCCATCGTAAGACTAGCTCAGATGTCTAGAGCAGTGGGTATTCATTTGATACTTTCAACCCAGAGACCAGAGGTTAACGTAATTACAGGACTAATTAAGGCAAACATTCCTGCTAGAGTAGCGCTTAAGGTATCTTCTCAGATAGATTCTAGAACAATACTCGACGCCGGAGGAGCGGAAAAACTTCTAGGAGCTGGAGATATGCTCTACTCATCAGGTGATGCTCAGCCAGAACGTCTGCAGTCTGCATTCATCTCTGAAGGAGAAGTAAAGAAAGTGGTGAAATATCTATCAGATGCATATAAAGATGAAATAACCGAAGAGCTATCTATAACCGAAGGATCTATCTCCCCTGACAAGAGCATATTTGAAAGCACACTCGACGAAGACAACTCTGTTGATGATGAAATGTATGAGGAAGCAAGAGCTTGCGTAATAGAGGCTGGTAAAGCTTCAACTTCTTACTTACAAAGAAAGCTAAAACTAGGATACGCTAGAGCGGCACGACTTATAGATGAACTAGAGAAACGAGGCGTAATAGGTCCCGGAGATGGAGCAAAGCCTAGAGAAGTACTAGAGAAAATAACAAAAGACGAAAACGGAGGTAATGTAATCTAGAGATGCAAACTGACTTTAAAAAAGTATTAAGAAATATAGGACTAACGGTGTTCTTCTCTTTTATTGTAGTTTACGCATTCTTAAGATCTTCTGATTTACTATTTGGAGTTAAAATAAAAGATGTAAACCTAGTTAATGGAGGAACCTACTCAGAAAGTGTCTATAAGGTAACTGGAAACGCTAAAAACGCAATAAAACTAACCTTAAATGGAAGAGAAATATCTATAGACCAGGAAGGAAACTGGAGCGAGGACATAGGGCTGTTTTTGGGTTATAATGTTGTAGAAATAAGGGCAGAAGATAAATTCGGCCATAGCGATGAAAAGAATTATAAATTAATTAGGAAATAAATTATGAAAAAACCAAAAGAGAAAAAGACTATGGGAGACGGAATGCTTGAAGATACACTAAAAGCAATCCAAACAAAATTCGGTGAAGGATCTATTATGAAGCTTGGAGAGAAGCCAAGAGTAGACATAAATGTAATACCTACTGGTTCTCTAGGACTTGATATGGCTCTTGGAGTAGGTGGAGTACCCCGCGGAAGAATTATAGAAATATTCGGACCTGAATCTTCAGGTAAAACAACACTAGCACTTCATATAGTATCTGAAGCACAGAAGAAAGGAGGAGTATGTGCTTATATAGATGCCGAGCATGCTATGGACCCTGTATATGCTAAGAACCTAGGGGTTAAGACTGATGAACTTCTAATATCTCAACCAGACACAGGAGAAGAAGGATTAGAGATATGTGAATCACTAGTAAGAAGCGGAAAGGTTGATGTGGTGGTTATAGACTCAGTAGCAGCACTTACTCCTAAAGACGAAATAGAGGGAGACATGGGCCAAGCTCATGTAGGAAGACAGGCAAGACTTATGTCTCATGCACTACGAAAGCTTACTGCTATCGTGGCTAAGTCTAAGACTGTTGTTATATTCATCAACCAAATAAGAATGCAGATAGGTGTGATGTTTGGTAATCCTGAAACTACTCCAGGAGGTAAAGCTCTAAAGTTCTACACTTCTGTAAGATTCGATATTAGGCGTATTGCTCAGATTAAAAAGGGAGAAGATGTAGTAGGAGGCAGAACTAGAGTAAAGATAGTAAAGAACAAAGTTGCAGCTCCATTTAAACAAACTGAATTCGACATAATATATGGAGAAGGAATATCTAGAGAAGGAGAACTTATGGCTCTAGGAGAGAAGCTAGGAATAATTGATAAATCAGGAGCTTCTTATTCATACAAGAACAAGGAAGGAGAAAAAATAAGTATGGGACGAGGCTATGATGCTACTCGCACATGGCTAAAGGAAAACCCTAAAGTTACGAAGGATCTAGAAAAAGAAATCAGAAGTAGATTTGGTGAAATCCAAGTAGTGAGTGGAGGAGAGTAATACAATATGGCAACCAATAAAGAAACAGATATCCTAAAAGACGAAAACGCTAAGTTAAAAGAATTACATGCCGTAAAGTCTGATATTGTTTCTGTTAGTGCTCATCAGATACGTACTTCCCTTTCAGCACTCAAATGGATAGTAAAAATGTTCTTAGATGGAGACTTAGGAAAACTAACCACCGAACAAGAGAGTCTCTTGCGTAAAGCTTACACAGGTGTAGATAGATCTATAGAGATAGTTAGTGAACTCTTACTCGCAAACAAAACAGAAGAAATCGTAGAGAAAAAATATGTATTCTCCAAGGTAGATGTAATAGAGCTCATAGAGAGTGCTATATTCGATTTCTCTGGAGAAGCACATGTGAGAGGAATCGAAATAATATTCCTAAAGGAGGGGTTGGTAACAATGCATCTTAATGCAGATAAGGAAAAACTAAGAATAATATTTCAGAACTTGTTAGAAAATGCTATCAAATATAGCAACCTGCACGGAAAGATATTTATAACTCTTAAAGAAGAGGGTGGATTCGCTACAATATCTGTAAAGGATACTGGAATAGGTATATCAGAAGAAGGAAGAAAAAGGATATTCGAGAAATTCTATCGTGACTCTGAAGCTGAGAAGAAAGAAGCAATAGGGTCTGGAATAGGGCTATTCACCTCTAAACAAATAGTAGAAAAGCATAATGGTAAAATATGGTTCGAAAGTAAGGAAAAGGAGGGCACCACCTTCTCCTTCACTATCCCCATATACAAGGACTAAATAATTGCATACCTAAAAATAGGATAGTATAATAAACCCATGTCAAAAAGAGTGCTAATTATTGAAGACGATAATTTCCTTCAAGGTCTAGAAGCTAAGAAGCTATCTAAGGAAGGATACGAAGTCTTAGCTGCTTCTAATAGTGAAGAAACTTTTAAAATCTTAGACAGTAAAGAAAAGATTGATATGATTCTCCTTGACCTACTCCTACCTGAGGTTGATGGTTTTTCTATTTTACAAAAGATAAGAGAAAACAAAGAACTAGTAACTCTACCAGTTATTGTATTTTCTAACCTTTCAGAAGAGAAAGATATAGACAAGGCAAAGAAGCTCGGTATCAGTGAGTTTATAGTTAAGTCTAATTTTACATTGGATGAACTAACAGAGAAAGTAAGAAGCTTGATTGGTAAATAAATGGAATTATCCACGAGGATAGAGGATGCATTTCGTCTCGATGAAAAACAAAAGAGAGCTCTAAAAAGGCTTAATCTTTTTTCTGTTAAAGATTTACTATTCTACTTCCCTACTAGATACAGCGACATCAGTGAAATCAAACAGATAAAAGATCTAGAAGCTGGAGAGATGGCAACAATCTACGGCAAGGTCTCTAAGCTCAAAACCAAAAAAGGTTTTCGTTCTAAGATTCCAATGGGAGAGGGCGAGATAGAAGATTTGTCTGGAAAAATAAAAATAATCTGGTTCAATCAAGCCTACCTAGCTAAAATGATAAAGAATGGTGAAAGTGTAAAACTCACAGGTAAGGTAACCCAAGGTAAGAACGAAACTTACCTAGCCAACCCGGAATTCGAGAAGACGCCTGACCTACCTATCGATGCACATAACAGTATATTTCAAGGAGATGATAAAGAAACAAGTGACTTTGGATATCCGATATATCACGAGACTAGAGGACTAACTTCAAAGTGGATATATCACGCAATATTAAAGATATTAAAAGACAAAGTAGTAGATGGTATGTCTGACTACATACCAGATGAAATTCGTAAGAAATACAATCTACCAAGTCTAAAGGCTTCTTTAGTATGGATACATAAACCTAAAAATAAAAATGACGCAGAGTCTGCGAAGAAACGTTTTGCCTTTGAAGAAGTATTCTGTATCCAGTTAGAAAGACAGAATGACAAATTTGAATATAGAAAAAATAAATCTTTTAAAATAGATGTGGACAGAAAGGTAGTAAAAGAATTTTTAAACCGATTCCCCTTCTCCCCTACAGAGTCTCAGAAGAAATCTATAGATACAATACTAGAAGATCTGAAGAAGAATTCCCCTATGGCTAGATTGCTCGAAGGAGATGTAGGAAGTGGAAAGACAGCAGTCGCAGCTACCGCATCTTATGTAACCATAATAAACAGACCAGAGAATCAAGACTTCGGTAATCTTCAAGTAGCTTACATGGCACCTACGGAGATACTTGCTACTCAGCACTTCGAATCATTTATTAAATATTTTAAACACTTACCTATAAACATAGGACTGATAACCGGTAGCGGTTGTAGAAAATTCCCTTCTAAAGTAAATCCATCAGGATGGACAGACATATCTAGAGCCCAATTACTAAAATGGACTAAAGAAGGCTCAATGCCGATACTTATCGGTACTCATGCCTTAATTCAAAAGAGCGTTGTGTTTAAGAATCTAGCTTTAGTCGTAATAGACGAACAGCATAGATTCGGTACCGCCCAGAGAAGAAAGTTTGCAAGACGTGATAATTTCGCGCCTCACCTTCTATCTATGACTGCTACTCCTATACCTAGAACTCTAGCACTTACCATATATGGAGACTTGGACTTATCTCTACTTGATGAGATGCCAGCTGGAAGAAAACAAATAATTACTGAGATAATAACTCCTGATAAACGTGAACCTACTTATGACAAGGTAGAAAAAGAACTAGAAGCAGGTAGGCAGGTATATGTAATTTGTCCTAGAATATTTGAACCAGATCCAGAAAAAGAATTAGCCTTAAACGTAAAATCCGCAGTAACAGAAGCTAAGAGACTAAAGAAAGATGTGTTTAAGAAATACGAAATAGGAGTACTTCATTCAAAAATGAGTAAGGATAAGAAAGAAGAAGTAATGAAGGACTTCACTGATGGTAAGATTCATATACTATGTGCAACTTCTGTTGTTGAAGTAGGAGTGAATGTGCCGAACGCAACGACAATAATAATAGAAGGAGCAGAGAGATTTGGACTTGCTCAGCTTCACCAGCTAAGAGGCCGAGTAATACGAAGCACTCATCAAGCATACTGCTACGTGTTTGCAGAAGCTAAATCAGAAAAGACAATAGAAAGATTAAAAGCTCTAAAAAATGCCAAGAACGGGTTTGAACTTGCTGAATTAGACTTAAGCTTGCGTGGCGCTGGAGAGCTAGGTGGAAGCAAACAATGGGGGCTCACAGACCTAGGAATGGAAGCAATAAAAAATATAAAAATGGTTGAAGCAGCTAGAACAGAAGCAGTGCGTTTAATATCAGAAGACCCCGAACTACATAACTATCCCCTACTAAAAGAAAGAGTAAAGGAAAAAGCAGGAGAATTTCATTTTGA
>JAGORC010000019.1:8410-11739 GCA_018063015.1 Minisyncoccota bacterium
AAAATATAAAAATGGTTGAAGCAGCTAGAACAGAAGCAGTGCGTTTAATATCAGAAGACCCCGAACTACATAACTATCCCCTACTAAAAGAAAGAGTAAAGGAAAAAGCAGGAGAATTTCATTTTGAGTAAATCCGCCTCGGACTTAAATAATTGTCGTCACATATAAATTCCTGCTGGAATTTTACGCGACCCCGCCTCAGCACCGTCGTGCTTCCGGCTCGGACAATTAACTTTGGTTAATTGTCCGCCCTCTTGGACTCGAACCAAGGACCCCAGAGGTATAAGCTCTGTGCTCTAGCCAGCTGAGCTAAGGGCGGATGTTTCTAATACTACAAAATTCCTTAATTTTTCGCAAAGTTATGCAACCTTGCCTGTGCTATCTCCTGCTATTATTTCCTTTTTCTTAAGGGCTATACCATGTATTGTAAGTATCTTCTCGTATTCTTCCTGTTCTAGTGTTTCTACTTCAATAAGCTTAGAAGCTATAGCATCGAGAACTTTCTTATTCTCAGCAATAACCTTCTCTGCTGTCTTTAGACATTCATCTATTATTCTAGAAACCTCTCCATCAACCTTAGCAGAAACTGCTTCTGAATGAACACTATCAATCATATCAGGGTGCATTTTGCCTCCATTATCGTTTAGTGCTATAGGACCTATAAGGTCTGACATACCCCAGCGAGTAACCATAGCACGAGCTAGGTTAGTAGCTACTTGTAAATCAGAAGAAGGTCCAGTTGTTATATCTCCGAAAATCATTTTCTCTGCAACATATCCTCCTAGTGACATTGATATGTCATCTATAAATTCTTTTTTGGATTGAAGCTTTCTTTCTTCTAGAGGTAGTTTCAAAGTGAATCCTCCAGCGCGTCCACGTGCGATTATAGAAACCTTATGCACTGGATCAGCATGAGGTAGAACAGAAGCAACAAGCGCGTGTCCTGCTTCGTGATAAGCTGTTATCTCTTTTTCTTTCTTAGAGAGCAAATGACTCTTTCTCTCAGGACCTAGCATCACCTTCTCGATAGCTCTAATAAGATCAAATTGAGAAACTTTCTTTCTGTTTTCTCTTGCTGCGAGAATTGCTCCTTCGTTCATGACTGAGTATAGGTCAGCCCCAGAGAATCCTGGAGTTCTCTCTGCAACTAATTTCAAATTTATATCTTCAGCTAGTGGCTTCTTCTGTGCGTGAATCTTGAGTATTTCTTCGCGATCTGCACGGTCAGGAAGATCAAGTATAACCTTTCTGTCGAAACGTCCTGGACGTAGAAGTGCAGGATCTAAGACGTCAGGTCTGTTAGAGGCTGCCATAACTATCACCTTGTCTGTTGGTTCGAATCCATCCATCTCAACCAATATCTGGTTTAATGTTTGCTCTCGTTCATCGTTTCCACCACCGAATCCGCTTCCGCGAGTTCTACCTACTGCGTCTATTTCGTCAACGAATATTATTGCTGGAGCCGCTTTCTTAGCCATCTTGAATAGGTCTCTAACTCGAGATGCTCCAACTCCTACGAACATTTCCACGAATTCAGAACCAGACAAATAGAAGAACGGCACAGATGCTTCACCTGCTACTGCTCTAGCTAGTAATGTCTTACCTGTTCCTGGAGAACCAGTTAGCATTACACCTTTTGGAATTCTTGCTCCTATGTCTAGAAACTTCTTAGGGTTCTTTAGGAAGTCTACTATTTCCTTCAACTCCTCCTTAGCTTCTTTACATCCTGCGACATCCTTGAAGGTGACTCTGTTGTTCTTGTCATTAGGGTCAGTGATACGTGCTCGTGATTGACCAAACGTAAATGCTTGCATACCAGCACCCTTAACTTGGCGAGATAAGTACCAGAAGAATAAAACTATAAATAAGATAGGTAAAAGAAAAGGTAAAACGTTCCCTAGCCAGTAAAAGAATCCTGTCTCGTTTTTAACTTCTATCTCTGTGCTACTTAGTGCTTCCTTGCTAACTCCGTAGTTAGACAGAGTTTCGGTAAGAGATGCTTCTACTTCTTTCTTTGATTTCTTCACCTCATCATTTGTATAAGTAACAGTTAGAATCTCTCCTTCTACTAATATATTCTTCACCTCTCCTGCCTGTACACTCTTAGCTAAATCAGATACAGGAATGTTGGCAACCTCCTTGGTGTTGCCTGATAGTGCTAAATATAAAGCAGTTATAAAAATAAATATAAGTATTGCTCCAGCGATACTACCGCCGAACTTAGGTCCGTCCTTTTTCTTAGGAGCTCCCTTCTTCTCTTCTTTATCTTGATTAAGAAAATTTAAATCCATTCTCCGAGAATAGCATAAAAAAAACTAAAAGAAAAGCTGTAAATTTATGGTAATATTGTAATGTATGGCTAATTATGCAGAAAATAGAAAAGCGAATTTTGATTATGAAATCATAGAGAAATACGAGGCAGGTATTGAGCTTTTAGGCACTGAGGTTAAATCAGTTCGCGGTGGTAGAATGTCGCTTGAAAGTGCTTTCGTTATAATCCGAGGCGGTGAAGCATTCTTAATAAACTCAAATATCCCTCCCTATCAGCCTAAGAATGTGGATAAAAACTACGATCCTCTTAGAAACAGAAAGATTCTCTTAACCAAGAAGGAGCTACGTGAATTATCTGGTAGCGAGAAGAATAAAAGTTTGACAATAGCGCCATTGTCAGTGTATAACAAAGGCAGAAAGATAAAGATTTCTATTGCATTAGTAAAAGGTAAGAAGAAGTTTGATAAACGAGAAACCATAAAGAAACGAGAAACGGACCGTGAAGTAAGACGAGAGTACAAAGGACGTTGATAATAAAATATTGGGGATGCAAGGCATAGACAGATGGAATGTTTGAAGTGTTGCATGCCGAGAATGAATACAACCTCGCTAAACTGTATTCAAATGTTAATTGCAAAATTAACTGCTAAAGCAAAGGTATCTCCTTACTTCGGTAAGGCAGATTTCGCCTTCGCTCCAGCATTCGCGTAAGCGTAAGCTGGTGTCTTTCTTATAGACTTCCGATATATAAGAACAGGCATAATATTATCGGGATAAGGAATTATTTGCTCACATAATTCATGAAAATCAAGAGCTCGATTAGAAAATATTTTGTTCGCTTAATAATTTTCTAATTTAAAACACTAAGCGCACTACGCATGTAGATTGCCCTTTAGATACCCTTCTGCACACGAGTTCAATTCTCGTCATCTCCACAACAAAGTGGTAAAATAATACCTATGGATAATAAACCTAAACTTTCAGTTACAGGATATCGTGCCATCTGGGGCAAAGACCTAGATGAGAAAATCGCTTTTGAATACGCGAGGTCTTTCGCT
>JAGORC010000020.1 GCA_018063015.1 Minisyncoccota bacterium
AGCATAGAGAGAGCCTTAGGAATAACTATGAACTTACTCATAGATTTACCCATACTTTCTTACTCTGTATTTCTTATGAACAATATATTGAGTGGTATCCAGTAAAATGCTGTTTCTGCTCCAGAGAGTATAGGGATAATATAGAAGAGACTTGGCATATCCTCAAGCCCGAAGGTCAGAAGTAGGAATGACAGGAGAAGCAGTACAAACCTAACATGGAGAGAATGTACTAGTCCTATCTTGTTTGATGAATACACAGCAATAAAGGCGAATATAAGCAGGGTTCCGTGATGAATAATCATCCATACCATTATCATTTGGAATGAATATCCTAATTCGATTAAATATATAGGGACAAATATAGACACAAACGCCATAGCGAAGCTGTTCAAGCTCATCATTTGTAGAACTTTATTGAAATTACTTTTTGATATGTCCTTGTTTTCCATAAATAAAAATCAAACTAATTATAAATAAATCTTGCAACTTTAGCTATGGTATAATTAATTTATGTCAAAGAAGAAAATTGGAATAGTGCGCGGAGGAACCGGAGAGCATTATCAGAAGTCCCTCAACAAAGGAGGGGATTTGATTGTTTATATTCTAGAGAATTTATATCCCAAGTGGACTCCAGTAGATGTCTTCATAGATCAGGAAGGCGTTTGGCATGTTTCTGGATTTCCTGTTCTTCCTTCTGACTTAGCGCAGAGAGTAGATGTAGTTTGGAATACTGTTCCTGGTGCATCTTCCACTATAGACACTTTAGGAATACCCAAGATTGAGACAGAAGCACTCCACCAGTTACTAGAAGAAGAGAGAGACAGACTAAGGGACCATATGGAGACACTAGATATCACCATGCCTAGGTCGCTTATTTTATCATCTTACATAAGTGATACAGATGGAGACGTACAGGAATACGCTACCAAGAAGGCTCAAGAAGTCTTCGGCAAATTTGCTCCACCTTGGATTGTCAGGAGTGTGTCAGGCAAGGTCTCGATGGGAGTTCATGTGGCCAAGACTTTCCCCGAACTTGTGAATGCAATAATAGATGGCATAGAGCACAGAGGCAACATTTTAGTTGAAGAGTTGATACCTGGTAAGCCAGTATCGTTACATACCTTGAGAGAATTCAGAGGAGAAGATGTTTATCATTTTCCACTTCCTAGATCACTCTCAGAAGATGAGAAGAAGATTATCACAGACTTCGGCGAGGAACTGTTTGAGTCTCTAGGGGTGAAGCACTACATGAAGACTGACTTAGTCCTAAGTCCTACCAGAGGAGTGAGCTTGCTGGGGATATCATTTATGCCGGACTGGAGAGATAGCTCACATTTCGCTGATTTGTGTTCACAAGTAGGCGCTAAGCCGGTTCACGTATTTGAGAATTTACTTAAGCGAGTATTTAAATAATTTGTTGGTCTTTATTTAAGCGAGATTGTATAATATTCCTATGCCAAAAGAACAAAACAATTTAAGCATAGAAGAATTTTTCGATAAACTTTTAAACGATGCTGCGAACGAAGGTGTTTCTGACATACACATAGAGCCCATCTTCGGTTCTGCACGTATTAGATTTCGTATTGATGGAAAGTTGCAAGAGGTAGTGAAGCTTCAGCTTCAAGACTTCGAGACAATAGTGAACAAGATCAAGGTCCTAGCCAACCTAGACCTCACAGCTAGGCCTATGCCTCAGGATGGTCAGTTTGAACTTGTGCAATTCGTACCGAACAAGTCAGAGGGTGAAGACGCTTCTAAATCTAAAACCAAGAGAAACGTAGATGTCAGAGTTTCTGTTTTCCCTACATCACATGGTGATGCAGTAGTGATGCGACTTCTAAACAGCCAGAACATGCTCATGCATATTAACGACTTCGAAATGTCAGAGCTCGCTCGCACTAAGCTCAAGAACCTAATAGGCAGGAACTACGGGATGCTACTCGTCACAGGACCAGCAGGTTCTGGTAAGACTTCTATGATTTACTCTATTTTACAAGAATTGAAAAGTGATGAGAAAAACATCATTACTCTAGAGGATCCAGTAGAGTATGTATTCGACAGCATCAGACAAGCTTCTATGAGGCCAGAGCAGGGACTCACATTTGCTGTTGGGATGAAATCCATTCTTCGTCAGGACCCAGATGTCATAATGATAGGGGAGATTCGAGATGGAGAGACAGCTGAGCACGCTATCCGTGCTGCACTTCTGGGCAGACTCGTGCTATCTTCTGTGCACTCAAACAGTTCTGTAGGAATTATTGCTAGATTCATAGACATGGGCATAGATCGTAGCTTGATTGCTTATTCTATTAACGGCTCAGTGGCTAAGAGATTGATAAGGAAGAACTGCACAGCTTGCAAGACCGAGTACACACCTGAGGATTCTTACCTAGAATTCTTCGGACTTAAGGGAGGGAACTATACTTTCTACAAAGGTGCTGGATGTAGCGAATGTCATGGAACAGGATTCAAGGGACGTATCGGAGTATTCGAAGTTATGGAGCTAGATGAGAAGTTCCGCACCCTCATAATAGAGCGAGCACCGATGACTCTACTACAGGAGCACTTCAACTCAAACGGCACAGAGACTCTCAAGCAAGATGCAGTATCCAAGGCCATCGCAGGACTCACAACTCTCGAGGAAGTCATGAGCGTTATCTAGATTTGACTTTTCTACAATAAAAGAAGAAAATTCTACCAAACCAAACCCCGCCGTTATGAAAGTAGTTCTTCTCGTTCCCGTTCTTCTTTTGTTTTTAATAGCCAAAGTCCATTCCCAAGACAGCACACACGAATTCAAGACTTTTCTTTTCAAAGAATGCCCTCCGAAGGATAGTAAAGATTCACTTAGAATTTCTAACTTTATTGATTCTATCCACAAGGCACTCCATGTTAAGAAAATAAGAATTGTTAGCAATTCCACAGCCACCAGCCACTTTGCTTTCGGAGTGATGCATATCAACAAGCTTGCCATTGATTCAGGTAAGTTGTTCATGGCTTGGATAGGTGAGCTGTCCCACGCTTGGCAGTTTGCCAAGATGCCAGTTCGGACATCCGTCAGAGCCTTCGGTGGATTCATCTCGACTTTCTTAGGAATGTTTTCTCTCACTAAAGAAGAGAAGAGAAAGTTCCGATGCATGGTCAGAGACGATAAGTGTCCAGGCATTACCGCCAGGTTCTGGGTCGTTTATAAACGACAATACAGAAGCCCTCGAACATTCGAAGGGCAAGCCCACACCAGGATAGAGTATTTCCTAACCGAACTCATCTCTAAGGCATTTGCCGGCTATTAGCTATTAAAAGTATTAAAGAAATTTTTTAACGAGTGCTTCGGTCCATCCAAGCACTCGTTTTCACATATAAGCGTCATTTTAGTCATATAGAAAGTAATTGAAAATTTGTTGAAAATATGGCACAATCTCAATGTGTTATTAAGTCTTAATGAAATAAGAAATAGAGCAATTTCTTTTGCTAAAGAGTGGGAAAGAGACTACAGTGAAGACGCTGAAGCCAAGAGTTTTTGGGATGGTTTTTTTGATATTTTTGGCGTTCCACGTAGAAGAGTAGCAACTTTTGAATTTCCTGTTAAAAAAATTGACGGAAGCGATGGTTATATTGATGTTTTTTGGAAAGGGGTATTATTGGCAGAACATAAATCCAAAGGTAAAAGCTTAGATAAAGCATTCAAACAAGCAAAAGAATATTTCCCAGGATTAAAAAATGAGGAATTACCAAAATATATTATAGTTTCTGATTTCTCAAAGATGAGACTAATAGACCTGGAAACAGGAGAAGAGAAAGAGTTTCTACTTAAGGATCTTTATAAGAACATAGATTTATTTGATTTTATTTCTGGATATTCTTCATATAAAAATTATGCAGAGGAAGAACAAGCTAGTATCAAAGCAGCACGTTTAATGGCAGATTTTCATAATGAAATAGAAAAAACAGGATATGATAAACACTCCCTTGAAGTTTTTCTTATTAGAATCCTTTTTTGTCTTTTTGCTGACGATACGGGTATTTTTAATAAATCCTTATTTCGTGGTTATATTGAAAATAGATTAAATAAAGATGGCTCAGATCTAGGTATTCATCTTGGACAGATTTTTTATACCTTAAATACCCCTGTAAATAAGAGACAAACAAATATAGATGAACAACTTATGAGTTTCCCATACATTAATGGTGGAATATTTTCAGAACAACTTCCTCCTATTACTCTTGACACAACAGCATACTTACGTCTTTTAAAATGTTGTGAATTTGATTGGTCTAATATATCAGCTTCTATTTTCGGTTCATTATTTCAAGGAGTTATGGATAAAAAAGAACGTAGACAACTAGGAGCACATTATACTTCTGAGACAAATATTCTTAAACTAATTAAACCATTATTTCTTGATGAACTTTATATTGAGTTTGATCAATCGAAATATGATACAAGGAGTATTAATTCTTTTCATAAAAAATTAAGTGAACTTAGATTTCTTGATCCAGCTTGTGGATGTGGAAATTTCCTCGTGACAGCGTATCGAGAACTTCGTCGGCTTGAGCTTGAAGTTTTGAAAAACCTTCGCAAAGATCAGAAAAGGGTTCTGTTTGGAGCAGAAGATATTTCAAAAATACAGGTCAATCAATTTTACGGAATAGAAGTAGAAGAATTTCCAGCGCTCGTAGCTCGAACAGCCATGTATCTAGTGGATCATCAAATGAACATGGAGCTCTCTCAGGAATTTGGACAAGCTTATGCTCGTATTCCACTTCGTGAACCTGCGACTATAGTTAATGCTGATGCGCTTATAATAGACTGGGAAGAAGTTGTTTCAAAAGACAAACTTTCATATATTCTCGGCAACCCACCTTTTGTTGGAGCTCAAATAATGAAGAGGGAACAGAAAGAAATTTTATTAAAAGTTTTTAATAAAGAGAAAGGGGTAGGAGATTTGGATTTTGTAACCGCTTGGTATGAAAAAGCAGCAAAATATATTTTTGGAACACAAATAAAAACGGCATTTGTGTCCACAAATAGTATTTGCCAGGGTGAACAAGTGGGTATTCTCTGGAAAAGACTTAAAGAAAAATATGGAATTTTTATACATTTTGCTCATCAGACATTCAAATGGAACAATGACGCACCAGGCGTGGCGGCGGTACAGTGTGTAATTGTTGGGTTTGCAAACTTTGATACTCCAAAGAAATATCTCTTTGAATACAAAGATATAAAAAGCGAACCAAAGGAAAAAGAGACAGAAGATATAAATGGATATTTAGTTTCAGCGAAAGATGTTTTTATTGAAAAAAGAACAAAACAAATTTCTAGTGCTCCTAACATTATAAAAGGTAATTATTATGCAAAAAGCGAAGGGTTAATTATTGAAGAAGAAGATTTAGATTATTTAATAACAAATGAGCCGAATGTAAAAAAATACGTAAAACTTTTAATTGGCGCAGATGAGTTTATAAACAACAAAAAACGCTATTGTCTTTGGTTAGTGGATTGCCCTCCAGATGAACTCAGGAAAATGCCTTTTGTTATGGAGCGAGTTAACCGTGTTAAGGAAGATAGATTGAAAAGCACAGATAAAGGCATACGAAATCTTACCCCGACTCGTTTTCGAGAAACAAATAATCCAGATAGTGCACTTGTAATCCCAGTAGTTTCTTCTGAAAAAAGAAGGTATATACCTATGGGATTTATTGATAAAAATACAATTTCAACAAATGGTAATTTAATAATTCCCAATGCTGGCATATACCATTTTGGAATTTTAGAATCTTTTATGCATATGACTTGGGTTTCTTTTACCTGCGGAAGATTAAAAAGCGATTATCGGTATTCAAAAGATATTGTATACAACAACTTTCCTTGGCCTGAAAATGTAACTGATGAGCAAAAGAAAAAAGTAGAAGAATCAGCTCAAAAAGTTTTAGATGTTCGTTCCCAGTTTTTAAATAGTTCACTTGCTGATTTATATGATCCCAATACTATGCCACCAGAACTATTAAAAGCCCATGACGAACTCGACAGGGCAGTAGATACTTGTTACGGAAGAAGGTTTACTTCAAAAGAAGATCGTATTGAATTCTTGTTTGAGTTGTATAAGAAATATACAAAACAAAAATCCGCATAAGCGGATTTTTGTAAGCAAGGCATGCCTTTCTGTCTTTATTGATGAATTGCATTAACTCAATCTATTCTCTTTCTTCTCAAAATCTACATAATCCAGCAACTTTTGCTTAATTCAGCCTTTTATTGTGTGTGACATGTAGTACAATATGCACACCCATCTATTATATTACTTGGCCATTTTAACTTAGCCGCAAATATTGCAGAGCGGCAAGTGTCAAAATATCCCACAAGAATCCTGTTTTCTGGCAATGGAAGGTGATTACATATAGCCTCCTCATGCACCTCGTTTTCACCGGTTGGTTGTGTATGTCTATTGATTATAAATTTAGCCATAAATATTTATTGAATTTATATCGGTTCGACTATGCCGAAATTAGTGATAATAAAGTTATTCTATACTCTTAATTTTCATTGTCAAATTTATCCACAACTAACATGTCTACTATATTGACATATCTTCCTTTTGGGTTTATACTACATACATGATTAAACACACATTTTTATTAGAACTGAGGAAAAATCAGGGTATTTCTCAGGCTCTTGTTGCTAAAAGAATTGGTGTTTCAAGAGCAAGTTATATAGAAGTTGAAAAAGGAGTTAAAGAACTTACGCTTTCTCAAGCAAATAAAATTGCTGAAATTTTTAATATTACTCTTACTGAACTTATATATGGCAAGCAAATCTCCAATATAAAAGTTTCTTTAGAGGATATTGTGCAGAAAAAAGAAAAGCAAGAGATTCGTATTGATGTTCCACAAAAAAACTTAAAAAAATTTAAAGAAGTACTTCTGTATGTTTTAGAGAAAGTGGGTAGTAAATCCAATGTTGGTATGACTGTTTTATATAAACTTCTGTATTTTATTGATTTTGATTATTACGAAAAGTTCGAAGAGCAGCTTGTTGGAGCAACATATATAAAAAATCATTTTGGACCAACTCCTGTGGAATTCAAAAAGATTGTAGAATCAATGGAATCAAAAGGAGAACTTGAAACAGTTAAGAGTAAATATTTTCTACACGAACAAACTAAGTATTTACCACATAGAGAGCCAGACATCTCTGTATTAAATGCTAATGAAATAAAACATATTGATGAGGTACTTTCACGTCTTTCTGATAAATCTGCAACTGAATTAAGTGAGTATTCTCACAAAGATGTACCTTGGATTACTGCAGAAGACGGCCAGCCTTTATCTTATGAATCTGTGTTCTACCGAACGAAGGACACTTCTGTAAGAGAATATGAATCCAATAACTTATAAAAATACATCTAGTTTTAATAAAGATTTAAAAAGATTACTTAGGAAATTCAGAACTCTTGAAAGCGATATTGAAGTTGCAAAAAAGAATGCTATTGAATTACTCCATAAAAAAAATATAGATAATAACTCTATTGAATTGATTCCAAATTTTTGTTCCGATGAATTAAAGATTTGTAAAATAAAAAAATTTGCTTGCAAAGCCCTTAAGGGTCGTGGGGTTCAAAGTGGTATTCGTATTATTTATGCATACGATACCCTAAACAGTACTATTGATTTTATTGAGATATATTTTAAGGGTGAGTCTGAAAATGAAGATAAACAAAGAATAAAAAATTATTTAGCTAATATTTAAGTATCTCTACTTATCCCATTCGAAGCCACGGCCGAAGTGGCCGAAGGAGGAGGTTTCGCTGAATTTAACCTTATCTAGGTTTAATGCTTTTCTTATTCCCATAGGTGTCAGGTCATAGTTCGTTATTTCAACTTCCTTTCCATCTATTACTGCTACAGCCATCACATGCTCTGCCTTACCTATAGCGTAGGCAAGCTTTACGAATACTTCGTGCGCGCCCTTTCTTACTAGATCGACAGCAATCTTTCTAGCCATATATGCTCCTGATCTATCCACCTTTGTATAATCCTTGCCAGAGAAAGATCCTCCACCTATTGGTATTTCTGGTCCATAGTTATCTATTATTATTTTCCTTCCAGAGAGTCCTGTGTCTGCGTCGAATCCTCCTTGGTTCCACTCTCCAGCAGGATTGATTAGATACTCTTCACTTTCTATTAGACTCTTTACGAAGGGGAGTAGCTCGTCATTCTTGGTATTCTGGAAGCTTACTACCACGTTCGTCACTTTGTTATCTTCTAGTGTCACCTGAGTCTTACCATCGTAGGGATACTTCTCATAAACTTTCATACATAGATTTCTTGCGAGTTCGTACTCTCTAGGCATCATGGACTGTGTTTCGCTCGTGGCGTAGCCCTTCATTATGCCTTGGTCTCCCGCACCGCCTGTGTCCACTCCTTTAGCAATCTCAGGGCTCTGCACTGCGATGTTAGAAATAACTTTGTATTCATCTCCGACTATCGACTTCACTATGCTCTCTATGTCAGGTGTAGCACTGCTTCTGACTTCACCGTTGATAGTGACTAGGTTATGTCCACCCATCACCTCTACTGCTACACGACTATTTATATCTTTTTCTAAATAAGCATCGAGAATAGAATCTGCAATGAAATCACATATTTTATCTGGATGCTTGGGGCTCACGAACTCTGCTGTTTTTATCGAATGGGTCATATTAAAAACAAAAAATTCCTCTATTAATGAGGAAAGATTTCTTACATCGACTAAATGTTAAGCATATCTTTCCCTTTGATTCGGGTTGGATTTAGCACCTTGTTATAGGTTGCTGTGGGGTTACTGAGCCAATTCTCTACCACCACTCTTGATAACTATATTTACTTGTATGCCAAGTATAGCATACATTGGCCTATTTAGCAGGGTAGAAGTAGTAAGCTCTAATGTGATATAATATATAGTACAGAATTATTTTTATCTGTGGCGGGTGGTCGCACTCACATAGGCACATATGTTGGAGTTTCGCCATCACCTGCCTCAAATGAAAGTAATTTAAAAAAATTCTAGAGAAAATTCTCTAGAATTTTTTTATTTTTATAAAGACATTTGTTTTTATTCAACAAAAATTAATTTTTATTTTCAAAAAAGAAAAAGTTATCCACAGTTTTATGAAAAAACTATTGTAAACGTCTCCAATATGCGAGATAATTAATATGTTCCCGCAATAATTAATCCTAGGTCGTGATTATTGCAAACTAATTAGAAAATAATTTTGCAAAATTTTTACTTCGGTAAAAACTAGCAACAAAAATAATATGGCAGCTAAAAAGAAAAAGGTAGCAAAGAAGAAGGTAGCAAAAAAGAGCGCAAAAAAGCGAGCTTAGTCTTCTTTAAAGAAAACCTCCGAGCAATCGGAGGTTTTCTGTTTTTATGCTAGAATATAGTTTATGTCAATTTTCGATAAAATATTCGGTGACACAAGCACCAAGTTCATACAAAGTATACAAGGCACAATCAAGCAAATAAACGATCTTGAGGAGAAGATGCTACCACTTAAGGATAGCGATTTCCCCCTGAAAACCCAGGAATTTAAACAAAGATTAGAAAAAGGGGAGACTTTAGACGATATCCTCCCAGAAGCCTTCGCCCTAGTTAGGGAAGCGGCAAAGAGGAACTTAGGAGAACGTCATTATGATGTTCAGCTCATAGGAGGTATTACATTACACAATGGTAAGATTTCAGAAATGAAAACAGGAGAAGGTAAGACTCTCGTGGCAACTCTTCCTGCATATTTAAACGCACTAGGAGGTAAGGGAGTGCACATAGTCACAGTGAACGACTACCTAGCTCGCCGTGACGCAGTTCTCATGGGGCAAGTGCATAATTTCTTAGGACTTAGTGTTGGAGTAATAAATTCTTCCAACGTTTCATATATGTATGATGCTAAGCTTGAATCTAAAACAGAAGACGAAGCACGTGATAAAGTAGGAGAATTCAAAATCGCTTACGAATTCTTAAGACCTTGTGGAAGGAAAGAAGCTTACAATGCTGATATAACTTATGGTACTAACAATGAATACGGATTTGATTATCTAAGAGACAACCTAGCTACATCCCTAGATCAGCTTGTTCAGAGAGAACCTAATTTCGCGATAGTGGACGAAGTGGACTCTATACTTATAGATGAGGCGAGAACTCCACTTATCATATCTTCTCAGGGAGAAGAGTCAGAAGATTTCTATACCAAGTTCTTTCAGATAGCAAAACAGCTTAAAAGAGATGTGGACTACAAGGTAGATGAGAAGCTTCGTGCAATAACCCTAACAGACGAAGGTATAACCAAGGCCGAGAATGCCCTAGGAGTAGGCAACATATATACAGAGAAGGGTATAAAGTATGTTCACCACTTAGAAACAGCAGTGAAGGCTCAGGCACTATTCGAGAAAGACAAGGATTATGTAGTAAAAGAAGGAGAAGTAATAATAGTAGACCCGTTCACAGGACGTCTTCAGCCGGGGAGACGCTGGAGCGAAGGAATCCACCAAGCAATAGAGGCTAAAGAAGGGGTAAAGATAGAGAGAGAAAGCCGAACCTCAGGATCCATAACCTTCCAGAACTATTTCAGGTTTTACAAGAAGCTATCTGGAATGACAGGAACAGCAGAAACTTCATCAGAAGAATTCCTAAAGGTGTATGGATTAGATGTAATAGTTATTCCTACCAACAGACCTGTAATCAGAGTTGACCATTCAGACATGATTTTCCAGACAGAGAAGGGCAAGTTCCAAGCTATCGCTAGAAAGATAAAGGAAATAAGCAAGAATGGTCAGCCAGTCCTAGTTGGTACTATATCTATAGAGAAGAACGAACTTCTATCTGCTTATCTTAAACAAGAAGGAGTGCAACATACAATATTGAATGCCAAGAATCACGAGAAGGAAGGAGAAATAATTGCTCAGGCAGGTAGAAGAGGAGCAGTAACAATAGCTACCAACATGGCAGGACGAGGAATAGACATTAAGCTCGGAGGTAATCCAATAGTAGAAGAAGAATATCAATTCGTGAAAAGTCAGGGAGGATTGTTTGTCATGGGTACAGAGAGACACGAAGCAAGGAGAATCGATAACCAGCTCAGGGGACGTTCTGGCCGACAAGGAGATCCAGGAGAAACACAATTCTATGTATCACTAGAAGATGATTTGATGCGTGTGTTCGGAGCAGAGAGGATCAAGGGTATGATGGGTAGATTCGGAATTCCAGAAGATATGCCTATTACAAATAGGTTTGTATCAGGAACCCTAGAAGGTGCTCAGAAGAAGATAGAAGGATTCCACTTCGACTCCAGAAAGCACACACTTGAGTATGACGATGTGATGAACCACCAAAGAAAGATTGTCTATGAGAGACGTCAGAGAATGTTGAAATCAAAGAAAGAAGATATAGAAAAGCTACTAGAAGATATATCTCTAGGATTTGTAGAGAAAGAGAAAACAGTTAAGGATAAGAGAGAGAAGCTAGGTGACGATGCTTTCTTCGAGACAGTAAGAAGAATAATGCTATATACCAACGACACCTTGTGGATGGAGCACTTAGAGGCTATGGACTATTTAC
>JAGORC010000037.1:0-1490 GCA_018063015.1 Minisyncoccota bacterium
TCAACCCGAAAGATAGCATGTAGTCGTGCATCCTCTGCTTACCTAGTTTCTCAAATACGAAAACCATTCCAGTGTTTAGAGACTGATTGAGAACTTCCTGCATACTTGTATTAGGACCTCGTCCCTTTTTGTCGAAGTTGTTTATTATTTTCTTCTCTACTGTTACAGATCCGGTATCGTTGTATGTAGTGTTTGCTGTTACAACTCCTGCGTCTATCGCAGAGGCCATAACCAACGGCTTAACAACAGACCCGAATTCTAAAACGTTCTCTACTAATGGATTAGTAAATATACTGGTGCCTTCTATTTTAGAAAAGTTGTTAGGGTCAAAATCTGGCTTCACCGAAAGTGCATACACAGAGCCATCAGTAGGATCCATTATGATTCCACCTATCTTGTCTATGCTGTATTTAGCCTTTAGCGCTATCAATTCTTTCTCTAATAGATTCTGAACCTGTGGTTCAATACTTGTGACAACATCTCCTTCTCTGGTATCATCGTCGAATAAATTATCTTTTAGATTGGTGAACACTTCAGCGAAGAAGTTCAAATATGGATTATCTTTGTTTCTCGATAATTCTTCGTTGTATGATCTCTCTAGTCCATATCGCCCTCCGAGCTCATCTCCTCTGTATCCTACGAACCCTAGTGTATGTGATGCCATGTTGTTGCCCGGATAGAAACGCCACTTCTCTTTGAAGATAGATACTCCTGGAATCTTAAGTAGGGCTATCTTGTCTGCGTCATCTTTCGGAACATGGTTGGCTATCTCTTCGTAGGGATCGTTTATCTTCTCTGCTTTTTTTATAAATTCATCATAAGGTATATCTACTATTTCATTTAGCTTCTTGTATGAGCCTTCTTTGTCTACTAGCTTCTCTGTATTTATAGCTATCTTGAATCCGCTGGACTGCACAGCTGCAGACACAAGCTGACCATCCTTCCTGGTGAAGAATATTGTTCCTAGTTCAAATATGTCAGATGATGGAGTAGCATACTGCCTATCTGCCATTTCAGAATAAGAGTTGCTGTGTACAACCTGCAATAAAAATAGTTTGGCAATTAATATAAAAGAGAAAACAACTATAGTTAGAGACAGTACTCGAGTTCTAGAAAAGAAACTATAGTTCATTGCCAGGCTTACTTACATTACCAAAAGAGTTGAAGCCGATTGGCTTCCTTGTTACGAAATTAGTTGAGACCTCTCTGAAGCCTTTTGCCTCAGCAAATGTTAGATCTATCTTGTTTGATTCATTTAAATAAACTATCTCTAGCTCTCTTACCTCGTTGGATAGATTGCGTGCTTCAGCTTCTAGGGTCTTGCGTTCAACAATATCAAACACCATGTTACCTATTATGTAGACATAAGATAACGCAAGTATTCCAAATGAGAAAAACATGAAGTTTAGAGTCTTCCTCTTGAGGTCGTTATCATCCACGATACTCATGTTCCCTACGTATGATTTAATTTTAATTGCTTTTTCTCTCAT
>JAGORC010000037.1:1590-3024 GCA_018063015.1 Minisyncoccota bacterium
TCATTTAAATTTTTTCTATTATTCTTAACTTTGCACTTCTTGCTCTTTTGTTATCTTTTAATTCAATGTTACTTGGAACTATCGGTTTCTTATTTATTAATTTTATTTTTCCTTCTTTTACTAAATTCTTAAAAATATTCTTAACTATCCTGTCTTCTCCACTATGGAAGCTTATTACCGACATTCTGCCTCCACTTTTCAAAGCTACGACACCTTTCTCTAATCCTTCTTGTAATGCTCTCAATTCATCGTTTACCGCCATACGTATCGCTTGAAATGTCTTGGTGGCGAAATGTGTCTTCCCTTTTCTGTAGAATGCTGGTACTACATTCCTGATTATTTCTACTAATTGAAATGTGCTTTCTATCTCCTTCTCTTCTCGAGCTTCGGCTATCGCTCGAGCAATCCTACCTGCGAAATTCTCTTCACCATAACCTCGTAATATCTTGGCTAAATTCTCTTCACTCCAAGAATTTACGATATCTTTCGCTGTTAAATCTTCTCTGCCAGGATTTTCCTTCATGGTCATCATAAGCGGTTCGTCTTTCATAAAAGAAAATCCTCGAAGAGAAACTTCTAACTGGTCTGAACTAAGCCCTAGATCGAATATAATCCCATCTACTTCCTTTACTCCTTCTTTATCCAGAGCTTTGTCTAAGTTTCTAAAGTTCTCGTTATAAAACGAAACCTTTAATCCTTTAAACTTATCCTTGGCTCTATTCCAGGTGCTCTTGTCTTGATCTAGTGCTACAACCTCTACTCCTTCATAATTTCTTAATACTTCCAGGGAGTGTCCTCCACCACCGAATGTGGCATCAACTACGACACTACCTTTCTTGAGGTTAAGACCATCTATTGTTTCTTTTAAAAGAACACTCTTGTGAACTGTATCCTTAATCATTTTTCTCACTTATCGCTTCTGCCAATTGATTCGCCTCCTTCTCTACTACATCTCGATACTTGGACCAAGTCTTGTCATTCCAGATTTCTACTCTATCTTCTACTCCTACTACTGTTGCTCTGTCTTTCAATCCTGCTCTCTTCATTAGAAATGGTGGAATCAATATTCTGCCGATGGAATCAACCTCTACTTCTGCTGCCTGACCAAACATGAATCTGTTGAAACTTCTCTTATCTTTGTTAAGAAAAGAAAGTTCGGATTCTGAATCAGATAGCCTCTTTGAGACCTTCTTCCATTCTTCGTTTGTGAAAAGGAACAGACATTCATCAAGCCCCGGAGTAATAATAATTTTCTCTCCCATCTCCTTGCGAAACTTTACTGGTAAAGACATTCTGGATTTCGCATCTATTGTGTGTGTATATTCGCCGATGAGCATAAGTTTTTCTAAATTATTACTTTCCCACTTTTTCCCACTTGGTTAATATTATATCCCACTTCTTCCCACCTTACCTAATAAAATGTGTGGATAACTC
>JAGORC010000004.1 GCA_018063015.1 Minisyncoccota bacterium
GGTAAACTTTTGCATTACCTCTAATTTATTGGTATAACTTAAAGGCATATATGGTGCCTATGGTGTAATGGTTAGCACTAGGGTTTGTGGAACCCTCAGTTCGGGTTCGAATCCCGATAGGCACCCCAAGAATAAGTTGCTATAATTTAGTTATGGAGAATTTCCCTAACAAAAATGAAAACAATAAAAAAGAGCTTTTAAACGGAAGAAATTGGCTGAGTTTTTTGCGTAACTTAGGGATAGCTTCTGTTGTTTACGGCACCTTTTTAGCTTCTAAAACTAATGAGGATAAACAACCGTTATCTAACAAAGAGGTAAAGCTACAAGAGCATGGATTAGTAAAGAATATAACTTTCGATCAAGATTTAAACGAAGCAGACATTAAAAGAAGAACAAGTAATATAAGTGAGTATTTATTAGATAGTGCAGACATAAAGGCACACATAGTAGAAGATAGTGTTTTAAATAAGGAGATTGGCTCCCATATAAAACATGCAGATAGATTTATAAAAGACTGCAAACCCATACTTGATTCTTTATTGCTAATAAAAAATCCATCGAAATCCGATAAAGAATTTATGCAGATTCTAAAAAACAGTATTCAAAATCAAGAGGAATTTATAAGAGAGCTACCGAACCAAATACAAGAAATTAAATCCAGGAATCAAGAATACTTAATTAAAAGAGACAGCTTGAGGCTTTTAGAAATGATTAATTCATATAAACAATTTGATGAACAAAAAGATGCCTTAAGAAAACAAGTAGGAAGTGATGATTATTTAAATCGTCTAATTATAGAGTTTAATGGTAATAGAGTGGAGGCAAAGGAAGAACAACAAAGAAGACTTAATTCTTTGAGAACAGACTACCTCCTGGAAAGCCTAGAGAAAATACAAAAAAGAGTAGAAGGCGCTCTTGGATTTTACGATCACTCCAGATCCCATTTACCTATAGTTAATAAAAGAAATGTAGAAGATAATATTAGAGTAGGTACTCATGAATTTGAGCATCAAATCACACAAGGACATTCTTCTATGTCTGATTATGCTATCGACTTATACAATAAGGCTTTTGACTCAACAAAAACGTCTAAAGATCAAATTATTTCAAATAATATGAGTGAAGAAGAATACTTAAGCAAACCAACCGAGCTTGATGCTAGAAAGAAAGTACTAGAAATGGAAATGGAAAGTTTAGGAATAAAGAAATATGAAGAAGAATTTACCGACGGACATTATAAAAAATTAATTAAACTGAATAAAGAAGGCAAATTAAGCAATGACGCACATGATTTTCTGCGAGTGATAAAACCAGAATATATAAAACAAATAATGAATTCCATAGCTCTCGAAGATAGTCTTATTAAGAATTCTGAAAATGTTTAGAATTTATGACTAAAGAAAATATCTGGCAGGATGGTTTACTAAAAAAGACTATTAAAACGTCAGGTGTTGCTGTGATTCCTACAGATACTGTGTATGGGATAGTTGGTAGAGCCGATAATAAAAATACAGTAGAAAGAATCTACGAAACTCGAAGAAGAAACCCAGATAGGCCGTGCATAATACTTATTGGTGATATTAGTGATATGAATAATTTCTCAATCAAGCTCACTCCTTCACAGGCCGAAGAGGTGAAGAAATATTGGCCCGGACCTGTGAGTATAATATTTGATTGTTTTGATGAAAAATTTACATATTTGCATAGAGGAACAAATACGCTAGCTTTTAGATTACCAGAAGATGAAGGGTTAAGAGAGTTTTTAAAAGAATCTGGTCCAATCATAGCTCCGTCTGCTAACCCAGAAGGATATCCAACAGCCAAGAGTTCTGAAGAAGCCATGGGGTATTTTGGAGATGCCGTAGATTGTTACGTTGATGGGGGTGTTATAGAAGGTAAGCCTTCCAAGGTAATAAAGTTAAACGAAGACGGGAGTGTGTTAATTATCAGAGAATAAATGATATAATCTCATTATGAATAAGGAACATATGGCATTTATAAATTTACTACTTGGTGATAGTAGTGAATCAAGAAAGAAGATTTTTCGTAGTATCAGGGCTCGCTCTGCAGCCAAGAGAACTAAAGTAGAAAAGGTTGCTGATTGGATGACCGAATTTTTTGGGGGTATTAATTTCTTAATATTAAACCTAATAGTTTTCGTGTTTTGGATATTTATCAATACAGGACAAATAACTTCTATATCAATATTCGATCCATTCCCATTTAATCTGCTAACCATGATTGTCTCCTTAGAAGCCATAATACTTTCAGTGTTCGTGCTTATTTCTCAGAATCGTAGTTCTAAGGTAGGAGAATTAAGAGAAGAAACTCATTTACAGCTTAATCTAATTTCTGAAAGAGAAGTTACAAAACTAATAAAAATGACTGCTCTTCTGTTAGATAAACACGGAGTAGATTTGTCTAAAGACCCAGAATTACAGAAGATGATACGTCCAGTAAGTGAAGAAGATATTGAAAGAAGGCTAGAGAAAGAAATTTTATAATCTAAGCACAATCAGTAACCCTTATTTATTCTATGAAGATAGAACAAAATTATGATTTAACAAAAATAAACACCTTCGGCATAAGAGCAGAGGCTCAATTTTTTGTTGAGATAAACAAAGAAGAAGAAATATACGAATTGTTTTCAACGGATGAATTTAAGAAAAACCCTAAACTATTTATGGGCGGTGGAAGTAATATTTTGTTTACCGATAATTTCAAGGGGATTGTTATCCAAAATAAGTTAAAAGGCATACAGACCATAAAGGAAGATGAAAATAATACCTGGGTCAGGTCTCTAAGTGGTGAGGTGTGGCATGACTTAGTGCTTTTCGCTGTGGAGAAGAATTTATGGGGAGTAGAAAATCTATCTTTGGTTCCAGGCACAGTAGGAGGAACTCCTATGCAGAATATAGGTGCTTATGGTGTTGAGGTCAAAGAGACGATAGATAGTGTAGAAGTTATTGACATAGATACAGGAGAAAAGAAAACTTTAAGCAATCAAGAATGCAATTTCGGTTACAGGGATAGTATCTTTAAAAAAGAAGCGAAAGGAAAATATTTTATAATAGCTGTTACTTTCAAGCTATCAAAGGTTCCTAAACCCAATCTCTCTTATAAAATCTTATCTCAATATATGGAGGAAAGGAATATTTCTCCTACGATTCCCAAGAACATAAGTGATTCTGTAAGTGAGATAAGAAGGAGTAAATTACCAGATCCCAAATTACTCGGTAATGCCGGAAGCTTCTTTAAGAATGTTTTCTTAGATAAAGATAAGTTACTTACATTAAGAGAATCATACCCAGACCTACCTTCTTTTGAAGAGGATGGAGTGATAAAGGTTCCATCCGGCTGGCTCATAGAGAAGTGTGGCTGGAAGGGGAAGAGAGTAGGCAATGTTGGAGTCCATGAAAAGCAGGCTCTTGTTCTAGTAAACTATGGGGGAGCTACGGGTAAAGATATATTAAACCTAGCCAATAGTATAATCGATTCGGTAAAGGAGAAATTCAACCTAGTTTTAACTCCAGAGGTGAATATTGTGTAAATTCCCAAGTCAGTTTATAATCAGGTCTATATTAGAATAATTTAACAAATTTATGAAAAAGAATACATTTTTATGGGTTTTAGTATGTCTTCTAGTCGTTGGAGGACTTGTGTTTATTACAAATAAAAACAAAAATAACATGGAAGAAGAGACAATCGTACAAGTGGCAAAGGCAGGGGACAAGGTATCTATGAATTATACTGGTCGTCTTGAGGATGGGACAGTATTTGATTCAAACGTTGATCCAAAGTTTAACCACGTAGAACCATTCGTATTTAAACTAGGCGCAGGCCAAGTTATAGCTGGATGGGACAAAGGTATAGTAGGTATGAAGGTTGGAGAAAAGAAAACATTAGAGATCGAACCAGCTGATGGTTATGGAGCAACTGGAGTTCCGGGAGTTATCCCTGCAAATGCTAAATTAATATTTGATGTCGAATTAGTAGGTATAGTAAATAATGTAAATGAATAAAAATATGGAAATACCACAGGAAAACAAAAAGAGAATTTATAAAGTTGTATCTATCTTAGGGATAATCCTTTGCTTCTATTTCGGAGTGAAGTTTCTATCTGAACTAAGGTCTTACAACATGATGGGAAGTAATGGAGCAAACATCATAACCGTTACAGGTGAAGGTGAAGTAAGTGCTGTCCCAGATATAGCTGGAGTTAACTTCACTATTAGAAAGGAAGCTAAGACTGTTAAAGAAGCTCAAGATGCTGTAGCAGAAATAGAGAAGAAGGCACTTGAATTTATAAGATCAAAGAATGTACAAGACAAGGACATAAAGGTTGTTAACGCATCTTTCAATCCTAAGTATGAATACAGATATGATTACAAGACATTGTACCCTTGCTCAGGATATAACTGTCCAGCAGGAAAGAACATAATTGTTGGATATGAAGCTTACGAAAGCATTAACCTAAAAATAAGAAATACAGATTCAGTTGGTGAGGTTATGCAGGGGATAGGAGCACTAGGAGTTGAAGAATTAAGCGGTCCTAATTTCATGATAGACGATGAAGATGGATTAAAGGCAGAAGCTAGAAAAGAAGCTATAGCTGATGCAAAAGCAAAGGCTAAAGTCCTTGCAAAAGACCTAGGAGTAAAACTAGTTAGAATCGTTAACTTTAGTGAAGATGGAGGTTACCCATACCCTATGATGTATGCTAAGGCTGAAATGGCAATGGACTCTGCTGGTGGCGTAAGTTCTGCCCCTGCTGAGCTTCCAAAGGGAGAAAATACCATATATTCTAACGTAACCGTAACTTACGAAATCCGCTAGCTTTATTTGACTATTTTGGGTAAATAGAGTAGTATTTAAAAAGCCCCTCGAGGGGCTTTTTAAAAATAAGGAACAAATAAACCTAAATATGTCAAAAGTTACTGAGTATTTTAAAGAAACAAAAACAGAACTTAAGCACGTAATATGGCCTGGAAGACTTAAGACAATACATTACACACTGATGGTGATAGTACTTTCAGCTTTTATTGCCTACATGCTTGGTCTTTTTGATTTTATATTCTCTAAAGGTTTAGGAAAAATAATTTCTTTTTAAATTTATGGCAAAACAAGAAGCACAAGGCACAAGAAACTGGTACGCAATTCATACCTATGCTGGTTATGAAAATGTCGTCCTACGAAACTTGAAACAGCGTATTGATTCCTTAGGAATGAATGACAAAATATTTAATGTTATTGTTCCCGTAGAAAAGAAAATAAAAATCAAAGGAGGTAAGCGTGCAGAAGTAGAAGAGAAAATATATCCTGGATATGTCTTGGTAGATATGATAGTAACTGATGATTCTTGGTATGTTGTAAGAAATACTCCTAGAGTTACAGGATTCGTAGGTGCAGGAGTTAACCCAGTTCCACTAAGAAAAGAAGAAGTTGATTATTTATTTAAGAAAATGGATGGTGGAAGCGCAAAGCACAATATAGACATAGCGATAGGCGAGACTGTGCTTATAACAGATGGACCATTTAAGGACTTAGAAGGTAAGGTAAACACCGTTGATCAAGAAAGAGGTAAGATAAAGGTTTTCGTTTCTATGTTCGGAAGAGAAACACCAGTCGAATTGGACTTCTTGCAAGTTAAGAAGATTTAAGGTAAATTACGTAAATAATATATGGCAAAGAAAATAACAAAGAAAATTAAATTACAGATTGAGGCAGCTAAGGCAACACCTGCGCCACCTCTAGGTCCCGCACTTGGACAGGCTGGTATAAACATTGGAGACTTCGTAACCAAGTTTAATGCCGCTACTTCTAAGATGGCAGGGGACAAGGTTTCTGTATTAATCACAGTTTACGAAGACAGAAGTTATGATTTCATAATTAAGACTCCACCAGTTACAGGATTAATACTAAAGGCTGCTGGCATTGCGAAAGGTTCTGGAAAGAACGCAACAACCAAAGTAGGAAAGATAACTCGCGCTCAAGCTGAAGAAATCGCTACTAAGAAGATGTCTGACTTAAATGCAAAAGACATGGAAGGAGCTGTAAGGATCGTTGCAGGAAGTGCTCGATCTATGGGGATTGAAGTAAAATAATTTAATCTAAAAATTAATGCAAACATTAACTGAAAAGGATTACAAAAAGATTCTTGTTTGTTTAACCCTTTATCTTACTTCACTTTTTGCAGCAAATACCTTAGGTATAAAGATTATGCCTTTTCTCTTCGGAACACACCTATCTGTAGGTGTGTTTTGTTTTCCAATTGTTTTTATAATGACAGATTTGATTGGAGAAGTTTATGGTAAAAAAATGGCAAAGAATTTTGTGTTAGCAGGAGTCACATCTATTGCTCTTTTTCTAGTGTACTCACTTATTTCTACTGTTGTTCCTTGGGCAGAAGAAGGACTATGGGTTAAAGATGGATATAATCAGATTTTTGGATTAACAGCTCGCATTTCTATAGCATCTCTTGTTGCATTCTTTGTCGGTGAATATCAGGATGTAATATCTTTTTTCTTTCTTAAGAAGAAAATAGGAGAAAAAAATTTTTGGCTTCGCTCTAACCTTTCTAATATTTGGTCACAGTTTTTGGATACTGTTATATTTATGATAATTGCTTTCTTGGGAGTTTATCCTATTTCAACCCTAGTATCTATCATTTTTACTTGGTGGTTATTTAAAGTCTTAATGGGTTTTCTATATACACCACTTTCTTATCTTGGAATTTACATTTTAAGAGGTAGCAATAAAGATAATGCAAATCAAAACCTTCAAAACCAGAGTATTTAAAGAACGTGAGGATTTAATAAAGTTTATTTTAGACTATGTAAAAAAAATTCCAGAGAAATCTGTTTTAGTTATTACTTCTAAAATAGTTGCTTTATCAGAAGGAAGAACTAAGGTGATAAAAGATCAGAAAGAAAAGATCGAGATTATAAAACAAGAGAGTGACTTTATGTTTAGAACTAAATATACTTGGCTTACCATTAAAGATGGTATGGTTATGGCTTCTGCTGGAGTGGATGAATCTAATGCAAAAGGTAAATTAATACTTTTACCCAAAGATAGTTTTAAATCAGCTGAATATATTCGTAAAGAATTAAAGAAACATTTCAAGATAAAAAATCTTGGGATATTAATAACCGATAGTAGAATTTTTCCTTTGCGTGCAGGTATTGTAGGTGTTGCCTTAGGTTATTCTGGGTTTAAGGGTGTTCGTGACTATAGAGGTAAAAAAGATATTTTTGGTAGAATTTTGAAGTTTTCTCGTACTGATGTTGCTGATAGTTTAGCCACTGCAGCAGTACTTCCTATGGGGGAAGGTGACGAAAGACAGCCAATAGCACTAGTGACGGATTCTAATGTTGAATTTAGAGACAAGGTAGATAAAAAGGAATTAAAAATAAATATAAAAGAAGATTTATACATGCCTTTTTTTCAGGGATTTTTAAGAAAAAATAACTAATGAGAATATTAATTGTAAACAATAAAATTAAACATATTAAAGAAGTTAAAAAACTTTTTTAAAGGAAATAAATTAACAATATTGGCTTTTGTATTGTTTAGGAGTATATTAAAGAAATGAAAAAGGTGAACAAAAATAAAACCTTGCCTAGAAAAGCCATATCTTGGGATGAATGTTTTATGAGAATGGCACATGTGATATCAGAGAGGTCTAAGGATCCTTCTACTCAAGCAGGAGCTGTTGTTGTCGATGCTATGAATGTAGTTGTGGGAGTAGGGTACAATGGGTTCCCTAGAGGAATACAAAACGATGACCTGCCTTGGGATAAGTCTGGAGAATTAGATGAGACTAAGTATGCGTATGTGTGTCACGCAGAAGAAAATGCAATATACAATGCCAACAATTCTACTAAAGGATGCAAGATTTACTGCACACTGTTCCCATGCAATGAATGTGCTAAGACCTTAATACAAAACGGAATAAAAGAAGTAATTTATGAAAGTGATAAATATGCCAATACTCCAATAGTAAGAGCTTCCAAGAAAATGTTTCAATTAACAAAAATAAAAGTTAGACAGTTTAAATCTAAATAATAAAATGATTGATCTAAAAGAATTACAAAAAGAAGTAATGCGAAATAAAATAGAGAAAGGGTTTAATACTACCGATATATCTCTAGAATTCTGCAGAGCTCACGAAGAACTATCAGAAGCATTTTCTAAATGGAACAAGAATCAGGATGGAGTAGCAGAGGAGTTTGCTGATGTTGCTATCTTTGTACTCGGGATGTGCGAACAACTTGGTTATGACCTAGAAACAGAACTTGTACGCAAGATAGAAATAAACAAAAATCGTAAATATATAAAGACCAAATCCCCAGACGGGAAGGATGTCTTCGTTAGGGTGAAGACAGAAATAGACCCCTAATCTATTTGACTAAAAATGAATATTGATGTATAATACAAAGGTAAACTAGTTCAAAACCCCTAAATTCATTTTATGAAAAGAGTACAAGTTTTTTTCCATTACTCTACATCTGCAGTATGGAATCCCCAACCAATCGATGTAACTGTCGAATATGAAGGGGTGTTCGATAAAATGTTCGAAGAAATCAAAAAGACTGCAGCAGAGCTGGTAGAAAAGAAAATTGGCAAACATAAGGCCATCATCACAGGTATGGTACACAGAACCTCTATGTATTAATTAAACCAGAAAAAAACTAGAAACCCCGCTCATAAGGCGGGGTGCTTTTATTTCTTCTCGTAAACTACGAAAGAGTAGGGGTAGGTATTCTTCTCATCTTTGTCGTGGTCTTCCCGAGATACTTCTTTCCATTCAGGGCCGAAGTTAGGGAAGAATACTTCTGCATCTGGGAATGATTCATGAACGTGAGTTATATATAGTCTGTTTGCTTTTTCAAGCATGAGTTTATAAATCATTCCTCCTCCAATAACGAATGCCTCTTCCTCTTCTCCTGTTGTGCTTTCTAGTAAATTCATAAGTTCATCTATGGAGTGAACTATTTCTGCCCCTTCTGTTTTAAATGTTTCATCTAGGGTTATTATTATGTTTCTTCTGTTAGGAAGTAGTCGGCCCACTTGTTTACCTGTTTCGTCAGTTTTGAGTGACTCAAAGGTTTTCTGTCCCATTATGACTATGTGACCAGCAGTTGTTTCTCGGAAATGTTTCATGTCTGCTGGTAGATTCCAGAGAAGATCATTCTTCTTTCCGATTTCATTATTATTACCTATGGCTGATATTATTGAAATAATCATATTTAGACGGCTATAGGAGCCTTTATTCCTTCATGAGGATTGTAATCAGTTAGTTCAAAGTCATCTATTGTGAAATCTTCTATTTTATTTTTGTTAGGATTTATCTTCATTTTAGGTAGTGGACGGATGTCGGCTCTTCTAGAGAGTTGAAGATTCGCTTGATCTATGTGATTTGAATATAGATGAACGTCTCCTCCTGTCCATACGAACTCTCCTGGTTTGAGTCCTGTGATTTGAGCAAGAATCATTGTGAATATTGCATACGAGGCAATATTGAAAGGCACTCCTAAGAAAGTATCACAGCTTCTCTGGTACAGCTGACAAGATAATTTGCCATTAGCAACATAAAATTGGAAGAAGCAGTGACATGGAGGAAGTCCGGCCTTAGACATTTCTTCTATGTCCGCTACATTCCAAGCAGAAACAATCATTCTTCTGGAGTCCGGAGTGTTTTTAATTTGGTTTATAACATTTTGAAGTTGATCTATATGACCTCCGTTTGGGGTTGGCCAGCTTCTCCATTGATAACCATAAATAGGTCCCAGGTTTCCATATTCTTTTGCGAACTGAGTATCTGTTTTTATTTTTTCTACGAATTCTTTTATACCAGAATCCCATTCAGGGCTACCAACTTCTGGGACGGCAAGTTTATTTTTAATGAGATATGCCTTAAAAGGCCATTCGTCCCATATATGGACATTATTATCTGCTAGATATTTGAGATTAGTGTCTCCTCTCATAAACCACAAGAGTTCATGGATTATAGATTTAATAGGTACTTTCTTGGTTGTTAGAAGAGGGAAGCCGTCCTCAAGGTTAAACCTCATTTGATAACCGAATACACTTTTTGTTCCAGTACCAGTCCTGTCACTCTTTTCAGTTCCAGTTTTAATAATATGTTCTAGGAGATCTAAGTATTGTTCATCGACGTGTTTACCTTGCATGTTGTTAGTATAACTTTAAAAACTTTCCTTAACAAATTTGACAAAATTGAATTTAAATGCTAAATTTTAAAAATCATTCTCACTTCCGCCAAAGGCGGACGAGCTTATTATAACGAGAACTGACGATTGTGGAAATTAGCATTGTTTGTCAAAGAGCTAGTGTCCATGACAAAAAATGCATATGAAAACATCGTACGGAAGAGGTCCGAAGAAGTTCGGTCACTCTAAATTTGGCTCTAAGCCTAAACCTCGTTTTGGTTCAAAACCAAGCGGACCTGCTAGCTCAGGTAGATTTAAAAGTAAATTCAAATCTAGTTCTAAGAGGAGTGGAGGAGGTAGAGGGTCAAGAATAGATTATTCTCGTTTTATAAAGAAAGCAGAACACGTAGAGGAAAAGCCCTATAAGGCAAAACATAGTTTTATAGACTTTCCCTTCCATCCTCAGCTTCATAAGAATATTGCTAAAGCAGGATATATACACCCTAGGCCAATTCAAGATCAATCAATACCATCTACAATGGAAGGTAAGGATGTTTTTGGTATGGCTAATACTGGTACAGGTAAAACAGCCGCATTCTTACTTCCCCTTATAGATATGGTGATGAAAGACAGCAGGGAAAAGGTTTTAGTACTTGCACCTACTCGTGAACTAGCACTACAGATTGAAGCAGAGTTACGAACTCTAGCGGGAGGCTCAGGACTCTTTGGAGTGTCTGTTGTCGGAGGATTGCCAATCAATAAACAAATAAATGAAATAAGAATGGGAGTATCGTTTGTTATAGGAACTCCTGGAAGAGTAACAGACTTAATAAAAAGAAAAGTTCTAGATTTATCAAATTACAAGAGAGTAGTATTAGATGAAGCAGATAGAATGCTTGATATGGGATTCCGTGATGATATGGTGTTCATTATTGGTAAGACTCATGCAGATAGACAAACTCTATTCTTCTCTGCAACACTTTCTCCTGAAATAAAGAAACTAACAACCCAATTCTTAAAGGACCCAGTATTTATTTCTGTTGTTTCTGGAGAAACAGCAAAGAATATTGATCAAGATGTAATTCATGTTAGAAGTAAAGAAGAGAAGATAGAAAGACTACATGAAGTATTAAAGAAAGATGGCTCAGACAAAGTACTTATTTTCCGCGAAAGGAAGCACCATGTAGATGAACTTACTAAAGAACTAAACCATGCTGGATTTAAAGTTGGCTGTATTCATGGAGACAAAAGAAGTCGTGACAGAATTAGAACTCTTGATCTGTTCAAGCAAGATAAAATAAATATTTTAATTGCAACTGATGTTGCTGCACGAGGACTAGATATTCCAGATGTAACTCACGTAATAAACTTTGACGTTCCTCAGACTTATGAGACTTATGTTCATCGTATTGGCCGAACAGGACGCTCAGGCAAGAAGGGAACAGCCCTTACATTTGTAGGAGCATAAAATAAAAAACCCGACAGATGTCGGGTTTTTTATTTAGCTTTGATTAATCCGGCTTTTACTAAGGTTGGATAAGCACCGTTTTTCTTTATAGTTCGCATACCTCTAGCTGAAACTTCTATATTTATAGTTTTACCTAATTCAGGTACGAAAATCTTCTTCTTTTGAAGGTTTGTGTACTTTCTAGCCTTTCCGGTTGGGTTAAACTTAGTAGCACGAGTACGGTTTGAGTATCCGCCTCCCACAATTGAACCCTTTTTAGTTATTGCACATGTTTTCGCCATAGGTTTTTCATGCTATCATTAAATTTACATTTATGCAAGCGGTAAATACCATATTTTATATAGCCATACTTATTATGTCTGTTGTAATTCACGAGGTATCTCATGGATTCATGGCAGAACGTTTCGGCGATAAAACAGCTCGGATGGCAGGCAGGCTAACTTTAAATCCATTAAATCACCTAGACTTATTTGGTTCCATACTTTTGCCGGCACTTCTTTATATAACTTCTGGATTTGTTTTTGGATGGGCTAAACCAGTTCCTTATAATCCTGATAATTTGAGTAACAAAAGATGGGGGACAATGTGGGTTGCCTTAGCTGGAGTACTAGCCAATCTTCTGGTAGCTTTGTTCTTTGGTTTGATAATCAGATTTGCTCCTATGCTAGGAGTGGAGCTTCCTGGGTCTTTTTATTTCATAACATCTTCTATTGTTCTAGTGAATTTAGCATTAATGATATTTAATCTAGTACCTATCCCACCACTTGATGGTTCTAAGGTTCTATTCTCTCTTTTGCCAGGATCTTTTTATAGAGTTACATCTTTTATTGAACAATATTCATTACCTTTGCTTTTAGTATTTATATTATTCTTCTCAGACATACTCTATCCAGTGCTTTCTCTGCTATTTAGGCTTTTAACAGGTCTTAGCCTGTAGTATTTGCATTTTTTTGATAGTTGTAGTAGATTATATTCGAAGCAAAAGGAGTCTACGGACTCTTTTGTTTTAAGTGAAATTTATAGAAAATGCCAACAATAAACCAATTAGTTAAAAGAAAAAGAACAATAACCCGCAAGAAGTCTAAGGCGGTTGCTTTAGCACGTGGATTCAATGTTCTAAAGAATAGACCAGTATTTTACCCAGCACCATTTAAGCGTGGAGTTTGCACTAAGGTGACTACTACAACCCCTAAGAAGCCTAACTCAGCTCTTCGAAAGATTGCTCGTGTTAGACTTACCAACGGAATGGAAGTTACAGCATATATTCCAGGAGAAGGACACAACCTACAAGAACACTCTGTAGTTATGCTACGAGGTGGACGTGTTAAGGACTTGATTGGAGTTAGATATCACATAGTTAGAGGTGTGCTTGATACTCAAGGAGTAGAGAAGAGAAGACAAGGACGATCACTTTATGGTAATAAGAAACCTAAGAAATAATTTTTAAATAGAAATGCGAAGAAAAATAAAAAATAAAAATATAGTTCAACCTGATTTTATGTACAACTCTCAGAAATTAGAGAAGTTTATAAACTATGTTATGTGGTCAGGTAAGAAAGAAACTTCAAGAAAAATAGTCTATCAGGCTTTTGAAGTTATAAAGGAAAAAACAGGAAACCCTAATCCTCTTGAGGTTTTCGATCTAGCTATGAAAAACGCAGGTCCTCTTACAGAAGTAAGATCAAAGAGAATAGGAGGTGCTAACTATCAGGTTCCTCGTGAAGTTCGACCAGAGAGACGACTAGCGCTAGCTATGCGCTGGATCAGAGATGCTGCTCGAGGCAAGAAAGGAAGCCCTATGCATATTAAACTAGCTGATGAACTTATAGCTGCTTCAAAGAATGAAGGAGTTGCTATTAAAAAGAGAGAAGATACTCACAAAATGGCCGAAGCAAACAAAGCCTTCGCTCACTTTGCTTGGTAGAACTAAAACTAATACAAAAACAAAAATCCCCGAAAGGGGATTTTTGTTTGACATCAAATACTTTGGTGTGTATTATCACATCCATAAATTGTACAACATGGAAGACAAAGAATTCGCCAACTGGCTCATCAAAAAAATGGACAAAGAGAAAGACACACAAGACGTAAAGGAGTTTTTACAGGTTCTCAAGGATGATCCTGCTACATTCGAAGCGTCACTGAATAATTCCTTGCGTGGAATTAGTATGAATGCCACGCTCGAATTAGGGCGTGTTGTGTTGTATGACAATACAACCGCTGCCTATCTCGTCGGCTGTATGCAAAAACATTTTTTTCCTAACGCCTAATTTAGTGTTTCTACTCTTTTTCATAGCTGCCTATCTCAGGCAGCTATTTATTTGCAAAAAGGGGTGGTATGTTGTATATTCTAAATACATAAGACACGAAGGTCTTTTTTATTTTTATTAATTTATATACATATATGGAAAGAGATTATCCACTGGAGAAAGTTAGAAATATTGGAATTATTGCTCATATTGACGCTGGTAAGACTACAACTACTGAGCGTGTTTTGTATTACACAGGAGTATCACACAAAATAGGAGAAGTTCATGATGGAGAGACAACTACTGACTGGATGGAACAAGAGCGTGAAAGAGGTATAACCATTACTTCTGCTGCGGTTACTTGTTTCTGGACTCCTACTTATGCAGGAGGAGATAAATCAAAGAAGCACCGATTCAACATAATCGACACACCTGGACACATAGACTTTACTGTTGAAGTTAAGAGATCTCTACGAGTTCTAGACGGGGCTGTAGTTGTTTTCGACGGTGTTGCTGGAGTAGAACCTCAATCAGAAACAAACTGGCGCTATGCTGACGAAGCTAAAGTTCCTCGTATTTGTTTCATCAACAAATTAGACAGAACTGGTGCTTCATTTGAACATTCATACAAGACAATACTTGAACGTCTTACTAAGAAGGCAGTAAGAATGCAAATTCCAATAGGCCTAGAAGAAAATCACGAGGGTGTTGTTGACCTACTTAGAATGAAGGCATATTACTTCGAAGGAGACATGGGTAACAAAGTTATAGAAAAAGAAATTCCAGAAAATCTAAAGAAAGAAGCAGAAGGATATCACAGTGAATTAATAGAGAAAATTGTTGAACAAGATGAAGTGATGATGACAGAATACCTAGATGGTATTATCCCAGATATTGAAGTTCTCAAGAAGACTCTAAGAAAAGCTGTTATCGCTAATGAAATCTTCCCTGTGTACGCAGGAAGCGCACTTAAGAATAAGGGTGTACAGTTGGTACTCGACGCAGTTGTTGACTTACTTCCAGCTCCAACAGACATTCCAGCAATAAAGGGAGTAAATCCTAACACTGATGAACACATAGAGAAGCATGCATCAGATGCAGAACCATTTGCAGCTCTTGCTTTCAAGGTTGCAACAGATCCTTTCGTTGGACAGCTTATATTCTTCCGTGTGTACTCAGGAACACTAACAGCAGGAAGTTATGTTTACAATCCTAGAACAAGAAACAAAGAGAGAATAGGACGAATACTTAGAATGCACGCAAACGACAGAGAAGAGGTTAAGAAAGTTTATGCTGGAGAAATTGCAGCAGCTGTTGGACTAAAAGATACAATAACATCAGACACTATCTGTGATGAAAATAATCCTGTCGAGCTAGACAGAATTGTTTTCCCAGAACCAGTTATCTCACTTAGAATTGAACCTAAGACAAAAGCAGACCAAGAAAAAATGGGTATGGCTCTTAACAGACTTGCTCAAGAAGACCCAACATTTAAAGTAACAACTGATCAAGAAACAGGAGAGACAATTATTGCAGGAATGGGAGAGCTTCATCTTGAAATTATCGTTGATCGTATGAAGAGAGAGTTTTCTGTGGAAGCAAACGTTGGTAAGCCTCAGGTTGCATACAGAGAGACAATAACAGGTTCATCTGAAGCTGAAGGTAAATACATCAAGCAGTCTGGAGGTCGTGGTAACTACGGTCACGTTAGAATCAAAATCAAACCAATGGCTATGCTTACCAAGGAAGAAGTTGAAGATCTGCCAAAGAATACTAAACGTTCTGAAGGATTTGAATTCGTAAACACAATCAAAGGAGGAGTTATCCCTCAGGAGTACATACCAGCTTGTGAAAAAGGATTCAAAGAAGGTCTTGATCGTGGAATTCTTGCAGGATTCAAGATGGTAAACGTTTCTGTTGATCTATGGGATGGAAGTTATCACGAAGTTGACTCAAACGAAATGGCATTCAAAATCGCAGCTTCTATGGCTATTCAAGATGCATGTAAGCGTGCAAATCCAGTGATACTTGAGCCTATGATGAAAGTTGAAGTTGTAACACCTGATAAGTTCATGGGTGATGTTACAGGAAACCTATCTTCTAAGAGAGGATTAATCGAAGGAATGGAAGACAGGGGAATGAATAAAGTTATGAGAGCTGTTGTGCCTCTATCTGAAATGTTCGGATACATGACAGGACTACGTTCAATGACAGAAGGAAGAGCAAGCTTCACTATGGAATTCTTACGTTACGACATTGTTCCACAGAACGTTGCTGAAACTATCATTGCTGGAAGAAAATAATTAGACACTAAAAAAGGCACTCCTCAGGGAGTGCCTTTTTTTGATGGTCCTGGAATTATACCAGGAGCTCCGCTTCTTGTTTGCGGAGCATTGATTTGTTGTGGATGAGCCATGCCTTTATATCTCGAGAGTATGCACCCAGGTATCCTTCCGAAAGTTGCTCCATTGTTACCAATGGATAAATTTCTTTCAATGGATATCTCGGGCGTAATCCGAAATCGAAAAGGCATGAAATACCAAGACACTCTCCACCGGCTTTGTTGATAAGCCGGACGGCATCACCACAATCCTCTCCAGTAGTAATTACGCCGGTTATCAGCATTACTTTTTCGCCTTTTAATGGGTTTTTTTCTTGGAACCCTTCAATGTTGGCGTTGTAGTCTGATTGTACGGGGACGAACCTCTTGTGTGAATAACCAGCAATGTTCAAAGCCAACGGGATTCCATCGAACCCAATGCCGGCAATAGAGATTACTTCACGGGGGATTTGGGACAGGATTGCCATTGCAATTGCTTGCAAGGTTTTCCTTTCATTAAACATGTTTTGTAAAAAAACTCCTACGGGAGCCTTAATACTTGTTCCTTTTACAGGGGAGGGTTCAAGTGAAATGATTTTTTGTTCAATCAGCAAATTTACGATACCAGTGTGATTTGGAGTTTTCATGCTAAAACATTTAAAGATCAATAAATTAGATACCGAAAGATTCTACATTATTTAAACTTTTTGTCAAATTAGCCTTTATTTACTACATATCTTCAAAATGTTAAGCTTTTTATATGTCTTTGATTAAAATTCCTGGATTAATTGATGTTCATGTTCACTTACGTGAGCCAGGAGCAACTCAAAAAGAAGATTTCTACACAGGAAGTAAATCTGCTGTTAAGGGTGGTTTTACTTTCATAATAGACATGCCTAACAATCCGACCCCTACATTAACCTTAGATAGATTGAATGAAAAAATAGAACTTTCTAAGAAGGCTGTTTGTGGTATAGGGTTTCATTTTGGTACAGATGGTAATAATTTAGAAGAATTTTCTAAGGTTTGGGATAATGACCGAGTTTTCGGTCTTAAGGTTTATTGTAATCACACTACTGGTAATATGTTGATAGAAGATGAAGATAAATTGGATAAAATTTTTTCTGCTTGGAATTCAGAGAAGCCAATATTGGTTCACGCAGAAGGGAAGCAGTTAATATTAGCTTTAAGGCTTGCCAATAAATACGGGAGAAGATTACATGTTTGTCACATAACGGAGAAGATAGAAGTTGATTTTGTAAGAATAGCTAAAATGTCAGGACAGAAAGTTACTGGAGGAGTTACTCCACATCATTTGTTCTTTAACAAAGAAGATACCTTCAATCCTAAAGGATATGGAATAATGAAACCTCCTCTAGGATCTAAGGAAGATCAAGAAGCATTATGGAGTGGACTTCGGGATGGAACTATTGATTTGGTTGAAACAGATCATGCTCCTCATACTAAAGAAGAAAAGTCAGGAGATAACCAAAGCTTCGGGGTGCCGGGACTCGAGAGCGCACTAGGGTTAATGTTAAAAGCAGTTCAGGATAAAATAATTTCACAAGAAGATGTAATTAAGTTTATGTACGAGAATCCTAAAAAGATTTTCAACATCAAGGAACAACCAGATACTTATGTTGAGATAGATACTGAGAAAGAATACATATTTGGTGTTGATGGTTATGAATCTAAGTGCGGATGGTCTCCATTTGAAGGAATGACACTTTTCGGTAAGGTTGAAAATGTTGTTTTTAATGGAGAAAAATTAATAGAGAATGGTACTATATTGAAATAATATGTTAAGTACACCCTTTTACGACCCAAAGAAATCTTATGAAGAGAATTTTGAACTAGGACCATTTGGAGCTTTCGCTGATGGAGAAGATTTAAGAATTTCAGAAGAAGCTAAATATGATTTTTTCGGAATTAAAGTATCAAGTCCTTTTGGGATTCCAGCAGGGCCACTTATAAATAGTAATTTTTGCAAAGGCGCATTTCTAAAAGGTTTTGATATTTGTGTGTATAAAACAATAAGATCTGGAGAATTCCCATGTCATCCATTTCCGAATATTTTATCAGTAAAAATAAAAGGAGATATTACACCAGAAGTAACAAAGCATAAATTATTAGCGGATGATAAATATGAAGAACCACTTTCCATTACTAATTCATTTGGAGTACCTTCAAGAATGAAAGAAGTTTGGCAAGAGGACGTAAGGCGTGCGATATCTTATGCAAATGAAGGACAAGTTTTAGTTCTTGGATTTATGGGTACGGTAAAGGAGGGTCAAACTGAAGATGAATTTATAGAAGATTATGTAAACGCAGGCAAGCTAGCTAAAGAAACAGGAGTAAAGGTTCTAGAAGTAAATCTATCTTGTCCTAACATAGGCAACGAAGGACTTGTCTGCTACAACTTAGATATGACTGAGAAAGTTTGCAAGAGATTAAGAGAAGCGTTAGGTGATACCCCGCTAATTCTAAAAGTTGGATACTATTCAGATTTTAATCAAATAAAAAAATTAGCAGAAATCGCAGATAGATACGCAGATGGTGTTTCTGCAATAAATACAATTTCAGCAGAAGTAGTTAATGATAGTGGAGAACAAGCATTACCTGGTCCAAATAGATTAAGATCAGGCGTGTGTGGGCATGGTATAAAATGGGCGGGTATTGAAATGGTTGAAAACCTTAAGAAGGCAAGAGCTGAAATTGGAGGCAAGTTCAAAATAATAGGGGTAGGAGGAGTTATGAATAAAGAAGATTTTGAGAATTATATCAACAAGGGAGCTGATTATGTCATGAGTGCTACGGGGGCTATGTGGAACCCTTATTTAGCACAAGAAATAAAAGAAACATTAAAATAATTTTATGAACGTTATAGAAATTTTAGAAAAAGTTGGAGCAATATTAAAGAATGACCACTTCATAGGAACATCTGGTCTTCACTTAGATACTTATTTAAACAAAGACGCGCTATATCCTCATACAGAAGAAACATCCGAGGTTTGTAAAATGTTTGCAGAAAAATACAAAGATAAGAATATAGATACAGTCGTTGCTCCCGCACTTGGTGGAATAATTTTATCTCAGTGGACTGCATATCATTTAACGAAAATGTGTGACAGGGAAGTAGTTGGAGTTTACACAGAGAAGACCCCTGAGGGAGGGCAGATTTTCACTAGAGGATATGATTCTTATATAAAAGGGAAAAACGTTCTAGTCCTAGAAGACAACGTTTTAACCGGCGGGTCTGTAAAGAAAGTTGTAGATGTAGTTAAAAATGCTGGAGGTAATATTGTAGGAGTATGCGCAATGGTTAATAGAAATAAAGACGTAGATAGTGATTCAATAGGAGCACCTTTTGATGCATTGGCACATTTTTATTTACCATCTTACTCGAAAGAAGAGTGTCCTATGTGCAAGAATAGTATTCCTATAAATATGAAAGTTGGTCATGGTAAGAAACTTCTAAACAAATGAATCCCGTAGAAAAATACAACAAAAGAGTACATAGAATAGATTCACTACTATGTGTTGGTCTTGATTCTGATATAAAAAAAATTCCAGAAAGATTTCAAAAAATGGAATTTCCACAATTTGAATTTAATAAATGGATTATAGATGAGACACACGAATTTGTATCTGCATATAAACCCAATAGTGCTTTTTATGAAGCAAGAGGATCTGAGGGGATGAAAGAACTCAAGATGACCATGGATTATTTAGATGAGATGCATCCAGATATTTTTACAATTCTAGATGCTAAGCGAGCGGACATAGGTAACACTAATCATGGTTATGTAACATCAATATTTGATTGGTTAGGGTTTGATTCTGTTACTATCAATCCCTATTTAGGGAAAGAAGCTGTAATGCCTTTCTTGGAGAGGAAAGATAAAGTTTCAATTATTTTATGTAAGACTTCGAACGTTGGTGGGGGAGAATTCCAAGATTTAAAATTTTCTGATAAACCACTTTGGCAAATAGTTGCAGAAACTGTTTCCAAGGATTGGAATACTAACAATAATTGTATGCTAGTTTTAGGTGCTACTTACCCAGAAGAAATGAAAAAGGTAAGAGAAGTGACAGGAGATATGACTTTTCTTGTTCCCGGAGTAGGGGCCCAATGTGGAAGTGTAGATGAAGTTGTTAAAAGTGGAACTACAAAAGAAGGACTAGGTTTAATCATAAACTCAGGTAGGGCTATAATTTTCTCCGAAAATCCAAAAGAAGAAGCTAAAAAGCTAAGAGATGAGATAAATAGCTCGAGAATAAAAACATCCCAAACTTAAGACCAAAGGTCAAAAATTCAGGATGTTATATTTATTTAGGATTCTTGTTCCTTTTGGGGAGGAGCAGGCTTGACCCCACTCACATCATTTTCCAGTTGGATTCTCCACCAGGTAAATAACCCCAATGCAAGAATGATAAATATCCTTAAAATCGGTGGGTTAATAACCCACAGGATAGAGTCTTGTACCATAAAATATGGTTTTAAAAGTTGTGTAATATCTCTCTTAAGCATACAACTCAGTTATTAGCTGTCAATACCCATAAGGTGATTTGACATTAGATTTTTAATCTGCTAATATAGCACAAAAGCCCCTTCGGGTTTTTTATATTGGGTGGGAACCCAATAAATTATAAATATTATTAATTTTTCTAGTAATTAAGCCTTAGTAACTGGTTCTCGTATACTGAGTCTTAGTTGGTAGCAACAATAAACATATGGCAGAAGAATTTAAAAGAGATAAGCCACACGTTAACGTAGGTACTATCGGTCACGTTGACCATGGTAAGACCACTTTAACTGCGGCAATCCTTCATGTTTTAAACATGGCAGGAAAGCAAGTTAGACTAAAGGACGTTAGTCAGATTGACAATGCTCCTGAAGAAAAGGCTCGCGGAATCACTATTAACATCTCCCACAACGAGTACGCAACAGACACAAGACACTACGCACACATCGATGCTCCTGGTCACGCTGACTACATAAAGAACATGATCACTGGTGCAGCTCAAATGGACGGTGCAATCCTTGTGGTTGCAGCAACAGACGGTGCTATGCCTCAGACAAGAGAGCACGTTCTACTTGCACGTCAAGTAGGTGTACCTCGAATTATCGTTTTCTTGAATAAATGCGACATGGTTGATGACAAAGATATGCTTGACCTTGTTGAAGAAGAAATCCGTGAACTCCTTACAAAACAAGGGTTTGATGGCGCTAATGCTCCAGTTATCCGAGGTTCAGGTCTTAAGGCTCTAGAAGCTAAGTCAATTGACGATGAATGGGCAAAGAAGGTTCTTGACCTTACAAACGCTCTTGATACATACATCCCAGTTCCAGAACGTGATGTTTCAAAGCCTTTCCTTATGCCAGTTGAAGACATCTTCTCTATCGAAGGACGTGGAACAGTTGTTACAGGTAAAATCGAAAGAGGAATTGTTAAGGTTGGTGAGGAAGTAGAAATAGTTGGTATTAAACCTACTCAAAAGACTACAGTTACCGGTATTGAAATGTTCAACAAGAACCTTCAAGAAGGTATGGCTGGAGACAATGCAGGAATACTATTAAGAGGTCTTAAGAAAGAAGACATAACACGCGGACAGGTTCTTTCAAAGATAGGTACAGTTACTCCACATGACAACTTTACTGCTGAAATATACGTATTAAAGAAGGAAGAAGGAGGAAGACACACTCCATTCTTCAAGGGTTATAAGCCTCAGTTCTACATCAGAACAACAGATGTTACAGGAGATGTGACTCTTGCTGAAGGAACTGAAATGGTTATGCCAGGAGATACAGTTAAAATAACAGTTAAACTTGTTACCCCAGTTGCGCTTGAGGAATCACAAAAGTTCGCAATACGAGAAGGAGGTAAGACCGTAGGTGCAGGAGTTGTTACAAAGATTCTTGCTTAATAAAAATTAAATGGCAACCAAAGAATTAAAAACAAAAAAGCCGAAAACAGCAGCTAAAGCTTCTAAGAAGGATGACTCAAACGTAGTATTACGTATTAGAGTAAGAGCTTATGAGAGCAAGATATTAGATGCTTCTATAAAGCAAATAATAGACACAGCAATGCGTCATGATGCAGAGATAGTTGGTCCTGTTCCACTGCCTACTGAGATTAAGAAATATACAGTTAATCGTGCATCTTTTGTCTACAAAAACACACGAGAACAATTTGAGATAAGAGTACACAAGAGATTGATAGATATCATTAATCCAAACGCAAAAACAGTGGAAGCACTTACTAACTTGTCCCTTCCATCAGGCGTTGATATAGATGTGAAAATGTTATAGGTTTGTTTTTAGTTTAATCAATTATGAAATTTATTTTAGGAACAAAAGAGAATATGGGAGAGTACTTTGAAGAAGACGGAAAAGTTGTTCCGGTGACTTTAGTTACTGTTCCTAAAGTAGTAGTTACAAGAGTATTAGAGAAGTCTAAAGATGGCTATGATGCTGTTCAGATTGGATTCGGTGAGACTAAAGAATCACGACTAACCAAGAGTGAACTAGGACAAAGAAAAGGATTACTATACAGAACTCTAAAAGAATTTAGACTAAGACCAGGAGAATCTGTAGCCCTTAAAGAAGGAGACAACATAGATGTATCTGTATTTACCAAGGGAGACAAAATTCAAGTTTCTGGAGTGTCTAAAGGTAAAGGATTCCAAGGTGTTGTTAAACGCCATGGTTTCGGAGGAGGACCTCGTTCACACGGACAGAAGCACTCAGAGAGAGAACCTGGTTCCATCGGAGGAGGATTAAGAACACACGTTCCTAAAGGAATGAGAATGGCGGGACGTATGGGATCTGACAGAATAACACAGAAGAACTTAGAGGTTGTTTTTGTTGATACAGAAAATAACGCCCTTTTGATAAAGGGAGCATTATCAGGAAGAAAGGGAAGTTTAGTAGAAATAATATCTAGATAAAATGGAAGCAAAAATTTACAACCAAAAAGGTGAATCAAAAGGAACTATTTCTCTTCCAGAGAAAGTTTTCGGAGCAAAATGGAGAGCTGACTTGGTACACCAAGTTGTAGAGAGTATGCGCTCAAACAAGCGTGCTGGAACAGCAGACACTAAAGATAGAGGGGAAGTGCGTGGTGGAGGAAGAAAGCCTTGGAAACAGAAGGGTACAGGACGAGCTCGACACGGTTCTACAAGATCGCCTATCTGGGTAGGTGGAGGTGTAACTCATGGACCTCTTTCAGATAAGAACTACAAGAGAAAGATTTCTAAGAAAATGAAAGCACAAGCCCTATTCTCTGTATTATCCAAGAAGCTTAAGGATGGAGAAATTGTGTTTGTGGACAATCTTTCACAAGATAAAATAAAGACAAAAAACGCCAAAGATGCAATGGAAAAGATAGTTAAGGCTCTCGGATGGAAGGTTTCACAATCTTCTAAGCCTAGATTACTTACTGCTTTGTCTGGTAGAGAAGAAAAAACAGAGAAGAGCTTCAGAAATTTACCTTTTGCAGAAGTTGTTTTCGTAAAAGATTTGAATCCTCTTACTGTTTTAAATCACAAATATCTTTTGATAGAAAATCCAGAAAAGAGCGTTCTATTTCTAAGTAATAGAGGAAAATAAAAATATGAAAGATTTAATAATAAAAAATCCAAGAGTAACAGAAAAAGGATCTATGCTAGTAGAAGGCAACGTTTATGCTTTTGACGTAGCTAAAGATGCCAACAAAAACGAGATAAAGAAAGCTGTTTTCTCTATATATAAAGTTAAACCAGTAAAAGTAAATATCATTCCGATAAAAGCCAAAAAGATATTTGTTCGTGGTAAAGAAGGAGTAAAGTCAGGAGGTAAAAAGGCCTTAGTTTATTTAAAACAAGGTGACAAGATAGAATTTATATAATTTATGAAGAAATACAACCCTACAAGTAAATCAAGACGTCAGATGACTCATGTAACATACAGAGGAGTTCTGACTAAGACCAAGAAGGAAAAGTCCCTTGTTTCTGGATTTAAGCGTTCAGTTGGACGAAATAGCCAAGGTAGAATAACAACCAGACACAAAGGAGGAGGACACAAGAGACTATTTAGAGATGTTGATTTTGTTTACAAAAAGTTTGACATACCAGCAAAAGTAAAAAGTGTGGAGTATGATCCAAATCGTTCAGGATTTATAGGACTTGCTGTTTATAGAGATGGAGAAAAGAAATATGTGCTTTTACCTAAATCTTTAAAGCCAGGAGACACATTCGTAGTATCTGAAAAGGCTGAAGTTAAAGTAGGGAACCGCTTACCACTTAGAAATATTCCTGTAGGAACTTTCGTATATAATGTTGAAATCAAACCAAAGGGTGGAGCAAAGATTGCTCGTTCTGCTGGAATATTTGCACAGGTTGTTGCTAACGCAGACGGATTTACTAACTTAAAAATGCCTTCTACAGAAGTAAGAAAGATAGACGAGAATTCTTGGGCATCTATTGGTTCAGTTTCTAACGAAGAATATCACTTACAAAACTTTGGAAAGGCTGGAAGAAGTCGATGGAAGGGTATTAGACCTACAGTTAGAGGTACAGCGATGAACCCAGTTGACCATCCATACGGTGGAGGTGAAGGAAGACAAGGACGTGGTACAAAAAGACCTAAGACCCTTTGGGGTAAAGTTACAGGAGGACGAAAATCTAGAACTCCTAAAAAATATTCTAATGTATTTATTGTATCTCGAAGAAAAACAGGTAAAGGAAGAAAATCTTCATAAAGAACTATATAAAAAATCCCCGAAAGGGGATTTTTTTGTTTTTATTTCACAATATATTTATAATTTTGCAACACGATTTTATTTCGACCAATAATTCTAATGCTGGTTTTAAAATTTGACTTTTTTGGCCTATTTGCTAATATCGGAGTGAGCTCTTGAGAGCTCGTTTTTATATGACAAGATCGATTAAAAAAGGAATGTATGTGGACGAAAGGCTACTTAAGAAGATAGCCGGTAAAAGTCCGCTTCAAACACCAATAATTAAGACCTGGCTTCGTGCCTGTCAGATCTCTCCAGAGATGGTGGGGTTCACTTTTGGTGTGTATAACGGTAAAAGCCACATAGAAGTACTGGTTACAGAAGATATGGTAGGTCACAGACTTGGAGAGTTTTCTCCTACAAGGAAATTCGTTAAGCACGGAGGTAAGATGCAGAAGGAACTTGAGGCTAAGAAGAAAGAAGCTGAAATAGCTCAGGCTAAAGCAGCAACAGAAGCTACCACAGGTGCAGCTAAGAAATAATAGTTCAACAAATTCACTATAAAAATATCATGAAAGCATTTTTAAAAAATTACAGACAATCACCAAGAAAAGTTCGTTTAGTTGCAGACCTAATAAAAGGGAAGGGTGTTAGTGAAGCATTACTTGAACTTGATTTCTTAGCAAAGAGAGCATCTTCACCAATCAAGAAGTTGCTTGTGTCTGCTATATCTAACGCTAAGAATATGGGTAAAGATCAAGACACTTTGATAGTAAAGGAATTAAGAGTTGATAAAGGAATCGTGATGAAGAGAATGATGCCTCGTGCTATGGGTAGAGCATCAAGAATCAACAAAAGAACAAGTCACGTGACTCTGCAATTAGGAGAGAAGGTTGTTAAGAAATCAAAAAATAATAAGAAATAATTATGTCAAAAATAGTTCATCCATACGCACATAGATTGATAATGTTAAGAGATTGGAAGTCTCGCTGGTTTGCTGACCCTAAAAAATACAAGGATAACCTAAAAGGCGATGTTCTATTAAGAGAATTCTTAGATAAGAAACTTAGAGGAATGTATATTTCTTCTATTGAAATAGAGAGAAATCAAAAGGCTACACGTTTCATAATCAAGACTTCTCGCCCAGGTTTAATAATCGGAAGAAGCGGTGAAGGCGCAACTAAGTTAAAGGAAGAAATAGTAAAGAAAATGGCTAAGTTAGGCCTACCTAAGCTTGAAGATTTCAAACTAGAGATAGTTGAGGTTGGCAACCCTGAAGCAGACGCTTCTATCGTTGCTTATATGGTTGCAGAAGGACTAGAAAAGAGAATGCCTTACAGAAGAGTAATGAAACAAGTACTTGAGAAGGTTATGGCTACTCGTGGAGTAGAAGGAGCTAGAATAGTTCTAGGTGGCCGTCTAGGAGGTGCTGAAATAGCAAGATCCGAAGAACTAAAGAAAGGATCAATCCCACTTCAGACATTTAGAGCAGATATTGATTTCAAGAGAGAAAGAGCAACACTTTCATATGGAGTTATCGGTATTAAAGTTTGGATTTATAGAGGGAAAGTTTTTAATCAGAAAGTAAAGCAATAAAATTATGTTATTACCAAAGAAAGTAAAATTTAGAAAATGGCAGAGTAAGCGTGTAAATATGAAGAAAATTACACCAGATACACGCGGAAACAAACTTTCGTTTGGATCTTTTGGTCTTAAGTCTGAGTCTTATGCTAGAGTAAAATCAAAACAGATAGAATCAGCAAGAAAGGCAATGACTCGAGCACTTGGGAAAAGTGGTAAGTATTGGATTAGAATTTTCCCTGACCGACCTTATACCGCAAAAGCAGCAGAGGTAGGAATGGGAAAGGGAAAGGGAGATCCACAGGGATACTGTTTTGAAGTATTACCAGGAAGAATAATATTTGAAGTTGACGGAGCAGAAGAAAAGATTGCAAAGGAAGCACTAAGAAAGGCAGGAACTAAACTTCCAATAAAAGCAAAAGTAATTTCAAGAGTAAAATAAATATATGGCAACAAAGGTAAAGAAAGAAAAAGAAAATTTAAAAGGAATGGATGGCACAGAATTAACGAAGAAACTCAAGACATTGAGAGAAGATTTAAGAGTTATTAAGTTTAAGGTTGAAGGAGGTAAGGCAGGAAACGTTAAAGAGTCTCTTATGATAAGAAGAAAAATAGCCCGAGTTTTAACTGAAATGAATAATCCTCTTAATAAAAAAAGTAAAAAGAACTAACATTTATGACAAAGAAATTAAACAAAGAAATTAAAGATGCTGGAGCTATTCTACAAGGAGTAGTAGTAGGCGACAAGATGAATAAGACAATAGTAGTATCTGTTGGTCGTTTTATTAAGCATCCTAAGTATGGTAAGTACTATAAAGTAAGCAAGAAGTACAAGGCTCACGACGAAGAGAATACTTACAAAATAGGCGATAAGGTAAAAATAATAGAAACAAGACCAATATCAAAAGATAAAAAGTTTAAAGTAATGAATTAATTATATGATACAAGTAGGAACATTAGTTAAAATAACAGATAACGCAGGAGGTACAGTTGGTGGCGTTTTCAAGATTCTAGGTAGCTCTAAGAAGAGATATGCTGGCCTTGGTGAAATCGTTGTGATTTCTGTTAAGGTAGCAAGCCCTAGAAAGGGAGTAAAGAAAAAGGATGTCCATCAGGCTGTTGTTGTTCGTACAAGAAACGCTCACAGAAGAAAGGACGGTTCTTATATCAGATTTGATGATAACGCTGTAGTTATACTTGAAAAGGGTAAATTAGATCCAAAGGCTGGACGTGTTTTCGGACCAATACCTAGAGAGCTTGCAGAAAAGGGTTTTCAAAAGATTATTTCATTAGCACCAGAAGTAATATAAATATATGAAATTAAAAAAAGGAGACAATGTAATAATTTTAACAGGTAAGGATAAAGGAAAGAAAGGCAAGATTGTTCGATCCCTTCCTAAGGACAATAAGGTTATAGTTGAAGGCTTAAATATGGTTAGTAAGCATCAACGTCCAAGAAAAACAGGGGAGAAAGGTCAAGTTATAAAGATAGCTATGCCAATACATGCTTCAAACGTAAAGAAGGCAGAATAATATGAAACATCTAACAGTAAAAGAAAAAGAAATAGAAAGTTTTGAAAAAATGAAGGGAAGCTTTCATTACAAAAATAAAATGGCTGCACCGAAAATGGTGAAGGTTGTTATCAATGTCGGTACTGGAACAATGATGAAGAAGGATAAGAATAAGAATACTTCTATAAGCGACAGACTAGCAAAAATAACAGGACAAAAGACATCACTACGAGGCGCTAAACAATCAATTTCATCTTTCAAAATCCGCCAAGGCGACCCTGTTGGAGTTTTCGTTACCTTACGAGGTAAGAGAATGTACGCTTTCTTAGAAAAGTTGTTCAATGTTGCTCTACCTAGAACTAAAGACTTCAGAGGAATATCCAAGAAGGCCGTGGACGACATCGGTAATATAACTATCGGAATTAAAGAACATACAATTTTCCCTGAAACAGCAGATGAAGATATCAAAGATGTTTTCGGACTTTCAATCACATTGGTTTCAACAGCTAAAAGCAAGAATGAAGGCGAAACCTTCTTTACTTTAATCGGTGTTCCTTTCAAGAAAGAGGAAGACAAGAAAAAGAAGTAATATTGACTATTTAGCTTGTGTTTGTTAGTATGAGTTTACGTTTCCTATAGATCCGTTCTTCTCCTTGAGTACTGAGGAATACGAAGTATTTAAGAAAAAGAATGAGATATCATAAGAAATGTAAGGGTAAAAACCCAAATCAATTTTATTTATGGCAAAAAAATCAGTAATAGCAAGATCAAATCGAAAACCAAAGTTCTCTACTCGACAGAAGAATAGATGTTTTCGTTGTGGAAGAGGCAACGGTTTTATGAGAGATTTCGGTCTTTGCAGAATATGTTTTAGAGAATTAGCAAACGAGGGTAATCTTCCTGGAGTTAGGAAGTCTTCTTGGTAATAAATTTATGGATCAAATTTCAAACATGATAATAATGATGAAGAATGCATCTCTTGCGAAGAAAGAGAGTGTTGCTTTTCCTCATTCAAAAATAAAAGAAGCAATATCAGAATGTCTAAAGAAAGAGGGATATATCAATAGCTTTTCTAAGAAATCAAAGAAAGGAAGAAATGTAATAGAAGTTGAACTTACTTACATAGGCAAGAGTCCAAAGATAAATGACGTTGAAAGAATTTCTAAGCAGTCTAAGAGAGTTTATTTTGGAGTTAATGATATTTTCCCTATAAGAAATGGTTCAGGATTATTAGTGTTGTCTACTCCTAAAGGGATACTTTCAGGAAAAGATGCTAAGGCAAATCAAGTCGGAGGAGAAGCTTTATTTAAGATTTGGTAGTTCAGCAAGTTCACTATAAATAATAAAAATATGTCAAGAATAGGAAAACAAATAATAGAAATACCAGCAGGCGTAACAGTTACAAAGAGTAACGATATTTTGAAAGTTGCTGGACCTAAAGGAACACTAGAAAAGTCATTTAGAGATGATATAACTATCAAAATAGAAGGTAATACTATAACCCTAGATAAGAAGAGAAACGACAAGTTTTCTAAAGCTCTTTGGGGGACATACGCATCTCATATAAAAAATATGATTGCCGGAGTTCAAACACCTTATGTTAAGAAATTAATACTTGAAGGAGTAGGATATAAATCAGAAGTTAAAGGAAAAGAGTTTGTATTTGCACTAGGATTTTCTCATCCAGTTATCGTACCTATCCCTGAAGGCATAACCGCTACAGCAGAGAAAAATCTTATAACCATAACTGGTATAGACAAAGAGCTAGTTGGAAGTTTTACTGCTATGGTAAGAGCTCTTAAGAAACCAGAACCATACAAAGGAAAGGGTATGAGATATGAAGGAGAAGTTATAAGACGTAAGCAAGGTAAGAAAACTGCGTAATATTTAAATTTATGACAACAAAACAGGACAAAAGAATAAGACTAAAGAAGAAAATAAGATCAAAAATCTTCGGCACTCAAGCTAAGCCTAGACTTTCTGTGTTTAGATCAAATAAATTTATTTATGCACAAATTATCGATGATTCTCTAGGTAAGACTATCGTAGAAGCAAGTGACATAAAGATAGCAAAGGGTACAAAGATAGAAAGAGCTAAAGAGGTTGGACGAATGATCGCTAAGGCAGCAGTTGCAAAGAATATAGAAAAAGTTATTTTTGATAGAAATGGATTTAAATACACTGGCCGAGTAAAATTAGTAGCAGACGAAGCACGAGCTTCTGGTCTAAAGTTCTAAAAATTATGGATACTAAAGTAAACGACAAAAGAAATAGCAGAAGATCTTCTCAGTCATTTGTTAAACCAAAGCCTGAATTTGATCAAAAAATAATAGACATTAGACGTGTTACTCGTGTTGTAGCTGGAGGTAGAAGATTTTCTTTCAGTGTTGCACTTGCAGCAGGGGATAAGAAGGGAGCAATAGGTCTAGGTCTCGGGAAAGCAGGTGATACTTCATTAGCGATAAATAAAGCATTAAGAAACGCTAAGAAGAATATGATAAAGCTTAATCTAACTAAGACTATGTCTCTTCCACACGAACTAGAAGCTAAGTTTTCAAGTTCAAAGATAGTAGTGTTCCCTAACAGGGGACGTGGATTGGTTGCTGGATCTGTTGTTAGAGATATTCTTAAACTAGCAGGAGTTAAAGATGTAACAGGAAAGGTGCTAGGTGGTACAAAGAACAAATTAAACAATTCTAAAGCAGTAATTCTAGCATTAACACCAATATCTTCTAGATATTCAAAGCCAATTGAACCAGTAGCTGTAACCGGAGAAAAGCTAAATAGCTCAGATAAAAAAGAAGTAAAATAATAATTTTATGCAAATACACGAAGTAAAAAGAAAACATAAAAATAAGAGAGACAGATTAGTTGGCCGTGGTGGTAAGCATGCTAAGACTTCTGGACGTGGAGGAAAGGGACAAACTGCTCGTGCAGGTAACAAGCGCCGACCAGAACTTAGAGATATAATCAAAAAATTACCTAAGAATAGAGGTTATAGATTTAAGTCTATAAAGAAGAATGTTAAACTAACTAAAGACAAGCTTGCTACCCCAAAGGAGAGCTTCAAAGAATTGCGAAAGCGCCTAACGATCAAAGGTGGTAAGATAAGTATTAAGTAAATGCAAAACTTTTTTCGAAAATTAAAGCTGATTTGGACAGATAGAGGACTAAGAAGGAGAATAATTTTTGTTCTGCTTGCTTTGTTTGTATTTCGATTATTTGCTGCTATTCCTATTCCAGGAGTGGATGCTATGCAGTTGAACAGATTTCTATCAAGTAATCAGTTTTTTGGAATTTTAAATATATTTTCTGGAGGTGGATTGTCTAACCTGTCTATAATAATGCTTGGTGTCGGTCCTTATATTACAAGTTCCATCATAATGCAACTTCTAACTATAATGGTTCCAGCACTAAAAAGACTCTATCACGAAGAAGGAGAAGCTGGACGTAAGAAGTTTTCCCAGTACTCAAGATTACTTACTGTGCCTCTAGCTGCTATACAGGGTTACAGTCTATTGGCTATACTTGAAAATCAAAGCATCATAACCGACCTAACAATGTTCGACAGAATAACAAACTTAATTATTGTTATCGCTGGTTCTATGCTTTTGATGTGGATTGGAGAATTAATTTCTGAATTCGGAATAGGTAACGGCGTATCTATGATAATATTCGCTGGTATCGTAGCGGCTTTACCAACAGAAATCAATCAACTTATATTTACTTTCGATGTTTCTCAGATACCTCTATATGCAATGTTTATTGTAGTAGGAGCTCTTATTATTGCTGGTGTTGTAGTTGTTACAGAAGCAGAACGTCCGATACCAGTAACTTATGCTAAGAGAATGCGAGGAATGAAAATGTACGGAGGTGGTTCAACATACTTACCGCTTAGAGTTAACCAAGCAGGAGTTATTCCTATAATATTTGCTCTATCTATTCTTATGTTCCCACAGATGATAGGAAGCTTCCTTGCTAACTCAAGCAACCTAACTGTACTTAAAATATCTCAAACATTAGTATCTTTCTCTCAAACATCACTTCTTTATGGGATACTCTACTTTGCCCTTGTTTTCTTGTTTACTTATTTCTATACAGCAGTTACATTTGACCCAGAAGCACTTTCAACTAATTTACAGAAAAATGGTGCCTTCATCCCAGGTATTCGTCCAGGTCAATCAACGTCAAGCTATATATCAAAAGTTCTAAGTCGTATAACCCTTCTAGGTGCTATATTCTTAGGATTTATCGCTGTCCTTCCTTTGATTATGCGTGGGGTTACAGGTATTACTGCTATAGCACTAGGAGGTACTGCTTTATTGATTGCAGTCTCTGTTGTGCTTGATCTAATAAAGAAAATAGACGCTCAACTCTCAATGCGAGAGTACTAAAATATATTTATATTTGTGATATAATCTCTCCATGAGCTGGGCTTCTAGGAGACAATTTTTCTATACAACTGTGTTCGTACTTTTTATCCTAATTTTTGGATTTCTTATAATATATCCTTATATAAACAAGGCCCCTTCTTGCGTCGATGGAAGAGAGAATGGAGACGAGACAGGAATTGATTGCGGTGGGTCTTGTAGTATTGCATGTAATAGTGAGGTTAATGATATAGATGTTATTTGGTCTAGAGCATTTAAGGTTACAGAAGGTAGATATAATGCTGTTTCTTATTTAGAAAATAAAAATCCTGACGCTGCTGTATATAAGATCAAATATCGTTTTAGATTTGGAGATAAAGATAATATTTATATAGGTAAGAGGGAAGGAGAAACCTTTATTCCTCCTAAGGGTAAATTCGCTATATTTGAGCCAGCAATTGATGTTGGCAACTCGGTTCCTGTTTATACAACACTTGAATTTACAGAAGTTCCTGTGTGGGTAAAGGTTCCAGAAGAAAAGGTTAATCAATTAAGAGTTTTCGTATCTAATATACTACTTGAAAACCAAGACACTCAGCCTCGTCTTTCGGCAAACATAAAAAATAATTCACTATTCTTTATACCAGATATAAAAGTTGTAGCTATTTTATATGACGCCTTAGGTAATGCCATATCAGTCAGTCAGACATACCTAGAATCATTAAAATCAGAAGATTCAGCGAAGCTTTTCTTTACTTGGCCAGAACCTATTTCTAAGGAAGTTGTAGAGAAAGAGCTTATACCTATGTACAATGTTTTTCTCACTAAACTGAAGTAAGATGGCCGAGAAAATCACAAAAAAAATAGATTGGATAATGCTTCTAATCATTGCCCCTATATTACTTTCTGGGTTGGTGACCATGAAATCATTTGTTCCAGAAGAAGGGCAAGTTGCCTTTTTTGATAAACAGATAATCTGGATAAGCGTATCGTTGGTTATTTTTTTCGTTTTTTCCTTCTTAGATTTTCGTTTCTTAAAGAGAACAGAGGCTCTAGTTTCCATATTTCTATTTTTTTCAGGGATACTACTTCTTCTTTTTATATTAGGTACTGTAGCCAATGGATCTAAGAGCTGGCTTGATTTCGGCTCCTTTTCTTTTCAGCCAGCAGATATGATGAAACTCGTGTTAGTGTTAATTTTGTCTAAGTATTTTTCTCGTAGACACGTAGAGATAAAAAACTTCAAACACATTTTTATCTCTGGTTTTTATGCGATAGTACCTTTTGGTCTTATATTACTTCAGCCTGATTTCGGTTCAGCTATGATTATATTCTTTATTTGGTTTGGAATGGTTTTAGTGTCAGGCATATCCAAGAGACATCTAGCAATTGTGTTTCTTATAGGGGCAAGTATTTTTTCTTTATTTTGGAACTTTGCATTTCAGGATTATCAAAGAGATAGAATATCAAATTTTCTAAATCCACTTGCAGATATACATGGGTCAGGATATAACGCATTTCAATCTACAATTGCTGTGGGAAGTGGACAGTTAATAGGGAAGGGATTAGGTTTCGGCACTCAATCAAGGCTTCAGTTCTTGCCAGAATACGAAACAGATTTTATTTTTGCGGCTTTTGCTGAAGAATGGGGCTTTATAGGATCAATGATAATAATATTATTATATGTAGCCTTAATATTGAGGATACTATATTTCGCTTCTTATGGGGCAACTAATTTCGAAATACTTTTCGGCATGGGGGTTGCTATATACTTTATGAGTCATATAATCATTAACGTTGGTATGAATCTCGGGCTAATGCCCGTGACGGGCATACCATTGCCTTTTATGAGTTATGGTGGATCACACCTTTTAACAGAGTTTATGGCTTTGGGTATACTTATGAGCATGCGAAGCTATGCTAGGTCAGCACATAAAGATGATATGAAGAATGAGTTTCTGGGGGCATAACCCTTAGGCTTCGGTTCAGGGTTATGGTGTATTAAGTTGAATTATAAAATGAAAAAAATAGATGGAAGAAAATTAAGAAGTGAAATCTTAGAAACTATAAAAGGCGAAGTTGGGAAGCTACCGTTTCGTCCTGTGTTTTGCGATGTCTTAGTAGGAGATGATCCTGCTTCTTTTCAATACGTAAAGATGAAAGCTCAGACAGCTGAGTCAGTGGGCATAAGTTTCCATAGTGCTAACTTTCCTAAAGACATAACCACAGAAAAACTCCAAGAAGAACTAAAAAATATAAATAAAATAAAAAATATGTGTGGAATAATAATACAGCTTCCACTTCCGCCACATATAGACAAGAGGGCAGTTTTAGATGCAATAGATCCGAAGTTGGATGTGGATTGTTTGGGATTAGTTGCTAGTGATGAATTCTATCAAGGTAAGGAAGACAGAATAAAATTAGGATTTCCTACGGCACTGGCTTGTATAAAAATTTTAGATTCACTTAACTTAGAATTAAATAATAAGAAAATCGTTGTCTTAGGCCAAGGTATGTTAGTAGGGAAGCCTGTGTCCGCCCTTCTGTCTTTTAGAGGGTTAGAAACTTTTGCAATTACAAGTAAAACTGAAAACAAGGAAGAGTTAATAAAAAGTGCAGATATTATAATTTCAGGTATAGGACAAGGTCGCTTTATAAAAAGCGACATGGTGAAAGACGGTGTTGTACTGATAGACGCTGGGACATCAGAGTCTAATGGAGGTATAGTAGGGGATGTTGACCTAGATACATTTGAAAATAAAGAAGCGACCATATCTCCTGTTCCTGGTGGCGTCGGTCCCGTAACTGTGGCAATGCTTCTCTATAATGTTTTACAAGTAGCAAAGAGTGATAAATGGCAATAATATTAAGTTATCTTTTTTATTTTATTGCTTCCAGCTCATCTTCTTTACAGAGAAGATGGCTTGCAACCAGTAAGGATAAATCTTGGAAAGAACAAACGCATTTTGCATTTGACGTAGTTTTAATTCTATTTATAGGTAGCTTCTTGTTGCCAATTTTTAGTCCTTTATATTTTGAAGGTAATACCCTTAAGATAATCCTACTTACTTTGATTTGTGGGTTATTTGGTATGGGTTATTTCATATTTAACTATATAGCTCAAAAGCATGTTGACGCTTCTATAACAACTGTCGTTAGTAATATTTACACCCCTGTTACTATAATATTATCCTTTATCTTACTAAAAGAAGGTTTAAGCATCCAACAAATTATTGGAACTTGTTTGCTTCTTATGTCTCTTTTTATAATTTCTAAGAAGCACAGAATAGGAAAGTTTAGGTTTGATAAATATTTTTTAATGATGCTTTTGAGTGGGATATTATTGGGTGTATTACTTGTAGCTGAAAGGTCTCTACAGAAGACTACTGGTCTTAGTGCTAGTACAATACTATCTTGGGGATCCCAATGCTTTTTCTTAGGAATAGCAACCCTAATATCAAACAGCAGACATACCTATACAAAGAAAGAAGTATTTGTAACCGGTGCTCTAAAGCTATTACAAGGTTTATCTTATGTTACTTTAGTTTTTGTTGTTGGCAATTTAAGCTTAGTATCATCAGTAACCACATTTAAAGTAGTAATAGTATTTATTTCAGCTGTTATTTTTCTAAACGAGAGAGAACATCTTAAGAGGAAAATAATAGGTAGCTTTATTGCGCTTGCTGGGCTTCTGCTTATGTGATGCTATAATTATTAGAATTTATGAATGAACAATTATTTTTTTCCTTGTTTGGTTTATCTGAAATAGATTTTATTTCACAGATTAGTATTTTTTTACATAATTTTACCTACCCCTTACTTTTTCTAATTCTTCTGGCATGTTTCTTCTTAAGAAGAAAATTGTTTAGCATAATTCTTCTTTTTTCTAGCGGGTTTTTGGCATGGCTTCTAGCCCGATTATTGAAATATATATTCCTAGAACCTAGACCTTTTGTTTCTCTTGATCTAATCCCACTCGTAGCTGAGAATGGATTTTCGTTTCCTTCGGAGCATGCTTCTGTTTTTTCTGCTTTAGCTTTTAGTATGTTGTTTATAAACAAAAAGTTAGGCTATGTTCTAGTCGCTCTGGCTATAGTTATGGGACTATCTAGGGTTGTTATAGGAGTTCATTATCCTATAGATGTATTGGCTGGTTTTATACTGGGTTTTATTGTAAGTTTAACTCTAATAAAGATTTTTAGAAAAATATGAATTTTTTAGAAAGTATAATACTAGGAATTATTGAAGGGATAACTGAGTTCTTGCCTATATCTTCAACCTTACATTTAGATATCTCTAGGCTTTTGTTAGATATTCCAGCGACTAATTTTGTAAAAAGTTTTGAAATAATTATCCAATTTGGAGCTATCCTATCTGTTGTTTATTTATATAGAGGCAAGATGTTCTCTTCCGTTGTGTATTTCAAACAGATTCTAATTGCTTTTATACCTACTGGCGTTGTAGGTTTCGTACTTTATAAAACTATTAAATATTTCTTCCTCGGTAATACCTTATTATCTGCAATCGTTCTTATTTTAGGCGGTTTGATAATGTTGATTTTTGAGAGAAGACGGAAGAATCAAATAGACGATGCTTCAACAAGAAGTATTGAAAACTTAAGTATAAAAGAGCTCATAATACTTGGATTTGCTCAAGCATTAGCTGTGATTCCTGGAGTGTCTCGTTCTGGAGCTGTTATAATTTCTGGGCGCGCCTTAAGTCTTCCTAAATCTCTCATTACAGAATTTTCTTTTCTTCTTGCTGTGCCTACCATGCTTTCAGCTACTATGTATGATTTATATAAGACTGGGGCTAGTTTTGAGAATAATGATTGGATGGTTCTCTTAGTGGGGTCAGGTGTGTCGTTTGTCGTTGCGCTTTTTGTTGTTAAATGGCTTATAGAATATGTAAAAAACAACTCATTCAATATATTTGGATGGTATAGAATTATTATTGGAGTTCTTATACTAGTGTTTCTAGTATAGTTAATTTACTTCAAAACTAGCTTTTACAGTTACCATTACTTCTTTTTCTATAGAAGAAGTGTCATACATACCATAATCAGATACTTCTATTGAATTAGGAGACAATACTTGAACAACTCCACTTGATGCTGATTTTAGTACTCCTATTTTTTTACCACCAGCCTTTGCTAGTTCTCCTGCACGAGCCTTTGCATCTTCAACAGCACTTCCTATAAGCTCTATTCTTGTTTCTGGAAGTTTGGAGTAATAGTATTCAAGCGAATTTGTAGAGAATAGAACACCTTTGTTTATAATCAAGGCATTTGTATTTTCAGATAGTTGAGAAATTTTCTCTACATCACTTGATTCAACTTTTATGTTTTGTGAAAGATTGTAATTTTTCTCTGGTCCTGGGTTCGCCTCATATACTTCATTCATATAAACAGGGGATACGTCGATATCTTCTGGTGGAATACCATTTAGAGCCAGGAAGCTTCTAACTTCTTTTAAATCTGCATCCATCTTTGCATAACTGTCTTTAATATTAGACATACGAGCTCCTCGACTTATTGATGATGTCCATTTTACCTTATCTGACATTACTGCCTTCTTTGCACTTCCGGTAGTAGATATTGAATCCATTGATCTTAGTTTATAGAAAGTTAAAGATCCGATTCCTGCACTTAATATTAAAGATAGTCCTAGAATTAGACCGAAAACTACGTAAGTTTTGTTATTATTTTCCATACTTTCATTCTATACCTAAAGAATCTTTTAGTAAATGACGTTCCTTGCAAAATATTCCTAAAAAATATAGAATACGCATACTTTATATGAAGAAAAAAGCAATAGGAGCTTTAATAATACTGGCCTTGGGAACCTATTTAGGGATGTTCGTCTTTAAATCTGAGCCAAGGTTAAACACTAATTTCGATAATGAAAAGGCGTTTTACAAGAACCATCCATTCCGTTTAGGTTTGGATCTATCAGGGGGGAGTCATTTAGTCTACAAGGCTGATGTCTCAGAAGTAGAAAACGGAGAAGTTCCAGAATTAATGAATTCTCTTAGAGACGTTATAGAAAGAAGAGTAAATATATTCGGAGTTTCTGAACCAGTTGTTCAGATTCAAGGAGGTAGTTTTATATCAGGAGGTGATGAGCAGCTTATTGTAGACTTACCTGGAGTAACAGACGTAGATAAGGCAATAGAGATGATAGGGCAGACACCTCTTCTTGAATTTAAAGTTGAAGCACCATTAGAAACCCTACAGAAATTAAAAGTTGATGAAAACGGAGAAGTTTTATTTGATACTGATTCAGCATATACCCCTACACAGCTAACAGGACGATATTTAAAGAAGGCAACCTTGCAATTTGATCCAAATTCGAGAGAACCAATGGTTAGTCTTTTGTTTGACGATATAGGTAAAGAACTTTTTGCAAAGATTACTAGAGAGAATGTAGGTAAAACAGTAGCTATATATCTAGATGGCGCTTTGATTTCTAACCCAGTAGTAAGAGAAGAAATACCAAGCGGTGAAGCATTTATATCTGGTAATTTTACTCCAGTAGAAGCAAAGCAGTTAGTAGGTAGGTTAAACTCTGGTGCACTTCCTGTTCCTGTAACTTTAGTTTCTAAACAAACGATAGGGGCAACCCTAGGCGAGAGTGCTGTGCAAGCCGGAGTCAAAGCTGCGATTATAGGATTTCTTTTAGTCGGTATATTTTTAGTTTTTTGGTACAGACTTCCTGGCCTTATAGCAACTCTTGCTCTATCTATCTTTGTGATAATAATGCTATTTTTATTTAAACTTATTCCAGTTACCCTAACAGCAGCTGGCATCGCAGGGTTTGTGATATCTATAGGAATAGCTGTTGACGCGAATGTTTTGATATTTGAACGAGTAAAAGAGGAATTAAGATCCGGTAAGTCAGTAAAGGAATCAGTTAATGCTGGATTTTCTAGAGCTTGGTTTTCCATTAGAGATTCAAATACTTCAAGTATAATCACAGCTATAATACTTTTCTGGTTTGGTACATCTTTAGTAAAAGGGTTTGCTCTTGTATTCGGTATGGGAGTATTGGTATCGATGCTTTCTGCTATCACAATAACCAAGATCTTTTTAGGTATAGTAAATTTCGGACAAGACAACAAGATTATAAGATTTTTGTTTTCTAGCGGATTAAGTAAATAATTTATGTTTATAATAAAACACAGAAAAATATTTGTAATCATATCCATAGCACTCGTTGTGGTTTCTATTTTGGCTATATTTGTATTTGGACTTAAGATTGGTATTGATTTCAAAGGGGGAGCACTAACAGAAGTTTCATATGAGAATAATAGACCAGAGCAAGTCACAATAGAGGACGCTGTTTCTTCTTTAGGTTTTGGAACTATACTTATTCAACCAGCAGGAGAGAAAGAATACATAATTAAGTCTAGAGATCTAAATGAGAAAGAGCACAATGATCTTCTTGATGTTCTTTCTATAAATAATTCATATAAATTCGAAGAAAAAAGTTTCAATTCCATAGGTCCTTCTGTTGGACGGGAACTAACTAGAAGAGCGTTACTATCTATTGTATTAGTGTCTTTAGCGATAATAATATTTATTGCTTACGCCTTTAGAAAGGTTTCTAAACCCGTATCTTCTTGGAAATATGGAATTATAGCAATAGTCACACTTCTACATGATGTTTTGATTCCTGTAGGTATATTTACTATTTTGTCTAAATACTACGGCGCCGAAGTTGATACTTTGTTTGTGGTGGCGATACTTACTATATTAGGTGTATCTGTATCAGATACTATAGTTATATTCGATAGAATTCGAGAGAACTTAAGAAATCATGATAGTCATAAGAAGATTGATTTCAAGGAAATAGTAGGTAGAAGCGTGGGGCAATCATTCATCCGTTCCATAAGCACATCACTTACTGTCATATTAGTGCTTCTAGCGCTTGTATTTTTTGGTCCAATAACTACTAAATACTTTGCTCTAATGATTATGGCTGGAATGTTTTTCGGAACATATTCTTCTATATTCCTAGCATCTCCACTTCTAACATACGCTGAAGATTGGCAGTCTGGAGACACTAAATAGTTAATTTGCTATAATAGTATAGTTAGTTTTAATCATTAATATATATAAATATGAAATACTTTTTAATTGTTTTAGGAGTCATTGTTTTATGGGTTGTATATGCGTACAACTCCCTTGTGTCTTTAAGAAACAGAACCCAAGAAGCTTGGGCTGACATAGAAGTTCAGCTTAAGAGACGTTA
>JAGORC010000021.1 GCA_018063015.1 Minisyncoccota bacterium
TTTGATGGTACACCTTGATCTTTTATTAATTGGAACAAAGGATCATTAGTAGATATTCTTACTCTTCTTATGTAGTGCTTAGCGTACCAAGGATGCATACCAGAACCTACATATAGAAGCTGTCCTGAGTTTCCGTGAGGCTTGATAGTGGTAATACATGTTGAAGAATTAATTCCTATCTTTTTTGAGTATTCTTTGTTGACCTTGATTGATTCATCCTTTAACTCTTTTAGAACTTTGTCATTTCTTATGGTCTTGTTGTCGTAGTAGCCTGTTATAGATACTCCTAGTAATGCTTCTTCGTCACAGTTATTCTTCCATTCTTTTGATAGGTAGCCGAAGTTAGTAAGTGAAGCCTGGTAAGTACCTAAGATTGTTGAAAGCTTAACTTTCCTCTTTAAGTCTTCTACTGAATCATTTGGACGAACAACTATTGATGTAAGGTTACAGAATTGCTTAGACCTTAGTGTAATCTCTCCACATGGATTTGATCCAGGTAGCCCAACTATGACATTCTGGTCGTCTATTATGCCTGCTTCCTTCCAATTGTCTATTCTTCTCTTTGGAAGCTGGGTTATAAGACCTCCTCGGTTAAATATTCCTCGTTCACCTGTTCCTGACTTTATAAGCTCAATCCACTCATTTAAGAATTCAGCAGCAGAAGGCTTCTGGTTATATACTGCAGAGTTGTTAGCCATAGAACGTTGTCCGTTGTCTATCCAGAATTGACCTTGCTTTGCTTTACGCATAGATTCATCATCAATATCAGATAGAGAAATAAGTGCGCTTCTGCGAACTCCTCCAGCCACAACGATCAAACCTATCTGACACATTATGTCATGCACATCTAAGTTAGATAGTCTCTTGCCCTGTTTTGCTAGAATTTTTGCCTTAGTGAAATTTATTAAATCAATCAAAGGCTGTGGACCTGACGCACGTCCTCCTGCTGTCTTAAGTCGTGAACCTGCTGGACGAATATCTTTGTAATCAAAATCTATATCATATCCGTCTGCCCAAGTATTACAAGCAAGAACAAAAGCGTCTGCCCAACCCTCTTTGCTATCCTTTACTACGTGACTTGCAAGTTTCTTTCCTGTCTGTCTTCTTATTTGAGGAAACTTCTGGACTGTTTCTGATTCAACTGAGAATCCTAGTCCTGCTCCACACATAAGTATGTACATAACTTCACCGAAATCTTGCCAGGAAGATGGAGCAATGTAAGAACAGTTATAACTCCAGACGTTAGATTTCTTACAAGCTTCTCCTGCTGACCATAGTAGTCTCATTGAAGGACACACTTCTTGAGTTAGAATTCCTTGACGAACTTCTTCGTAAACTTTTGGAGAAATTTTATCGCCAAGATTATCTTTCATGTATGCCATGAAACGATCGATCGTCTCAATCCATGTCTCACGTCTTCCTAAGTCATCTTGCCACTTTGAATAAGTTCTGTAGAAAATAAATTCTTCATATGAAGAAGCGAAGTATTTACTCGAATCGTCGAAGACTTTCTTGTTGTCAGGAGAAACTACTCCTACTTCTCTTCTTAATTCAGCTCTTTTTGATCTATAAAGGATGTATGACTTGGCTGTAAGGTGAAAACCTAAGTCCATAAGCTCTCTTTCTACTAAATCCTGTATCATTTCTACTGTCGGAACGAATTTCTTGTCTTTGTTCTCTGATTTTACGTGAGCAATCTTATGAAAAACTCTTTTTGCAACATCTTCTGCCTCTTTTTCTCCACCTTCAGAGTTCGCAGCGAACGCTTTTGTCACTGCAAGAATGATTCTGTCTAAATCAAAAGGAATGATCTCCCCTTCACGATTTCTAACATTTTTGACCTTGTTTAATTCCTTTTTTTCTAACACAGTTTTTTTCTTCATGGAGTCCATTCTACTATATATAAAAAACTATGAAAATGGGGAAAACCTACAAATTCAAAGCAACAACAGAAGGTTGGGAACATGTAAATAGCCTCAGCTTTCTACCTTTTAAAAACAAGCTTTTTTAGGGCCTAAATTCTACCCTATCACCAACTTTGAAATTATTTTTTGAAGAAAAACCAGTAGAAACCTCTAAAACATATTTACTCATGCTTGGAGACTTAAATGTAATCGGATAAGTTTCTGGAATCACGCCTTCCTCTATGTGAACAATATATAAATATTCATTTATCCAGATAATATCTATAGGAATTTTCATATCTTTCATCCAGAAAATATAATCCCCTGACACATCAAACATAAAAAGCATACCTGAAGATTCTTTAAGAGATTTTCTTCCAGAAAGTCCTTTTTCTTTTTCTTTATTATCATCTGCAACCTCTACTTTTATTATTTTATTTTTAATTTGTACTTCTTTTATTACTTGAACTCCGTCGTTTCGAGTAGTTCTATTGGAATTACTAAGTTTCCATACATGAAAAGCTCCAGCTAGCACAAGCAAGGTAAAAAATAGGGTTAGAATTTTTTTATTTTTCATGAAAATAATTTCAAAAATTATTTATGATCTCCGTTAGTCCATCCAAAAAGTCTCCCGATAGTTTCTGCTGTTTCTCTTTTTCTTATTACTTTAACAACTCCGTTCTCAGCTGTTATCTTCATCGGAGCAGAGAGGAGGCAGTGATGTGATGATAGCGCATCTTGATATGCACCAGTGTCGAGCATCGCAACAAGCTGGTCTTCATCGTCAGATAATTTAGGAAGCAGTAAATAATTTCCTCCAACTGTATATTTATCATCAGAGTCACATGTACTTCCTGCAAGCCACACTCTTTTTAATTTACCATCCATGTTGTTAACAGGAATTGTGTGCCACTTCTGGTGTATTGCCCATGTATCTTTCAAATCGTTTATAAAACTTCCATCAACAATGTACCAAGAGTTGGCATTTGCTTTAGGAATTGATTTCTCAGAAATAACTTTATAAATAGTTACTTGAGCTGGTGCTACTATGTACTGACCCCACTCTACTGCTAAGTTAGGATGCTTTATCCCCTTCTTGTCAGAAAGATTCTTCAATAATTTAATTATCTTACTTGAAACAACTTTTGCTGTATAAAACTTCTTCTTTTCGTAAGGAATACCGAACCCTCCTCCGATATCCATCGTGTCTAAGTTGGGATGAGTCTTCTGAAGTTCTGCGTATATATTGAAAGCGTGTTTGATACCCTCTATTATGCTCTTCTGAGTCTTAATCTGAGAACCTAAGTGATAGTGCATTATCTTTAGATTCTTTATCTTATTTAGATCTAAAACATCTTTCTCTGATAGCCCAAATCTGTCGAATTTCTTGTCCCAGTGGGTATCTGCCTTAATGGACAAATCAACTCTAACACCTATATCCCCTTTATATTTAAGCAGTCTATCCATCTCTTCGTTGCTCTCTATTATAGGAACTATATTCATTCCTTTGTTTCGCAACTCTTCAATCAAATCAAGATACTGAGTGGTCTTAGGACCATTACAGAAAACTCTAATTTTAGTATTGAACTTCTCCGCTTCCCAGAGCTTCTTTACAAGCCAGAGCTCGTTAGCTGATGTAACCTCTAGGTTTGCTCCCTCAGACAGAAGAGGAAGTATAAAGTCTTTATTCTGGTTTACCTTCATTGGATAGTGATAGAAGAACTTTCCCTTGTATCCATAGATCTTCATGTAAGCTTGGAAGTATCCTATTAGGTCTTTCAATCTGTCTTCGATAACAAATGGAAATACAACTTGAAGTGGTGTACCGAACTTCTTTGCTAGTTCTTTTAGATTATATATGTGGTTGCCTTCGGTTACTGTAAGATTGCCATCTTTGTTAACGCCAAAAAACTCAGTGTTCCATTCGCTGACACCAAGCTTCCAGAATTTTTTCCAATTTTTACTCTCCTTTTTTTTCTTTTTCTGTGACATATTTATTTAAGAAAAAGTATAGCAACTTGAGAAAATTTGTAAAGTGTTGGGAAATTAATTTGACCTTACGTACGAACCCAGGAACTCTTCTTTAAATTTATAGAATGTGTCATCTAGGATTGACTGTCTTATCTTCTTAACTAGATTAACTATAAAATATAGATTATGAATCGAGGCGAGCGTGCCTGCTAGCATTTCTTTACCATGGAAAAGGTGCGCTATGTAGCTCTTAGTATAATTCTGACAAGAATAGCATCCACATCCTTCTTCTATGGGAGAAAAGTCGTTTCTAAATTTAGAATTAGTAATTATTATTTTCCCCTTACTTGTATATATTGTCCCGTTTCGTCCAAGCCTTGTAGGTAAAACACAGTCGAACAAATCAACTCCATTCTCAATACCCATAAACAAATCTTCTGGTTCCCCTATCCCCAATAAGTGGCGAGGCTTTCCTTCTGGTAAAATTTCATTAACCCACTTAACTGCTGTAGACATATCTTCTTTTGCAAAGCTTCCTCCAATTCCAAATCCATCAAAATCCATAGAGCTAATTTCTTTAGCTGATCTTTTTCTTAAATTCTCATCTCGCCCACCTTGCACAATTCCAAAGAGTGCAGGCATTAAAGCAAAATTATGCTCGTTCAAATGGTTGACGTTGCTCTGCAGGAAATCCTGAGAAGGAGTATGATTTTGCTTTATATCTAAAAGCTTTTTGTGTTCCTTTAAACTTCTCTCTGCCCACCTATGAGTTCGCTCTAGTGCTTCTTCTTGATATTTCAAGTCTTCTGCTGGGCTGGTACACTCATCGAAGGCAAATATTATATCTGCCCCGAGGTTATGCTGAATCTGAATAGATTTCTCTGGAGTAATATAATGAATACTTCCATCTAAATGAGACTTAAAGGAGACACCGTCCTGACCAATCTTAGCAAGTCGTGGAGCATCTGAATCGTCGAAACGTTCAGGAATTAAAAGTGATGGATCTGTCACCTTTGTAACTTTAGAAATATCTTTACCATAAGCAGCTCCTAGAGAAAATACCTGGAATCCCCCTGAGTCAGTCATAGTCGGGCCTTTCCAATTCATAAATTTACCCATACCCCCTGCATCTCTCACGATCTCATCTCCTGGTTGAAGAAATAAGTGATACGTATTTCCCAATACAACTTCTGTTCCTGCATCTTTAACCTGTTCCATGTTTAATGACTTAACAGTTGCCTTCGTTCCTACTGCCACGAAAGCAGGAGTATGTATTTCTCCATGTAGAGTTTTTAAAATTCCAACCCTACCTAGAGCACCATCTAACTTTTTCTCAATTTTGAATTCCATCTATTTTTCTACTTCAACGAACTTAAGTTCTTGAATATTTATAGGACTGACTAGAAGAGCTTTTAGAAACGCATCTCGAGGATCTGATATTATAGTTTCTGCTGTAGCCACTATATAAGAATTCACACCAGGAAGATGGACATTGGTTCCACTTTCTAAAACAAAGTCTCTAGGAAGAATCATTTCGAAGTTACCTCCCCCACGTCCAACCATTTCCATAAACGTATCTTTACCAGTTATTACAACTTCTGTCTTCTCGCCTGGAGTTGAGAATAAAATGACTTTCGAAGAATTCGGGTAAACTTCACTTATCTTACCTATTGGAATATCTCCGTGAGCAAATACGACGCTACCCTCTCTTATTCCACCATCTTCTCCTATATCCAGAATCAACACATCATAAGCTGAATGATTTGGCTTAGAAAGAATATATGCAAGCGTTAGTTCCTTACTTTCATTTTTACGATTTAGAACTTCTTTTAATTTTGAATTCTCGTCCTCTAGAGTGTTGTGATTTATTAAATTTGCATTCAGAGAATTAATTTGATTCTGTAGTCTTTCGTTTTCAAGAAGTAGAAATTTTTTAGAATAGAAGTATGCACCAGAATTTGAGATTTTGGTTTTAATGGAATTGCCTAAAGATACGAAAGGTTTAAACACAAAGTGGGACGCCTGAGATAATCCCGAAAATATACCCTTGTTGAAATACACGATCAATAAAACAGCAAAAGCCACTAACAATATATTAGTGATTTTCTTATTTTTCTTTTTCTTATCTAGGAGGTAGCTCATCTTGGTTTCCTATCAAAACTTCAACATACGACTCTAAGTCATCTAATATTACCCCTGTGCCACGAGCTACAGCAGAAAGAGGATCATCAACAACATACACAGGTATCTTAAGCACATTAGAAAGCAGTCTATCTAAGCCCGGTATAAGTGCTCCACCACCTGATAGGGTTATACCTCTTTGCATTACGTCAGAAAGTATTTCTGGAGGAGTGGTTTCAAGTACATCTTTAACTCCTTCAACTAATTCCTTTATAGCTGGGACTATTGCTTCTCGTATATCTGAATCAGTGACGACAACCTCGCGTGGTAGCCCAGTAAGTAAGTCTCTACCTCTGATTTCTGTTTCCATATAATCTCCTGGTAAAACAGAACCTATGGCTATCTTTACAAGCTCTGCTGTTTTCTCCCCTATTAATATCTTAAACTCATCACGCATATAAGTGATGATGTCATTATTTAATCTGTCTCCAGCTATTTTTAGATTCTTAGATTTAACTATTCCTCCTAGAGATATAACAGCTATATCTGTCGTTCCACCTCCTATATCTATAATCATAGAACCAGACGGATCCTTGATTGGAAGTCTTATACCTATTGCTGCTGCCATTGGTTCTTCAACTAGGTAAACCTCTCTTGCTCCAGCAGAACGTGCTGCATCGTACACAGCCCTACTCTCTACGTTAGTAGTTCCAGATGGAACTCCTATCACCACTCTAGGACGAGCAAATTTCTTAGACATCTTGTCTGCCTTGTTTATAAAATAAGAAAGCATTTCTTCTGTAACCTCAAAGTCTGATATAACTCCATCGACGAGTGGGCGGATAGCCTTGATGTGACCAGGTGTTCTACCTAGCATATCTTTAGCCTTAGATCCTACGGCAAGAATCTGATTAGTCTTCACATTAACAGCGACAACGGATGGTTCGTTTATAACTATCCCGTGACCTTTTAAATAAACCAAGGAGTTTGATGTTCCTAGGTCTATACCAATATCATTTGAAACTAGTTCGTAAAATTTCTTTAACATTTTTTAATTCTTGAAACTCTGTACTAAATCAGCAAGTGTAATAATCTTTCCTTTTTCTTCGGTTCTCTTTTTAATTTCTATTCCTCCTTCTTTCATGCTTCTCTCTGATACAACAGCCCTAAGTGGAATACCTATGAGATCTGCATCAGCAAATTTCTCTCCTGGAGATAGTGCTACTCTGTCATCGAACAAAACTTCAATATTATTATCAAGTAATGTCTGGTAAACTTTATTTGCTTCTTCCTTAACTGATTCGTTCTCTCCTAGAACAAGCATATGCACTTGAAACGGAGCAATGCTTTCTGGCCATATTATTCCCTTATCATCAGACAGCGCCTCAACAACTGTACCCATAAGTCTACCTAGCCCTATTCCATAACAACCCATTAAGATATTGTGCTTATCCCCTTTCTCATCTGTGTATGTAAGCTCTAGGGGTTTAGAAAATCTGTCCTTGAGTTCGAATATATTTCCAACCTCAATTGCTTTTTGCTCTACTAATTTACCCTTATCTAATCCTAAACTAGCTAAAACTTCATCGTTGTATACCTCCTTATTAACTGCTATAGCCTTGTCTTCATCTACATAAATTATATCTTCTCCTGCTCCAGTTAGTGTTTGAAATTCATGAGAATATTTTGAAAAAACTCCCCCAGAAGCGAAGGTAAGGTATGTTAAATGCCCAATCCCTGCACGCTTAAATATGTTTTTATAAACTCCTTTCATCTCTTCGTAGAAATTATCGAAATCTTCCTGTGTAGTATGGAATGAATACATATCCTTCATAAGGAACTCTCTACCTCTTAAGATACCTGACTTAGCTCGTAATTCATTTCTGAATTTTGTTTGAAACTGGTAGATAGAAACTGGTAAATCTTTGTACGAAGAAATAAAGTTGGTAAGCATGCTGACAAGTGGCTCTTCGTGAGAGAATCCAAGTCCAAGTAATGTATCATTGTTTAATTTTGTTTTAAACCAGATTTCTGGAATGTCCCACCTATCAGTCTTCTTCCATATATCAGGATTCTGTAATGCAGTCATAGAAATCTCTTGCCCTCCGACTTTGTTCAATTCTTCTCTTATTATGTTTTCAATCTTATTTATTACTCTAAGACCCATAGGTAAATACATATATACTCCCGCCATTTCCTTGTGAATAAAGCCTCCTCTTGAGAGGTATTCAGCGTTTTTAGACACCTCATCTGTTGGGGCATCTTTCTTGGTTTTAGTGAAAAGTTTAGATTGTCTCATAGGCTCATATTAGCTTAATAATCTATTTTGGTCAAAGATTCTGGGTTAAATTTAAGGTACGTTTAGTGGGTTGCAAAAGTATGAATCTTCTGATAGAATAATCCCTATAAATCCCGTTATAAATTTACGGGATGTATTATTATAAAGGCTTAATTAATCAAATTTTAGAGAATGCAAAAAACCAAAAATAGTAAGGAAAACGGCGAAGCCCTAGTGGAAGAAATGTTTAAGGCAGGTGTACACTACGGATATTCAAAAACAAGAAGACACCCATCATTGTCTCCTTTTATCTACACCACAAAGAATAAAGTAGACATAATAGATCTAGAGAAGACTAGTTCTCTTCTTGGAGAAGCAACTGCTTTTGTAGAGACATTAGGAGCAAGTGGTAAAACAGTACTTTTCGTTGGAACAAAACCTGAAGCAAAGGAACTTGTAAAGAACTTTGCCCTTAGTCTAAACATGCCTTACGTAAATGAAAGATGGATTGGTGGTACTATCTCTAACTTCTCTGAAATAAAGAAAAGAGTAGCAGAACTAGAAAACTACACAAAAGAAAACAAAGAAGGTGGCCTAGAAAAATACACTAAGAAAGAAAGAGCTATGATGGCTAAAAAGATGGAAAAACTTAGCCGATACTACTCTGGAATAATAGGACTTAAGAAAATGCCTGACGCATTGTTTATAGTAGATACCAAGAGAGAACATATCGCTATGACAGAAGCTAGAAAGTCTAACGTTCCAGTTATTGCTCTAATAAACTCTGACAGCAATATCAAAGGAATAGACTACCCTATCGTTGGTAACGATACTGGAATCCCTTCAATAAAATTAATTTTAAAAGAAATAACTGAAGCCTACAATTCAAAAAAGGCTTAAATAAATATATGGCAATAGTTGTAACAACTGAGTTAGTAAAGGAACTTAGAGATAAAACAGGCATATCTGTTATGCAATGCCGAAAGGCCTTAGAAGAAGCTGAGGGTGATATGAACAAGGCCCTAGCGATACTTAAGAAATCAAGCTCTGATATAGCGCTCAAGAAAGCAGATCGAGAAGTCAAGGATGGAGCTGTAATGGTAAAAGGATCTGGAGATACCCTAGCTCTAGTAACACTACTTTGTGAAACTGACTTCGTATCTAAAAATGAGGATTTTGTTAATCTATTAACCCAACTAGCGGATAAAGCACTAAAAGATGGAGTAGACGGACTTGCTCTAAGTGCAAAAGAATTAATAGATGGAGTAATACAGAAGACTGGTGAAAACATACAACTCGGAGAATCATATTTGGTTAAAGGTAGTGTGTTAGGTAGCTATGTTCACAACAACAAGAAAGCTGTTATCGTAAGTCTTGAAGGAGGAAACATGGAAATTGCAAAGGATGTAGCAATGCATGTAGCCGCTATGCATCCTGAATTCATAAGTAAGGATGATATAAAGGAAGAAGACAAGAAAACAATGACAGAGGTATTTTCAAAAGAAGTTGAGAATGTAGACAAGCCTCAGGAAATAAAGCAGAAAATCCTCCAAGGTAAGATTGACACCTACTTCAAAGAAAAGACTCTTCTCTCTCAGCCTTTCATAAAGAATCCTGATGAAACAATAGAAAGTCTTCTAAATAAAGCAGGTGCAAAGATAAAGGAAATAAAACAATATTCAATTTAATTTATGAATACTCTTTTAATATTATTCTTCGTATCACTTCTGGGAATCTCTTTTATGGTTGGTAGAAAGGTTAAGCTCTTAAGAAGAGGGGCACTGGAAGTTAATGGGGAATTCCCATGGAAAGTTCCAGAAACACACGAGGTACGAAGAATAACGGTTAGAAGTTTAAAGAGGTATGGTTATGTAATTTTAGTCATTACCATTCGTTCTTATATAAAGAGTTCTGACTTTATTAAGGGTAAATATGATGTATTGAAAGATAGAGTAATAAATAGTATAAATAAAAGAATGAATAAAGAAGGTGTTACAGAAGAAAGCAAAGAACCTTCTAAGTTCCTTAAAATGGTGTCAGAATATAAGAATAAGGTAAGAGAGATAAAAGACAGAATAAGAGAACAAGAGAGGACAAAATAATATTGCCGGAATAGCTCAGTTGGTAGAGCAACGCTTTTGTAAAGCGAAGGTCGTGGGTTCGAATCCCTCTTCCGGCTCCAATAAATTAATTACTTA
>JAGORC010000022.1 GCA_018063015.1 Minisyncoccota bacterium
CTGTTATCCATGGCAATTTCTGAATTTGCTATTGGTGTCTCACATCGTGGACAGTAAGCAAGCACCCGGACTCCCTCATACAGAAGCTCTTTCTTATTCATTTCTCCTAATGCCCACCAAACACTTTCAATGAAAGTGTTATCCATTGTCTTGTATGAATTCTTGAAATCCACCCAGCGACCTATACGTTCTACCGTCTTCTCCCATTCTCCTACGTAAGTCAGAACCTTACTCCTTGCATGCTCTACGAATTCCTTTATGCCGAATTCTTCAATAGCTCCCTTACCTGAGATGCCTAAATCCTTCTCCACTATATTTTCTATAGGAAGCCCGTGACAATCCCATCCCCATTTTCTAGGGACCATATACCCTTGCATTGTCTTATATCTACCGAAAACGTCCTTGCAAGTAGAACCTAATATGTGTCCGTAGTGTGGAAGTCCTGTTGCAAATGGTGGACCATCATAAAATACATAATTCCCCTTAGGGGATTCTTTCTCTAGACTCTTCTTGAAAGATTCATTTTCTTTCCAGAAAGAAATTATCTTTTCTTCTCTTTCGGCTACTGCTGATTTTTGTTTATTATCTTTATCCATCTCTTATAGATAGAATACCCGTAAAACACGAATTTTGCAAAAAAAATCGCCCCCGTTACGAGAGCGATTCCAATTAGACAACAGATCCAAGACCTAAGCTAAGCTTACGACTGGCACTCCCTCTCTTAACAACAAGCTCAAGGAACCTTCCCTTATATCCTGAGCTCCCTCTGATAATAGCGGGCTCGCCATCTTCTGGGACATCGGTTAGTCTTTCGAAGAAGCGAATTTTAGAAAACTTAGAAAGTTCTGAAAGTTCTCGAGCTGTTGTTTTACAATTCCCGAAGTTATCTATGTGCCATACCACACTTTCTTTAGAGAAAGGCGTTATGCTTATCTCCTTCGCTTCTATCTTCTTGCTCTCAAGTATCCATTTCACAAGAAGCGGGAGATATTCATAACTTCTGAATTGCGATTCGGCAATTCTCTGTGCCTCTTCTTTGGATAAGTATTTACTGCAGACAGTAAGTACATCAGTTTCGTTGGTCTTAGAAAATAATCCAAGCTTACAAGCAAGCTCGAAACAGTTAGGCGTCCCTACGATAAGGAGTTCGCCGAATTGATGGAAGCAGAATGGAATTCCGTTAGGATACTTCTCTTTACTCCCTCTTGGTGCAACGTTTGCAACAATAATTCCAGGTGTGCCTTGATATGCATCGATTGCATCGATGAGGTTTCCATTAGCCCCGATATCATCTATTGTCCCAATAAACTTAGTAGTTATATTGGGGACGAAAGATGAGTAGCGAATTTCCTGTCTTGCTTTAGCGTTTTCATCCAGACAGTCTGAGATGATTGTTAGAATCTTTGTCATACTAATTAAATTTTAAGTTGTGAAGAACAAAAAAACAACCCCTTTCGAGGCTGTTTCCTGTATTTCATTTCTAAGAATTAGATTTATGCAATACAATAAGCAACCCCGAAATTTGGGCGTGACATCATCATATTCATCATTATTGCTTGTTGTAAACTCATAGTTCTATATTATCAATCCAGTAAACAAAGTCAAATTACATTTTCTCTGGTGTTTCTATCCCTAGTAGATATAATCCATTTCTCATAGTCATATAAAATGCTTCTGTTATAGAAACAAGATATGGCGAGTACGGATCACTCTTGTTCACGATTTGTGAAACACTATAAAACGTATTGAACGCACTTGCTAGCTCTGTTAGATAAGTAGATATGTGGTGTGGAAGAAAAGTTTCCTCGGCACGAGCCACTACTTCAGGGAATTTATATAATAAATGTTCAATCTCTTTCGCTTCTGTTGGAATATCTTTATACCCCTCACACACACCTTCTTGATCTCCTTTCTTTAATATTCCTCTAGCCCTTACTGCTGTGTACTGAAGATATGGACCTGAATCACCTTCAAATGATATTGACCTGTCGAAGTCGTATATGATGTCACCTGTTATTGCTGAACGAAGAATTGAATATTTAACAGCTGATACACCCACCATTCTTGATACAAGCTCCTTCTCTTCATCTGTCATATCTCTATCTTGAACCTTATCTTTTATAATTTGCATTGAATCACGAAGTAGAGATTCACCTGTTATGACATTACCCTTTCTGGAAGACATCTTACCTGAAGCAAACTTCATCATTCCGTGAGTTATGTGTTTCATTCTAGATTCTAAATCAGGGTGAATAATAGAAAGAGCTTTCTGCACTACCTTCATGTATTCTCCCTGCTCTATTGCAGTAACTACGATAGATAAGTCTGGATTCTCCTTTTCAAACTTTGTCTCTGTCAGTCCTATCTCTTTGGTCTCGTATGTTGGAAGTCCTTTAGAATTTATAAATACTCTTGTATGCAGTTTAGGATCATACTTCTCTGCCTTGAAAACGATAGCTCCATCTGACTCTTCGAAAACCTGTCTGCCGTCAGGCATGGCTTTGCCTAAATTATTTCTCACTGTCTTCTCGCCAATTGGCGCCATAACAGACTCAAAGAAATAATGATTGAATTTAGTACCTAAAATTTCATAAAGTTCTTCAAACGCTTTTAAGGTTACCTTCCTGCCCCAGTCATACATACGATTTATACCATCGTCACTACGAGCATATATCTTCTGATTTATTTCTTCTATTTCTTTCTTTGCATTCTCGTCTGTATCATATGCATCACTGCCTTTTGCATAACACTCTCCTATATATGATGCCAATAAAGACACAGGGGCATTCTCATCCTTCGGTGCACCTGCTTTAAGCATTCCGTAGATTGCCTTAGCTACATGAGGACCTACATCTCCTTGATAGTTTGCTCGGACAACATTCGCACCTGAGTATTCCATTATTCTAGACAAAGATTCTCCTATAGCATTAGTCATTAGATGACCTATGTGAAATGGCTTGAAAGGATTAGGGTCAGTGTACTCAACCATTATCTTCTTCCCGTGTAAGCCTTCACATCTTCCCCAAGCATCTCCCTTCTTGATTATTTCCTTTATTGAATCAACAAAGAAATCTCTAGATAAATAGAAATTTATAAATCCAGCTCCAGCAACCTCAACCTTCGCAATCTCTTTAGGTAAATTCTTTTCTAATTCTTGTTTTATTTTTTCTGCTAACTCTCGAGGGTTGGATTTAACTTCCTTTGCATAAACAAGAGCAATGTTTGTAGAATAATCTCCATTCTTTAATTCCTCTGGATGCTCTAGGGAAACTTCACTTGCCTTGATGCCGAGATTACTAAGTGATTCTATTATTAAATTATTTATTTTTTCTTTTATCATTTTCTTCCTGTACTACCGAAACCTCCTTCACCTCTTGAGGTTTCAGTAAGACTATCTACTTCTTCTAATTCTGCTATAGCTACTGGGAACAACACCAACTGAGAAACCTTGTCTCCCACTTCTACTGTGTATGGTTCGTTAGAAAGATTTACTAAATGTGTATTGTATTCTCCTCTAAATCCAGCATCAAACACTCCACCCATAGCATGAAGACCTGCTTTTGAAATACTAGACTTATCTTTTATTATACCTGCATATCCTACTGGGAACTCAAGCGCAAATCCATGCCAGAATCTGTGATGACCCATAGGAGGTATGGTAACTTCTTCCATTGAATATAAGTCCATACCAACATCACCCTCGTGGTGATATGAAGGCAGTTTCGCATCTTCTTTTAATCTTTTAACTTTGATTTTCATTAAATTTCTGTTAAAAATTCTTGCAATATACTGAATGCTTGAACAAAATCTTCTGGTTTGTTTTTTAAGTGTTCTTTAAGTTCTCTTTTTGATAACCACTTTACTTGCTCAACCTCATCTTTCTGAATTTCTATTTTAGTTTCTTGTGGTATTTCGAGTCCGAAGAAATAACAATACTTACGTCCAGTACTTGAAGTATATAATATTTTTTTTAAAGGATTTAATATAAAATTTTCTAAACCTAGCTCTTCTCTTAATTCCTTGTAAGCATTTTCTTCATAGGATTCACCCTCTTCTACTGTCCCAGCCACAGCAGGACCCCACTTACCTGGATTATCCTTCTTTGAAAAAGACCTCTGGGCTAATAATATATTCCCATCTCTATCTGTAATCCAGATTGCAGTTATTCTAATAATATCTTCAAGGGTTTTTTCACTCCTGTCTTTGTGTCCTATTATCTCGTCTTGTTCATTTACTACCGGGATTTTCATAATATAAATATAACACAATTTTCAATAATCTTTATTTACATCGGAAACCATAGGTGCTATTCTGAAAGCCTAAATTGTTCCTGTCATGGTAAAACAAAAAGGAGTAAGCTCTCCCGAAAAAGCCGGCTTTTGCCCCCGAACTAACACTCTTGATGGTGTCCAATTGGTTTCATTTTTCGGGCCTGACAGTTCGGCCCGTAGTTGCAACAGATGCATTTCATACAAAGATGGCATCTGCACAAACAGCAAAGCAAAAAAAACCTTCGGGTACAAACCCAAAGAAGAAATGAAGCTTAACCTACCCCCACGTAACAGGGCTGTCCACTGCAAAGAGTATGACATCCATTAAGTTGATGTGGCAAAAAATTTGAAAGAAGTTGCTTGAGGCAGCTTCTTTTCTTTTTGACAAAATAGATAAAATATGATATACTATATAGTATATAAGTTATTTAAATAAATTAATTAGTGACCAGAGAAGATAATAATTTGTCTTTTGTGGTTAATACTTAATCTATATGGGCAGATGCAAAACAAATGCCAGACTTGAAGCTGACAAAAATGGTTGTCGCAGAAGACAGGACAACTTCTCTCAAACAAAGTCAGAAATTTCTGGCAAAAAAAGAATCGGAGGAAGAAATAATTCCTCCAACCAAAAAGGAGCTATCGCAAGATAGCTCCGTTACTTTTTCAGTAGAGTTTTTACTTTCTTATAAATCTCTTCGTGAATAAATGCTCTCTCTAGTATCTCCCCATTTTTAGCACATTCTATCTTCATATAGTACTTGTAGTTCTTCGCGAGCCAGAGTGCACTAGCGCGAGAATTCTCGAGGAAATTTGCATCTGATTCATGAACATCCTTTTTCTTGCCTTTATACCCACGCTTAGACATATTGTCTCTCGAGTTTATAAGCTTCATAACTAGTGGGATAGGTAAAGATAGGAAGAACACCTTGTCTGGCTTAGGGATTTTAAACACTTTGTATTCCATTTCATCTAGCCACTTTATAAATGCTTCTCGTTTCTTAGAGTCCTTTATCTTCCCACCTTGATGAATCTGATTTGCTGAGACATATCTATTCGCTAGCACAATATTGCCCTCATTGATCCACTTCTCAATTTTCACCTTTGACTCAAACCTGTCTGCTGCATAGAGCACAGAAGCAATCTTAGGGTGAACTTTTATAAAGTTGTAATACTGCTCGGTCAGACAATGCCCAATGAATTTGCCGAAGAAGTTCCCATAGTAGTCAGGGAAATCTATGACCTTAACCTTATACCCATCCTGCTTAAGGTGCTTCATAAGAAGCGCGACTTGTGTCGCCTTCCCACTCCCATCTGTTCCATCTATTACAATAAATTTTCCTTTTTTCATAAATTATTTTTCTCCTAATTCCTTTAGGGCTTCTTCTGCTAAGTGTCTCACGTTTGGACGTAGGTCCATCTTCCCTAGATCCTCCATTGTAGCCCAGACTACTTCTGTCTTCTCGTGGTCATGATGGGGATCTTTTATATTATCATCTTTTGCTTTGGCAAAATATACCAACACCACATGTGTATGACTATCGTTCACAATATGTTTCCCTAAGAACCTAGGAGCAACAAGATAAGAATAATTATCATCTTCGAATTTAGGTATGTCACCCACTATATCTATTTCAAGTCCTACCTCTTCTCTAACCTCTCTTCGAGCTCCTTCTACTGGATCTTCGTCGAGCTCAATATGTCCTCCTACAGAAAGCCAAATTTTATGCTTATCATGCATACGAAGTAGAACCTTGTCTTTATAGACAATAAACACCTCTACGGTGAAGTCTATCTTGTCATGAATGTGTGGCATATGTTATCTAATGAATTTACTAGACTCAACTTCTAAGTGATTTATTCTAAGGTCAGAATCTATTTCTGCCATATAGGCAAGCACGCTCGCGCACTTGTTTACATCCATAGCCTGAGACAAATCTGGCTGTTCATATCCTGCATGTTTAAATATTTCAGTTTTGATGAGTCCTGGATAAAATCCCATTACACTAATACCATAATCCTGTAAATCCATCTCTAGGCTATTTGTAAATCCAGTAATAGCCCATTTAGAAGAGTTGTAAACAGAGCGATCTCTTTTAGAGATTGTGCCATTAATAGATGATACGTTTATTATTTTCCCTGTCCTTCTTTTCTTCATATGAGGAATAACTTCTCTAGTGGTTAGTATAGGGCCAAGCGTGTTAATTAAGATTAAATCTTTTATCTTTTCTGGATCGTTATCTTCAAGCTGGCCTTTGAGGTAAACTCCTGCGCAGTTTATTAAACAATCTATTTTCTTGTATTTCTTTAATATAAACTGAAGGGCATATTTAACCTGCTCCTGGCTTGCGACATCACAAACCATCCCGTGGCACTTCACAGATTTAGATGTGTTAGACACTTCTTTCTCATTTCTGCCTAGAATTATTACTGTATTCTTCTTACTTAGAATCTTAGCTGTTGCCTTACCTAGTCCGCTATTACCTCCTGTTATTACTATTACTTGTTTCATATTTATACAAAGCTTTTAGGTATTGGGAATTTCTTTGCTAGCGACTTTATTTTTTTCTTTATTTCTTCTTTCTTCTTTTTGTTATCTTTATTCCTTAGTGTTTCAATTATAAGTTCAGCTACAAGTGCACACTCTTTCTCCTTGAACCCTCTAGTTGTTATGGCTGGAGTCCCTAGACGTATTCCTGAAGGGTCTAATGGCTTACGAGTATCTCCTGCGATTGAGTTCATGTTTAAGGTTATTCCTACTTCATCAAGCACAGTCTGAGCTTCTTTACCTGTTACTCCTAATGATCCGAACACATCAGCTAGGATAAGGTGGTTGTCTGTCCCTCCTCCTATCATTCTGACTTTCTGTTGTTTGAAAACTTTCTCCATAGCTTTAGCGTTCTTCAAAACTTGTTTTGCATACTTCTTGTACTTAGGTGTCATAGCTTCTCCGAAGGCAACAGCCTTCGCTGCTATGGTGTGCATATGTGGACCACCTTGGATTCCAGGGAAAATTGATTTATCAATCTTCTTTGCTATTTCTTCATTATCGCGAGTCAAGATTATTCCTCCACGTGGACCACGAAGGGTCTTGTGAGTTGTAGAAGTTATAATATCGAAACCATCATCAAATGGATTCTTTAGAACTCCTCCTGCGATAAGTCCTGCAATGTGGGCCATATCTGCCATAGTTATAGCTCCTACTTCGCGGGCAATGGATACAAATTTCTTATAGTCTAGAGTTCTAGGATAAGCAGAAAATCCTGCAATGATTAACTTCGGCTTCGTCTCCTTTGCCACTCTCCTCATATCATCATAGTCAATCTCTCCTGTGTCAGGATTCTTCATCTTGTAAGTCACGAATTTATAAATCTTTGCAGGTAGAGTCATCGGATGTCCATGAGTAAGGTGTCCTCCATGTGATAAATCCATACCCAGAACTGTGTCCCCTGGAGAAAGTAGAGCAGCATATACTGCTAGGTTTGCAGGAGCACCTGAATGAGGCTGAACATTCGCAAATTTACATTTAAATAGTTTACAAATTCTCTCTATTGCAAGACTCTCGACTTGGTCGGTCCACTCTTGTCCACCATAGTAGCGTCTTCCTGGATAACCTTCTGAATATTTGTTTGTAAAAATAGAACCATTAGCTTCTAATACATCTGCTGAGACATAGTTCTCAGATGGTATAAGCTCAAGGCCTTCTTTCTGCCTGAGAGCCTCACCCTTAATTAGCTTCTCGATTTTTTTATCTTTCATAAACCCATTTTACCACAACTCACCTCTTAAAAGAAAAATCGATTTTCTGACCATCAGATTCCAAAATTATGCTTCCTGATTCATCCGTTCTTAGGAGCTTTATGCCGAACTCTTCAAACCTGTTTAGCACCTCTTGGTGAGGATGCCCATATTTATTATTCTTCCCAGAAGATACAATCGCGTACTCTGGAGATACTGCCTCTACAAACCGAAATGATGAAGAACTCTTGGACCCATGATGAGCAACTTTCAAGACGTCACTATCCAATTCTTCTACTTGATTACCGTCTAGCATGAGCTTCTCTGTTTTCTCTGTAGTATCTCCTGTTAGAAGAAACGAAGTTTCTCCATAAACAAGCCTAGCTACAAGCGAACCATCATTAGTAGAAAATTCACTTACATCTCTGTCTGGGAATATAACATCCAGATAAACTCCTCCACCTAAATCAAGCATCATCCCCTTCTTAAGATAAGAATGCTTTATGCCTTTGTTAGATATTTCATTCTTTAAATTCTCATATGTCTTAGAATCGCTCGTTGTGCCTGGTTCAAATACTTGCCCAACTTTATAATTTTTTAAAACGCTATCGAAACCTCCTATGTGGTCTTGATCTGGATTAGTTATGATTAGTGCATCAATAGACCTATCCCAAAACGGCATAACCTTGGACAATTTCTTGATAACAGATTTAGGAGGTCCACCATCTACCAACATTTGCACCCCAGATGGAGATTCTATAAATAGCGCATCGCCCTGCCCAATGTCTAGCATCGCAAACTTCATTTTCTTATGATACGAAGCCCAATCTAAATAGAATATATAAATAACCAATATAAATAGTAGTATAGCGAAGAAGAGTAGGTAGTAATTCTTCGAACTTTTGTGCATGCTATAATACTAACATGCAAACATTTACACAAAAAACATTTAATTTGGGAGTTTTAAAAGGTATATCAGCAAAGAATATAGAGGAACATCTCAAGCTCTACGCTGGCTATGTAAAAAATGCGAACGGCATAATGGAGAAAATGGCAGAATTAGATAGTGAGAAAGATGCATATATAGTAGGAGAAATGTTTCGTCGTTTTAGCTTCGAATATAACGGCATTAGAAATCATGAATTATATTTCTCCTCTCTCTCAGGAGGAGCGCAGAAATTAGAAGAAAATAGTGAGCTCAAGAAGGAGCTTGTAAATCTATTTGGCTCAATAGAGAAATTTATAACTGAATTTACAAACCTAGCACTTACCCGTGGAATTGGCTGGGCAATACTCTGGTATGACAAAAAGGATGCGAGATTCTTGGCCTCTTGGGTTGATGAACAGCATCTGGGCCAACTTCAAGGATGCACACCACTGCTTGCACTTGATATGTGGGAACATGCATACGTATATGACTATCCTACAAGCGAAAAGAAAAAATACGTTGAAGCATTTTTTGAAAACTTAAATTGGAGTGTTATAGAAGAAAACTTCAAAAACGCTAAATAATAAAACATCCCTCTGACAAGCAGAGGGGGTTTATATAGTAATGAATTGAGTTTAGAAATTTTAGAGGGGGTGAGCCTCTAATTAGATTGGAATACCTCCTTTTGATTAACTCTTTTCATAAAAAAGGCGTTTTAGTTAGCAATTATATCTACTTATATTTTATTAAAAATAAAACAACCGGTCAAACAAAAACACCTGTCGATTGTTACCGACAGGTGCCTGCTTTTGGATATTAATTGTTTTGTTGTTCACTTATCAGCGTTAGTGAACAGGATTATGAATGGGTGCTGAAACCCGTGTTGTGAAAAAATTTGACTCTTACGAAACCTTCGGGTCCACCCTGATATTCAAGGCGTTGAATAAGTCCTGTTTTGGATTCGAAGATAACTCCATTTTCATCCCTGTTAATGAGAGATGGTTGCTCCATCATGTCCTTCAATTGACTCATGACAGGTCTGTCATCATTTTTCTTAACAGAGGATAAACCTCTGATAAATTCGCTGGGTTGGTAAACACCAAA
>JAGORC010000005.1 GCA_018063015.1 Minisyncoccota bacterium
GAACTACCATTAATACCCGTCTATATACTATAGAAATCAAAAGAATAGTCAACGAGCTTAGGTATTGATATAATATAATTTCAATATGCATGAACTTTTCGATATAACTGGACTTATTTCTTCCTACGGATACATAGGAATTTTTATTATTGTATTTTTAGAATCAGGGATATTCTTTGCGCTTCCTGGGGATAGCTTACTATTCACCGCAGGAATGGTTGCATCAGCCCATGTTTTATCGATATACAAGCTTATCCCACTTATATTCATAAGTACGTTTACAGGGGCTCTGGTGGGCTATGAGATAGGATTACGACTAGATGCACTACAGAAGTATAGATTCTGGAGGAAGTTATTTAAGAAAGAGCACTTAGAGAAGACGAAGAAGTTTTTCGATAAATATGGCAGATTCACTATTCTGATTTCGCGTTTTGTCCCTATTGTTAGGACATTTGTGCCAATAGTTGCAGGACTTATAAAGATGAATTACAAAAATTTCCTTAAGTACACATTTATAAGTTCTATTTTATGGTCAACGACGGTTACGCTAGTAGGATATTTCGTAGGAAGGATAATCCCAGAAGCTAAGGATTATTTATCGATTCTTATTGTAATAGTTGTAGTGTTGTCACTTCTTCCTATAATTTGGAAGCTGATTAAAAAGGAGAAAGATTAAATTTTTTGAGATATATACTTCTCTATATCTTTTTCTTGTGAAGGGGTGAACCATTTAATCTCATTATCTCTCTTAAACCAGGTAATTTGTCTTTTGGCATATTTTATATTTCCAGTTATTACGTTTTCAAGTGTTGGTTTGTAATACTCAAATCCGAGCTCCTTTAATCTTTTCTCGCTTATTCCTGATCGTTTCAATTTAGAAACTTCTTTTAGAAGTCCATCTTTAAACATCTTCTTTATTCTTTTTTCTATTTTCCCTTTTAATTCTTCTTGTGGAAGAGTTAATCCTACCTTGATAAATTCGTAATTATTTTTCTTTTCTTTTATTTTCGGCACTTTACCTAGATGCTTGGCAATTTCTATTGCACGTATTAGTCTTACCTTGTTTTTCTTATCAATATTTCTCGCTCTAGCTTTATCAAGTTTATTTAAAATTTTTATTAAATCTTCTGGGTTTTTCTTTTCTAGTTCTTTTCTTAGTTTATTGTTGGGTGGCACTTCAGGGAATACAACACCCTTTGTCACTGCGTCTATGTAGAATCCAGTTCCTCCGCATATTATTGGAGTTCGGCCTTTCTTTAGTATTTGCTCCAGAGCTTTATTCGCCAGTGTTTGATATTTAATTACAGAGAATTTAGTCTTAGGATTCACTACATCAAGTAGGTGATGAGGGACACCTCTCATTTCTTTCTTGGTTATTTTCCCAGTTCCAATATCTAGTGTTTTATATACTTGTCTAGAATCGGCAGAAATTATTTCCCCGTTTAGTTTCTTAGCGAGCTTAACAGCTAGATTGCTCTTGCCTGTTGCTGTAGGACCTAGAATAACTATTACCTTAGGTTTTTTCATTATTGATGACCTCCTTTTATAATTTTTATTTCAGCACCTATAGAGTTTAGTCTTTCTGCTATTTCTTCGTAACCTCTATTTATCATGTATACGTTTCTTAGCACAGAAGTTCCTTCTGCCCCGAGCATAGCAATAAGTATTATCATTGCGGGACGTAGTGCAGGAGGAGACACTACCTGAGCTGGTTTAAGTGTAGATACACCAGTCACATAAGCTCTATGCGGATCAGCTAGATTTATATTTGCTCCCAAACGATTAAGTTCTGTGAAGTATATTGCTCTGTTCTCATATACCCAGTCATGTATAAGAGTTTGACCCTTAGCTTGAGTGGCAATGGGTACGAAGAAGGGAAGATTGTCTATATTTATTCCTGGGTAAGGGTTTGAATGAATCTTGTCTTCGGGAGCAACAAGCTTAGAAGGGAATATCTCAATATCTACTAGTTTAGTTCTTCCGTTATAAGAATAATATTTTTTAGAAAGTTTAAAGCGTAGTCCCATTCTCTTTAGCTTCTCTAATTCCACTGAAAGGAAATCTATAGGGCAACGTTCTATTTTTAATTTAGAACGGGTTGTGACAGCTACAGATATAAACATCATTGATTCTATAGGGTCTTCACTATTCCAGTATTCTACATCTTGATTTATGCTTTTAACTCCATGTACGGTCATAGTGCCTGTACCTATTCCATCAATCTTCACCCCAAGTTTCTCCAAGAAGAAGCATACTTCCTGAACCATATAATTGGCACTTGCGAAGTCCACTATTGTTTTACCTGGAATAAGAGATGCTGCAGTTAGAATATTTTCACAAGCTGTGTCGCCTGGTTCATACATTATTATATGAGCTGGTTTGAGTTTCTTGTTTTGGGTTAGCACATATCTACTGTTTGTTGTTTTGATTTTAACTCCTAGACTATCAAATGCGTAAGTATGTGCAGCAATTGTTCTTTTGCCTAAGTGGCATCCAGAAGCATGAGGCAAGTAGAATTCTCCTAGATAGTGTATTAGTGGACCCATGAGCATTATGATAGAACGAGTCTTCACAGCTGAGTCCCAGTTGATACCTTTGATGTTGAATTTCTTTGGAGGTTTTATGGTTAGAGAATTCTTATCAATCCATTTAACATTTACTCCTATGCTTTCTAATATTTCAATCACTCTATAAACTTCTTCAATACGAGCAATTCCGTGTAGTGTAGTGGTGCCTTGGTTTATAAGGGAAGCACACAACAGCCCCACTGAGCCATTCTTAGAGAAATTAGTTCTTATGCTTCCTGATAGTTTCTTGCCCCCATGAACCTCGAAATCAATGGATCCATTTAATGAGAAAATGTCGTGATCTAATATTACGCTTACTTTATCTAATAATTCTGTGGTGAAATTCTGTTCACCTTTCTCCATACGAGCTACAGCACTCTGAGATGTCTTGAGTGCTTCTGCGAAATCCTTTTGAGTTATACCCTTACGCTCTCTTAGATTTTTAATAAAAAGCCCTATCTGCTTTTGTGCTTTCATAGGAAAATAATATATCATAAATGATATATTATTTCAAGAGCGTGAACCATATTATGTGCCGCGGGAGAGAATCGAACTCTCACACCTTGCGATACACGATTTTGAGTCGTGCGCGTCTACCAATTCCGCCACCGCGGCAAAAACAAACTTTCCACATGATATCCCAAATTTTATCTAAAATCAAACATTTTTTAAATAATTATTTTTATGTTAGAATAGTCCAATGTCTAATTTATATTCCAATTCAATTTTCTGGGTAGATACTGACAAGATTAAGCCTAACCCATACCAACCAAGACGAGAATTCGACGAAGCAAGACTCGATGATTTAGCTCTGTCTATCAAGCAATACGGAGTTCTACAACCTCTTACTGTTTCAAGATCCGAAATAGAAAAGGAAGAAGGTGGATTGGTAACAGAATATGAACTTATCGCTGGAGAAAGAAGATTAAGAGCTGCTAAACTCGCTGGCGTGTCTCAAGTTCCTGTAATAATCCGCACAGGAGATACCTCTATGATGAAGCTAGAGCTAGCCATAATAGAGAACCTTCAAAGAGAGGATTTGAATTCAGTTGATAGAGCTAGGGCATTCTTTAGGTTGGCTCATGAATTTAAATTTACCCATGCAGAAATAGCTAAGAAAATGGGTAAGAGTCGAGAATACGTATCAAACACACTACGAATACTTACTCTTCCTGAAGAAATATTAAATGCATTATCTGAAGGTAAAATATCTGAAGGTCACACAAGGCCAATACTAATGCTTGCTGATCATCCCGAAGAACAGATAACATTATTTAAGGAAATAATATATAAGAAAATAACAGTTAGAGAAGCAGAGAAACTAGCTAGAAAGATTGCCTTCGATAGAGTTCGTAAGAAGGAATTTATGCCTGATCCTGAAATAACAGAAATAGAAGAAGAATTTCAAGAGAAACTAGGTACAAGAGTTCATATAGATAGAAAAGATTTAGGAGGTCAGATAAAGATCGATTTCTTCTCTACTGACGACTTACGTGCAATTCTAGAACTCATAAAGAGATCAGAAGAAGAAAAGAAACCTACCGAATTGCTTGAGAATTTCATAGCGAAGAGTGAAACAGTACCATCTCCAGATGGTGAAGTAGCTAAAGAGCCACTAGATGACAGAAACGAAGAAGAAAAGAAAGAAGATGATTCTAAACTATACGATATTTCTAATTTTAGTATTTAACTCTAGCGACCAAATGATTTAAGTTTGGCTAGCAAGCTATTTTTCTCTAGATAAGATTTTATATGTTTCTTAGCTATTGCTGTCTTAACGAATTCAAGCCACTTACTTGATGGATGGGCATCAGACTTGTCTGTTATCTCTACAATATCTCCATTCCTGAGAGGGGAGGTTATTTGAATCATTTTGCCATTCACCTTTGCTCCCGAAATATGATCTCCAATATCAGAATGTATAGAATAAGCGAAGTCTATAGGAGTAGAATTCTCTGGTAAATCAACTACATCACCCTTCGGCGTAAATATAAAGATTCGGTCATTAAAGAAATCCATCTTTAGATGTTCTATGAATTTAGTTGGTTCGTCAGGTGCGTATTTGAAATCTTTTAGTTCTTCAATCCATTTGAATTTGGATTTGTCATAAGTTAGTTTATTTTCTCCAGTTTCTTTATAGGCGAAGTGGGCAGCGATACCATAAGCTGCTTCAACATGCATGTCCTGAGTTCGTATTTGGATTTCTGCAATACCTCCTGAGCCAGTAAGTATTGTAGTGTGAAGCGACCTGTATCCGTTTGGTTTAGGGAAAGCTATGAAATCCTTTATTCTTCCCGGCAGTGGTTTCCATATTGAATGAACTATACCTAAGACACGATAGCAGTCTTCTACGTTTTCAAGCACTACCCGAAGAGCGACTATGTCATAGATTTTCTCTATATCCATTTCATATTTCTGGAGTTTCTTCCATAAGCTATATTTATGCTTCACTCTGTAGTCTATCTCATGAAATTTTATTTTATTTTTATTTAATTCTTCACTTAAGTCTTGCTTTATTTCTTCTAGATACTTTTCATAAGGCTCCTTGCGGTCATTTATTAATTTAGTTATTTCTGCATACTCTTTAGGATATGCGAAAGGGAAGGCCGCGTCTTCTAGCTCTCCTTTAAGTTTTCCCATACCGAGTCTGTTTGCTAATGGAGCGTAAACATCGATAGACTCCACTGCAATACGCTCTCGCTTGTCTTCTCTTACATGTTCAAGTGTTCTTAGGTTGTGAAGTCTGTCGGCAAATTTAATAATAACGACTCTTATATCATTAGCCATAGCCACGAAGAACTTTCTGAGACTTTCTACATGTCTCTCATGGCCTCGGTACTTAAGTGTTCCAAGTTTAGTCACACCTTTAACCAAGAATACAATTTCTTCGCCGAATTCTTTTGTTAAATTTTCTTCCGTAGCTTCTGTATCTTCTAAGGTATCATGTAGTAGTCCAGCTGAAATGGTTTGTGAATCCATACCGAGTTTAGCTAGAATCTTTGCTGTTTCAAAAACGTGAATGAAATATGGGTCGCCACTCATTCTCTTCTGTCCTTCATGAGCTTTAAGGGCAAAGTCATAAGCTTTAGTGATAAGCTCTTTCTCTTCCTTGTTTAATCCTCCCTCTACGAGGTCAAATATTTCGTTTACATTTGCCATAAAAAGATTATAGCATTTTTAAAATGTTATGAAATTTTGTTTAATTTATGAGGATTGTGGTTCGGACATGCTTTATTAGAACATCTCTCTGGTATGGTCTTGGTTCCTTCCATCATAAGAGAACTGCACATATCACATATTCTGCCTGTAGGTTTGGCTTTGATTGCGTTTTTACAGTCAGGGTAATTAGAACATGAATAGAATATTCCAAATCTTCCTCTTCTCTCCATCATCTTGCCTTTATTGCAAACAGGGCAGGTGACATCTGTCATTTTTCTTTTCAGTTCTTCTTCATCTTGCTTTACAAATTTACATTTTGGATATCTAGAACAAGAAATAAATGTTCCTCCTCCATCTCGTCTTTCTCTTACTACTAATTTTCCTCCACCTGATTTTCCTTTCTTGTCTCCACATAAAGGACACATTTCTCCTGTTTCTGCAGGGCCCTTTAGCTCTGTGCCATCTAAAGTGAGGGCTCCATCACAATCTGGATATTTAGAACAAGAATAGAATTTACCACCACGAGATAGTTTAACTATCATAGAGCTTCCACATTTAGGGCATTTCATATTAGAAGGTGCGTCTCCTAGGTTGGTAGCTTTTTCTAATTTCTCTTTAGATTTAACTTCCTTCAGGAAGGGTACGTAGAATTCTTTTAAAGTTTTTGCATAATCTCTTTTACCTAGAGATATATCGTCGAGTTCGTCTTCCATCTCTGCTGTGAATGTATCAGAGATATATTCTGCAAAGTTTTTCTCAAGGAAATCAGATACAACTTCTCCTACATCTGTAGGGAAGAGAGTCTTGCCTTCTTTCTTCACATAGCCACGGTCTTCTATTGTTCTCATTATAGAAGCATAAGTTGAAGGACGTCCTATACCTCGTGATTCTAGTTCTTTTACTAATCCTGCTTCTGTGTACCTACCTGGTGGTTCGGTAAATTTCTCTTCACTTTCAAGATTTAGAAGTTTAAGCTTTTCTCCTACTTTACATACAGGTAGTTCTACATCTTCTCCTCTTGCTCCTTCATCAACTCGAAGCCATCCTGGGAATAGAAGTCTAGATCCATTGGCAGAGAAAGATGGTAAATCCTCATGGCCATTCATGTGAGCTGAAACCTTAGTTTTGAGTAGTTTAGCATCTGACATTTGAGAAGACACAGCTCTTTCCCAGATTAGCTTATATAATCTGCTTTGTTCTTCTGTGCCAACATGTTCAACCTCTATATGGGTTGGACGAATTGCTTCGTGGGCTTCTTGAGCATTCTTTGATTTAGTTTTGTAAATTCTTTTCTCTACGAAATTATCTCCAAACTTTTTCTTAATAAAAGCAAGAATTTGATTTTGAGCTTGGATACTTAGGGTGGTGCTGTCTGTTCTCATGTAGGTAATATGCCCAGCTTCATACAGCTTCTGCGCAATCTGCATAGTTCTAGAAGGAGAGTATCCCAGTCTAGAGCTTGCTGTTTGTTGAAGAGTCGAAGTGGTGAACGGTGCTCGCGGAGAGCGCTTCTGTTCTGATTCTTTTACATCTTTTATTATCCAATCTTCTTTTCTACCTTCTTCTAGGATTTTGTTTACAATTTTCTCATCTCTAGGTTCATCATCACAGGACAGAGTTATATTTTCTTTTCTTATTGTTTGGAATTCTCCTTTAATTCTCCAGAATTTCTCTGGAATGAAAGCACGTATCTCTCGTTCTTTCTCCATTATTATACGTAGAGCAGGAGATTGAACACGTCCTGCTGATAGTCCGTATCTAACTTTCTTCCATATTATTCCAGACAAATCATAGCCTACTAATCTATCCAAGACTCTTCTTGCTTCCTGAGCACTCTTAAGTGACATGTCTATGTCTCTTGGTTCTTTAAGTGCTTCTTCTACTGCCTCTTTGGTTATTTCATGGAAAGTAACTCTTTTTATTTTTGCTTTGACTTTTTTATCATTGTCTAGAAGTTCTTTTATGTGCCAAGCTATTGCTTCTCCTTCACGGTCAGGGTCTGTTGCAAGCATAACTACTTCTGCCTTCTCTGCTAGATGTTGAAGTTCTTGGACAACACGCTCTTTACCTTTTGATATTTCATAAAAAGGTACGAAACCATTCTCGATATCTATAGCCTTCTTGTTGGATTTAGGTAAATCTCTTATGTGCCCCACAGAAGCACGCACAGTAAAAGCGCCATCAAGATATTTCTCGATTGTCTTCGCTTTTGACGGTGATTCCACTATAAGTAATTTCATTGTTCAATAAGTATTACATGAAAGCGAATTTTAAAGCAAATTTTGTAACCTTTTTGCTATATTTAGGTATATAATATAGAAATGGAAAAAAGGAGAGACATGACAGGAATTATATTTATTGCAATTTTGCCAACCATAGCTTTAGTCTTATGGCTTTTTTCTCCTGGAGTGAGTTTGGATTTTAAAGATAAATGGGACTTCTTTTTCTTCTTGGGAAAGGCGTTTGGGGTTGTTGGTATGATTATGTTTGCTATTTCGATGATACTTTCTGCTAAGTTTAAATTCTTAGAAGAATTCTTCTATGGGTTAAATAGAGTTTATATTAAACATAGCCAGATAGGGCAGATCGCGTTTATGCTGATGTTGTTTCATCCTATACTACTTTTGGCTGAATACACTGATTTAACTTTCGGGGGAGCTGTGGGATTCTTCTCCCTTGGAGGAAGCTTGGCTCAGAGCTTCGGAGTTGTGTCGCTTTATCTTATGATAATCCTCATCTTCCTTACTCTGTACATGAGACCCAAGTATCATATATGGAAATGGACGCACAAGTTTATGGGGTTTGCATTCTTTTTTGCTGGGTTGCATGTATTTTTAATACCTAGTGATACTTCTGTGTTCTTGCCGTTACGTATATATGTGCTTCTTATCTCAGGATTTGCAATTTATGCATTTACTTATCACACAATTCTCGGATTCATTACTAACAAGAAATATGTATATGTAGTCTCTGATTTAAAAAACTTCGACAATATAGTAGAGGTTAGGCTTAGCCCAGTAGGTTCTAAAAAGATGGATTTTATTCCAGGACAATTTGCCTTCATATCATTTAGAGACAAAAAGATAGGCACAGAGAGCCACCCGTTCTCTATGTCTTCTGGTTTGAATGATAATACTGTTTCTTTCACAATAAAGAATCTGGGTGACTTCACTTCTAATTTAAGTAACTTAAAGATAGGAACAGAAGTTTATCTCGAAGGTCCGTTCGGTAAATTCTCATACAACGAGGCAGAATTTAAAAAACAAATATGGATTGCTGGAGGGATAGGTATAACACCATTTCTAAGTATGGCTAAGTCTATACCTAGAGATAATGGATTCTCTGTAGATTTATACTACTGCGTAAGAGATGAAAAGGAAGCCGTCTATCTAAAAGAACTTTCTTCGCTCGAGAATCCAAGCTTAAATATAATTCCATTCTATTCGAATACAGAAGGATTTATTAATGCCAATGTTATAGATAAGAAATCAAACGGTATAAAAGATAAAAGCATATTTATTTGTTCCCCGGTCGCCATGCTTGAAACATTAAAAAGACAGTTTAGGATAAGTGGAATACCAGCTAATCTTATTCATTCTGAAGAATTTAGTTTATAAATTTATGAAATTAAAAAAGATTACATTAATATCGTTCATAGCTTTTCTTGGAGTGTTCGTGCTTCTCTTGTTTATAACACCTGCAAGAGAAATAACATTAAACAATAACACATCACAAGAAGACTTAGACCTAGAAGGCAAGCTCGAAAATATACTAGATATAGTAAGTCCAGAAGAAGGAGAACCTGTTCAAGTAGAGGAAAAGAAGGAAACAACCTCTACTCCTAAAACTACTACCACACCTACACCTACAACCTCGACAAAACCTACTACAACCAAACCTACAACTACAACTCCTACTAAAACCTCAACAAGAAAGACATTGTCTTCCACGGAAGTCGCCAAGCACTCCACCAGAGAAGATTGCTACTTAATAGTAAAGAATATTGTCTACGATGTTACTACTTATATAGACAAGCACCCAGGAGGGAAGAGTAAGATAGTAAATAAATGCGGGCAAGAATCCTCTTCTGCCTTTGCAGCTATTCACTCCAACTTCGCCTGGAACCTATTAGCTAAGTATTACGTTGCTGATTTAGTCAAGTAATCTATTGACTTTTGTATAAAAATGTGCTATACTACCAAGGTAGACTTGTACCTTGATAATTTTGGTTTTGTTTAGTAAATCCTTCTGGAAGTCAGAATTGGTTTCTATGAGGATTTACTAAACTTTTTTAAAACCAAACAAATAAAAATTGATATGAAAAAGATCACCGCCATTATGACCGCGTTTGTTTTCTTTTGCGCATGTGCAACTGCACAAAAAAAAGAAAAATCCTATGAAAAGTTTTTCAGTGAAATCCAGGTAGGCCTGAACCTCGGGAAAAATAATATCGGGGTAAAAGAAAGTGCCATGGAGCTGAGCGCTAAAGGTATTTACGGATGGCTTTACTGGCAGTTTGCCAGAAACCAGCCATTCAAAAAGCCGATTGGCCAGTCATACGAAAAATCAACTCAGTTTTCACTGGGGTTCGGAAAAAGGGTAAACCTGGATCCGTACCAGATTAAATCTGAAGAAAAACGTATGGAGTTGGATTTTGGTTTTGGACCGAGCGCGGTTCTTATTCCGGAATACATGTCTATTCCCAAAAGGAGTAAGACGTATTACGGAGGATCAATGTTCGGGATCCTCGAAGGCAATCAGTTAAGAGCCGAGATTTCGGCTTCTGTAATGACACTCCCGCCGAGAACACAGTATGAATGGAACAACAGCTTCACCTTCGGTGAGGTTGATGTTACTAAATTCTTTAACGGATTTGGTTTGGGTTTGAATTTCAGGCTTCGCTCTGTGAAGCAATCTGAAAAGCAGATTATGAACCAGCCGTTTAATGGCTACACCTATACGGAAAACCAGACAGCCATAAATCCGTATTTGTGTTACCAGGAGAGTCACTTCATTTTCCGTGCTGGGCTGGTACTGAAAAAGTACAAAAATTCCTCTGCGGACCTCAATAATCCGCAACCGAATTTCTGGGCTGAAAACTATCCCATTGGGTTTTCTTGTGGGATGATCGTAAATCTCAAAAATTAATTCCGAAATGAAAGCAAAAATCTTTTTCGTAGCAACAGTTACTGTCGTTGCTAGTTTGGTAGGATGTTTTCCTGCTAAACAAGGTCAAAGGAGTGTCGATTTATTCGACTACTCCAAACTCGTGCCCATGCACGAGGACACCATCCTTAAATATGATGATTTCAATGCAGAATTAATCACTAATCCGAAGGTAGAATATTTCCTTTCTGATTCTGTGGTTCTGCAAAGAAAGAAATCCTATACTGAGGCTGGTGCTGTGGGTGATGGACGTATTTTACTCAAGGATGCATCTGAAACCGAAATGATAATCATTCCGAAATATTCACGCGGTGAATGCTTCAAGATTGATTCATCCGAGGCTAGGATGTACGTCACGTTTAAAAAGCGTGGTGACACTGAGCACTATTTGGTGTTCGGTGGAAGTAATTCAAAAAAGAATAAGGGTAAGTACGTACTGTTCACCATTGCAGGCAAAGACAGTGTTTCTTACGGAGGTCTCCGCTATAAGATTATTTCCGGAATCGGAAGTAATATCCTCTACAACCCTGAAGTATTCAGGGGTCAGGATAAAGTCTTGATTGAGGACGGCGTAGCACCTGTAAAAAGAAACTAAGTAATTAACGAGAGAATAAAAGCCCCGACCTAGGTCGGGGCAATCTTGTTTTTAGGGCAATTTTTGACTGCGATTAGGTATCTAGTCTAATCTTTCCAGATATTTTTCTACTGAAAAATTCTGCGAACCCACCTCGCGCCGTCGCGCTCCGGCCTTGCGATTAGGCATCTAGCCTAATCTCACCTAATTCCTCTTTTATTAGTCCTTTGATTTCGAGAACTGATAAAAGGGTGTTTGCCTCATGGATTGGGAGTTTGAGTTTCTTTATAAGTTCATCTTTTGGTAGTGGCTCACGAAGTGCTTTGAGTACACTCTGTTCTTCATCCGATAAATCTTCAAATAGTTTAGCTTGGTGAACTGTATCTTTTTCAATATTAAATCCAAGTGCGTCGAGCACATCATAAGAAGACGTGACTGGCACAGCACCTAGTCGTATTAATTTGTTTGTTCCTTTTGAATTCGGGGAAAAAATTGATCCAGGTACAGCTAACACATCTCTGTTGTATTCTGTGGCAAGTCTAGCTGTTATCATTGTGCCTGATTTTTCTTCTGCTTCTATTATTAGAACTGCTTTAGATATTCCAGACATGAGTCTGTTTCTCTTGGCGAAGCTCCACAGGGTTGCCTTGAAGTCAGGATCAAATTCTGAGATAAGGCAACCACCATCTTTTACTATTTCTTCTGCGAGAAGGGCATTTGTTTTAGGATACATTGCACTGGGAGACAATCCTGAACCAGGGAATACTAGAGTCTTGAGCCCCACAGACAGAGCTTTCTTGTGAGCTATAGAATCTATACCTAGTGCTAATCCTGAGACTATAACGATAGGGTAGCCTTTCAGTCCTTCGATTATTTTCTCACAAGCTTCTTTACCATAAGAAGTGAATTTACGAGACCCAACAATACATAGATAAGTATAGTCTTCACTTGGAAGGTTGCCGGCTATGTATAGTTCTTCCGGTGGTTCCGGAATTTCGAGTAGGGATTTAGGAAATTTACTTTTTTCCAATTTAACAATCTCCATCTTTTTATTATAACAACTTTGTTGTATAATCCTAGAATGCTAGATATTAAATTTATTCGCGAAAATAAAGAAATAGTAAAGGCCGGAGCTATTAAAAAGCACGTAGAGGTGGACGTAGACAAGCTTCTAGAGATAGACGATAGCAGATTAAAGATTCTAAAAGAAGTAGAAGAGCTTCGCACAGAGGTGAATAGAGTATCAAACGATATTGCTCGTGACCAGGATCCAGCCCTTAAACTTCAGCTTATAGAGGAGATGCGTTCAGTAAAGGAAGATATCAAGTCTAAAGAAGAGAAACTAAAGGAAATTACAGATGAATGGCAGAAGATGATGTTGTTAGTTCCAAATGTTCCTGATATGTCAGTTCCAGACGGAGTAACAGATGCAGATAATAAAGAAATAAAAGTTTGGGGTGATAAACCTAATTTTGATTTTGAACCAAAGGATCATATAGAAATAATGACCAGCTTAAAGATGGCAGACTTTGAAAGAGGAACAAAGGTTCATGGATTCAGAGGATACTATCTAACCAACGATGGAGCAAGGTTGTCTTTTGCTATCTGGAATTACGCAATTGATTTCTGGCAGAAGAAGGGATTCTCTCTAATTATTCCTCCTGTTGTAGACAGAAAGGAATCTTTCCTGGGCACAGGATTCCTGCCTCAAGGTGAAGAAGATTTATATAAGACTCAAGACGGGGACTATCTAGCTGGAACATCAGAAGTTCCTATAATGGGACTTCATATGAGTGAGGTTTTAGACAAGAATAATTTTCCAATCAAATATCTTGGATTTTCTCCATGTTTCAGACGAGAAGCTGGAAGTCATGGTAAGGACGTAAAAGGTTTAATACGTGTTCATGAATTCTATAAAGTAGAGCAAGTTATTCTCTGTGAGGCTAATCATGAGATGTCTGTAAAGATGCATGAAGAGATAAACAGAAATACAGAAGAATTTATAGAATCTCTAGGTATTCCATATCACACCGTTGTTAACTGTGGTGGAGACTTAGGACTAGGACAGGTAAAGAAATATGATATCGAACTCTGGGTTCCAAAAGAAGGAACATATAGAGAAATAAGCTCTGCTTCTTACTTCCATGATTTCCAAACTCGACGTTTCGGTATTAGATATAAAGATGAAACTGGCAAAATGCACTATGCTCACTCATTAAATTCAACAGCCATCGCTACTCCTAGAATACTCGTATCTCTAGTAGAGAATTTCCAGCAAAAGGATGGCAGTGTTATGCTTCCAGAAGTTCTAAGGCAATACATGGGAGGACAAGAATTCATAAAATAGAAAAATGAAGAACCGAAGTGTTTCAAACTCTACTCGCCTAAAGGAAATAAAGAAAAAGAAGCGCGTCTACCTACGCAGAAAGATTTCGATAGTCTTTGTAGGTGTAATTGTATTATTCGGAGGACTTGCATATCTATCTAGTTTGCCGAAAATTAATATTCAAAATATTCAAATAGTAGGTAATAAGGTTATAGACTCTATGCCGGTTGAGAGTTTAATAAAAAGCAATTTAGAAGGTAAATATTTATGGATGTTCCCTAAGACAAATTCCATAATTTACCCAAGAGAGAAAATAGAGAAAGATTTGATAAATAACTTTCAAAGGATGAAGGATATAAGCTTTAGCCTCAAGGATTTAAATACTCTAGAAGTATCTTTTAAAGAAAGAGAAGCTGAATACATTTGGTGTGGTGAGAATTTACCAGAAGGAGAGGTGACTGATGAATTAAAATGTTACTTCATGGACGATACGGGATATCTATTCGACGAATCCCCATTCTTTTCTGGGGAAGTTTATTTTAGATTCTTTGGACCTGTCGACAACGTAGATTCACCCAAAGGTGCTAATTTTGTCTCTGGGGAATTTGAAAACTTAGTTATATTTAAAGAAAGTCTAAAGAAACTCGATGTTAAGCCAGTAGCAATATTTCTAAAAGATGATAAAGATATAGAAGTTATACTCTCTTCTAGCTTGTCACTTCGTGAAGCACCTAAAATAATATTTAAAAGTGACTCTGATTTAAATAAAATGGTAGAAAATCTGCAATCAGCTCTAACAGCTGAACCTCTAAGAGATGATTTTAAAAACAAATATAATTCTTTGAAGTATATTGATTTAAGATTCGGTAATAAGGTATATTACAAGTTCAATGATTGAACTTGGATTTTGGAAAAAACTTAAGAAACCTATTATGGTCCTTGCGCCAATGGCAGACGTCACGGATTGTGTATTTAGAAATATAATATCTAAATACGGGAAGCCAGATGTATTCTGGACTGAATTCGTATCTGCTGATGGGCTGGCACACAAGGTTGCCTTGAAGAAATTAATGATTGATCTTAAGTTCAGCAAAAAGGAACATCCTATAGTTGCTCAGATATTCGGTAGTAACCCAGTAAATATTAAAAAAGCAGGGGAACTATGTAAGGAGTTAGGATTTGATGGAGTAGATATAAATATGGGATGCCCTGATAGATCCATAGAGAAGCAGTGCGCTGGTGCTGGGATGATTAAGAATCAAGACATGGCCATAGAGGTAATAAGAGCACTAAAAGAAGGAGCTAAGGGGCTACCAATATCTGTTAAAACTAGAATAGGCTATAACAAAGATGAGATAGATACCTGGATAAGGAAAATACTAAATGAAGATATTGCAGTGCTTACTGTTCACTTAAGAACTCGAAAGGAGATGTCGCTTGTTCCTGCACACTGGGATCTAATGCATAAAGTTGTGGCTCTTCGAGATGAGCTTAAGAAAGAAACTCTAATCATAGGTAATGGTGATGTAAAAGATTTAAATGATGCAAAAGATAAAGTAAGGAAATATAAGTGTGATGGAGTTATGTTAGGTAGAGCCATATTCGGCAATCCCTGGCTTTTCTCAGGCAAAGTTCCTACTCTTAAAGAAAAATTAAAAGTTATGATTGAACATACTAAACTATATGAGAAAGAACTAGTAGAGCATAAAAGCTTCTCAATAATGAAGAAACATTACAAGGCATATGTTAATGGATTCGAAGGAGCCAAGGAACTACGGATGAAGCTAATGGAGGCCAAAGATGCCAAAGAAGTCGAAATAATTACTAATGATTTTTTAAAGAAAATTTGATAGTATAGATAAATGCACGAACTTGCGTTATATCGTAAATATAGACCTAAGGAATGGGATGATGTTGTAGGACAAGACCATATAGTAGATGTCTTAGAAAGCTCCGTAGATAAGGAGAAAGTTTCTCATGCATATTTATTCGTAGGTTCTAGAGGCACAGGCAAGACTTCGGTGGCTAGAATATTTGCAGAGAAGATTGGAGTAAGTGTCAACGACATGTATGAGATAGACGCTGCTTCTAATAGAGGAATAGATGATATACGAGAACTTCGAGACGGGGTAAGAGTGCTACCTTTCGATTCAAAATATAAAGTTTATATAATAGACGAAGTTCATATGTTATCCAAGGATGCTTGGGGAGCATTACTCAAAACACTCGAAGAGCCTCCTAAGCATGTGATATTTATCCTAGCTACTACAGAATTACAGAAAGTTCCAGAAACAATAATTTCTCGCTGTCAGGTATTTAACTTCAAGAAGCCAACAGACGCAATCCTGAAAGAAATTATTTTAAACATAGCTAAGAAAGAAGGATATGAGCTAGATAATGGTTCTGCTGAGCTTATCGCAGTCTTAGGAGATGGATCATTCCGAGACGCAGAAGGTATACTTCAAAAGGTTTTAAACTTTGCAAAGAGTAAGAAAATAAAGAGGGAAGAAGTAGAAAAGATAACAGGTGCACCTAAGACAACTCTAGTGAATGAATTCCTTAGTTCTCTTTTGAAGAAAGATTTAGAATCTGGAATTATAACCGTAGGTAACGCCTCAAAAGAAAATTTAGATATGAAGCTATTTTCTAAGTTAATAATACAGAAAGTTCGTATAGCTATAATTCTAAGATATGCCCCTAAATTAGAGGATGTAATGGCAGGGGAAATGTCTTCAGATGACTTAAATTTCCTTAAGGATTTAGTGAAAGAGGATAAAGAAGGCATGTTTCGTTCAGGAACTCTCGCAATACTTCTTGAAGCCTACCAGAACATAGATAGAGCATTTATCTCCGAGCTCCCTCTAGAACTCGCATTAGTGAAGATCCTAAAGAAAGAATAAATGAGCTATTCGTGGTTTAATACATCAAGCTTTCATCCGTCTATGAAAAACAATATTTTAGGATATTGGGTGATTATTTTATCCCATTTATCTAATTTATTACCCATACTTTTAGCAGTTAATCGTCCATTACCAAATATTTATAAAGCCACAATAATCCTTCAAACTATCTTTTCTGTAATTTACCACGCTTTTCCAAATAAAAGAGGACCAAGATTCTTTGATTGGTTTTTTGCAACTACTCTTATAATTTCGAATTTGTTTATCTTTATAAATTACAATTCAGTAGAAGAAATTAGAAGTAAAATCATTGTAGTAATACCTATTGTAATTTTAGCTTTTATCTTATTTTTCAAATTTGATCACTATACTAGAAATCATTCTATCTGGCATATTTTGTCAGCAATAGTTACGACTATAGTCATATTTTAATAAGGATTTTAAGATTAATATTTTTTGTGATAAAATATAAGTATTCTTTATGAAGAATATAATCTTTATTATAAAAGCTTTCGGTTTTTTTTGCGTTGCATTTCTCGTTCCTTTTAGCGTTTCTGCTACTATTACGGCAACACTTTCAGATACAATAGGAGATGCCACAATAAGTTATATAAACCCAGTAGATACAACCATAGATAGATCCACTGACACTTTCTACGCATTAATGTCTGATGGAAGTGTTTCTTTATATGACGATGAAGGGATACCCCTTTCATCTTTTTCTGCAATAAGTTCTCTTGGAGAAACTATTTCAGGAATAGCAGTGCATCCTGTATCTAAATATGTTTACCTTGCTTCCTCTATTGGAGAAATAAAGATTTATGATGATGAAGGAATATTCGTTAGTTCTTATGGAGGCGCTACATTCACTGGAAATCCAAAGAAAATAGCCGTTGATGCTAATGGTAGTTATGTAACAAGTAGTGACGATGGAGCTATCTATTTTTTCGACTCAAGTAATGTTTTTGTTGATTCCGAAGTTCTTGTAGGGGCACACTTCATTGAAGTAGAAGGAGCAACTGTTTATGTTGGTGAAGAAGGAGGATCAACTGTTTTTTCTTACACTAGAACAGGAACACCTGTAACATCCGTGAGTCTTGGATATACTATAAATTCATTAGCAATTAGAGGAAATGGTACTTTTGCCATTGGGATTGCTACCCGTGAAGAAAGAAATGTTTTCATTTTTAATACATCTGGAGGAGTAATTGACGCTGCCTCACAATTTACTTCATTAAACTCTGTTGCAACGACAGAAGTAACTTCAACCGATTTAATTATTGTGGGATATGATTCGGCTGACGTCGGCGTAGTAGAAGCTTTTGACATAGCGCAAGACATATCTTCTCACTTAATTCCTCGTATTCTTCCAGAGCGCTTAAGTAACCCTTCGGCAATAACTGTAGCAAGTAATGGTAATATTTTTGTATCCGATATTGATTATAGTAAAATAAATGTCTACAACAGTGCAGGAACATTTCTCTATTCTTTTGGTGGGTATGGATCAAGTAATGGTAAATTCAATATACCTACAGATATTGCTCTCGATTCAAATAATAATGTATATGTAGCTGATCGTAACAATAATCGTATACAAATGTTTTCTATTAATGGTACTTATATTAGACAATGGCCTGTGACCGAGGTGGGAGGTTCATACGCAGGTCCTTCATCTATAACTGTGTATAATGATCAAATTTATGTTACAGGAGAATCCGGGGGTGAGCAGTTAGTTCAAGTATTTTCTCTAGATGGAACATCACTATTTACCTTCGGCGGTTCAGGAAGCAACTCTGGTCAGTTTTTAAATATTCAAAAAGTAGAAGCTAGATCTGATGGAAAAATATTCGTATTTGATGAAGGGCAAGGAATTCGCACATTAAATCAATTTACCTCTGACGGTGTGTTTGTAAGTAATAGTCAAGAGTACAATGATTCTGGAGCTGTCTCGTATCCTTTAATGTCTGGAATGGCTTTCGATAGTAACGATAATCAATATTTTACGGATTCATCAAATCGGCAAGTGATTATATTAAATAACCAGGAGACACAGATTGGTTTATTAGAATTAAATGAACAAGAAGAATACTTTTTTAATTCACCTGGTGGAATTTTCGCATCGTCAAATAAGATATATGTAGCTGATGGATCTAGTGGTTCTGTATTTGTTTTTGATTATACTGACGATGTTATTTATGAATCCGATAATCCAGAATCAGGAAGAATTATATTATCTTCTGGAGGTGGTTCCACTAATAAAAAAAATAAGGAATATTGTCCAGTTGAATTGTTTCTTCAAAATTTTAAGAAAGGTATGAGAAATTCTGAAATTTCTAGAGTTCAAGATTTCTTACGAAAAGAAGGAGTATATAATGGTCCCACAACTGGGTATTTTGGACTACTTACTGAAGCAGGTGTAAGGAATTTTCAAGAGTTACATAAAGAATATATTTTAAAACCTTTAGGTCTTACAAAGCCTACAGGACTATGGTATCCAGCTACTAGGTCACAAGCAAACAAGATACTTAATTGTACAATTTAAGCGTCGAATTCGTCGACCTTCTTTTTCTTTATGTGAGGTATGCGAGGGACTACTATTGCTATTAAACCAGAGAATATTGCTATAAAGTAATATCCAAATCCCAAAGCCATACCAATAGCTCCGGTGAACCATAGACTCGCTGCTGTTGTAAGGTTCTTTACATTTCCTCCTTCTTTCAATATTAATCCTGCTCCAAGGAAACCTATACCTGTGACAATCTGTGCAGCGATACGAGACCTAGAAGCTGGGTCTACCATACCAGATAGCACAGTGAAGAGCATTGAACCTGCTATGACAAATATGTGAGTACTTATTCCTGCATCCTTGCCTCGGCTTTCGCGTTCAGCACCTATGAAATATCCAAGCAATATAGCCAAGATCATTTCAAAAATAAATTGCATTTCTAAATTGTTTGTAAAAAAGTTTTCCATGAAATTTCCAATGCTGGGGGATAGGGACTCGAACCCCAATTTACGGGACCAAAACCCGGCGTCCTACCATTAGACGATCCCCCAATAAAACTTAAACATTCTAGCATATTTAAAATAAAATAAAACAGCCGTCCTCTTCTCTTGAATTGGACGGCTGTGATGGTTGCTTACTGAAATAAATGATTTTTTCCAAGGTTGTAAAGCAGGGGGAAGTGACGAATACCTTCGGCCATGTACCTCTCAAATAAATCATGGAATTCATAAAATTCCTCTACGCTATTTACTGCTACAACTCTAACTGGTTCGTCTCTCCAATCAAGGAATGAGATAAACAACACACCATTATCTTTAAATTCTAATTGAATAGAATTTTGATTATGTTGCTTGTTTAGTTTATAGACATTCAAGGATGAAGGTACAACAATTAATCCAGGAAATAAATCAATGATTTCCTTTTCAGCAAGATGCTTCCGTTTTTCAAAGAAAAATTTCAGTGCTTCCATTGGCTGTAATTTGCTCTAATGAAATCATTTTTCATAAAAATTGTCAAAAAAAATAACCCCAGGATGGTTCCTGAGGTCAGTAAGTAAGGTGGTTCGATTTGTATGGAGTTATTTTACTCCACGAAGGTTAGCCAGAGCAGAGTACGCTCCTTTTTCGTAGAAAGTCTGGCCTTTAGGACCAGATGGATCTGATCTTTCGAACCTTCGCTCAATTAAGGACTTAATGTCCTCAGCTCTCGTGTCGAAGACCTTATCAACTTCCTTTTCATCCATTTCAGGATTAATGTTTTGTTGAACCAATACATAGCTGGTTAACAATCCAATAGTTGAAGGTGAGAGGTTAAATTTTTTCAATTCTTCCTCAATAAACTCAAGGACCTTCTGTCCTTTTGTTGCGGTTTCTGTTGCTGTACCACTCATAGTTTTTCTTTTTTAAAGGTTAGCGTTCTATTTACTAATAGACAAGATAACATCTTTTGATTTTATGTCAAAGTAGTATAATAAGTTCATGAACAAACAAAATATTTTAAGACTTCTTAGGTTTTCACTTGGTTTTATATTCCTCTGGGCATTTTTGGATAAAACATTTGGTCTCGGATTTGCAACAACAGAAGCTAAGGCCTGGATAAATGGTGGTTCACCAACACACGGATTCTTGTCTAACGCGGTTAAAGGCCCTTTTGCAGACTTCTTTCATAGTGTTGCGTCCAATCCAATGATTGATTGGTTTTTCATGGCGGGTTTGCTAATAGTAGGTCTTACTTTAATTTTCAATAAATATGTTAAATGGGGTTCGTATGTGGGAGCGGCTATGATGCTCGTAATATGGGTTTCAGCGCTTCCTCCAGAGAATAATCCTGTGATAGATGACCACATAGTTTATATGTTTGTATTTCTATATTTTGCCTTAGGTGGTAGGGATTGATTTATCTATAAATATAAGCTATCTTAGCAGAAGCTCTTTATTTACTGGAACTGAAAAGTATCCATCACAAGCATTTGTTCGAAAAAAGGCCCCGGGTTTATACCCAGGGCCTTCAATATTTGTGTTGGTTTTTAAATATCGACCAATTCCTTGGTCTTATTTTCAACTTTAACGTAGCCATATTTAATGGCTCCAAGTACAACACCGGCTGCCTCTTTGGCGCCGAATTTTTCTTTTACTTTTAATCTGATAGATTCTATCGTGCGGGGACTCCTATCTAGGAGTTCCGCAATTTCTTCCGTAGTTTTTTCTTCGCAGAAGAGTTTGATGAATTTTTCTTCGATTTCTGTAAGGACGGGAATTTCTGTGATTGGCATGTGATTTTTTTAAAAAAGTATTAAATTTTATTAAAAGAGCTTCTATTACTTTAATATAAAATATGGTATATGTCAAATATGCGATTTTTATTTTATAAATAAGTATGCTATTATTAAATTTATGAAAGACAAAATTCTTGGAAATAAAGAAATTGATAAATCGTTCACATTTGACGACGTTTTAGTTTTACCTAGATACTCAGAAGTGCTTCCTAGAGAAGTAGATGTTTCTACCTACTTAACAAAGAAAATTAAACTAAACATTCCTGTAATTTCAGCTGCCATGGATACTGTTACCGAAGCTCGCCTTGCTGTAGCCATAGCTCAGGCAGGAGGAATAGGTATAATTCACAAGAACATGCCTGTAGCTAAGCAAGTAGAAGAAATAAAATATGTTAAAAGATCAGAAAACAGCATAATCCAAGATCCCTACACACTTTCTCCTAGTCAAACCATACTAGAGACTAAAGAATTAATGCAAGAAAAGAATATAAGCGGAGTTCCTGTTGTAGATACTAAGGGTAAGTTAGTAGGAATAATAACTGGCCGTGATATGAGGTCAGAGAATGATTTATCCAAGAAGGTTGAGGAGGTCATGACCAAGGATGTTATTACTGGTAAGGATAACTGCACTTTAGCTGAGGCTAAGAAGATTCTTCTTCAACATAAAATAAAGAAGTTACCAATAGTTAATAAAAACGGAGTACTAACAGGGCTAATAACATACAAAGATATACAGAAAGAAGAAGCGAACCCTCATGCATGTAAAGATGAGAGAGGCAGACTTCGAGTAGGAGGTGCGATAGGTGCAGGTAAGGATGTATTAAACCATGCTAAGGCACTCATAGAAGCAGGTGTAGACGTGCTAGTACTAGATAGTGCTCATGGACATTCTAAGGGAATAATAGAAGCCACAAAACAAATCAAGAAATCATATCCCAAAGTTCAGCTAATAGTAGGAAATGTCGCTACAGGAGAAGGAGCTCTAGCCCTAGCTAAGGCAGGTGCTGATGGGATAAAAGTAGGTGTTGGTCCTGGATCAATTTGTACAACCAGGATAATAGCTGGTATAGGAGTTCCTCAATTGTCTGCAATAATAAACGCAAAAGAAACATTAAGAAAAAATAAATTAGATGTACCAATAATTGCAGATGGAGGAATTAGATATAGTGGTGACATCGTTAAAGCTCTTGTAGCTGGAGCATCATCAGTAATGATGGGTTCACTTCTAGCTGGAACAATGGAGTCTCCAGGTGAAGAAGTCTTGTATGACGGTAGAAAATACAAAAGTTATAGAGGAATGGGATCTGTCGAAGCTATGAATCAAGGTTCTAAGGATAGATATTTCCAGGGAGGAGTATCTGAAGCATCCAAGCTTGTACCAGAAGGAATAGTAGGTATTGTTCCTTTTGCTGGAACTTTGTCAGAAATTATATATCAGCATATTGGAGGATTAAGATCTGGAATGGGATATATTGGAGCAAAAAATATAAAAGATATGTGGAGCGCAAAGTTCACCAAAATAACAGGAGCAGGTAGAACTGAAAGTCATCCTCATGATGTAAAAATAACAAAAGAAGCACCTAATTATTCAAATTTTAAATAAAACAAAGATGAAAAAAACAAAAGTCATACTAGGAGTCCAATGGGGAGATGAAGGTAAGGGTAAATTTATAGACTACTTGGTTACATCTTTAGGGCAAAGCGAGAAACTTCTTGTAGCTAGATTTCAAGGGGGTTCTAATGCTGGCCACTCAATACAATTTGGAGATAAATCTTTTGTATTTCATGCTATTCCTTCAGGAATACTCGAGAAGAATACAGACAACCTAGTAGGAGCTGGTGTTAACCTAGATGTTGTGTCTGTAAAAAAGGAAATAGAAGAAATACAGAGTATGGCTCCATGGTGGAAAGAAAATCTATATATAGCACTTGAGGCTACTGTTGTGGTGCCGACAGCTAAATTAGTAGATAATGCTGAAGAAGCAGGTCGCGGAGCAAAGAAAATAGGCACAACAGGTAAAGCAATCGGGCCTACATATAGTGATTTCTACGCTAGAACAGATGATCTAGGAGTATATGAGGCAATTAATGAAGAAGTATTTCAAAAAAGATATAAAGAAATAAAGGAATCCCACCTAAGGACACTCAAAGGTAAATTTGGTTTTGAAGTTAATGAAGAAGAATTTAAAAATGAAGAGGAGAGATTCTTTGACGCTATAAAATTCCTAAGAACCCTTAAGACAGTTTCTTGTCACAGCTTTCTAGAAAATAAAATTAAAAATGGTTCACAAATATTAGCTGAAGGAGCTCAAGGTACGCTTCTAGATGTTCGTTTTGGTTCAAGGCGAGATGTCACATCTTCATACACCACAGCTGGTGGAGTTTGTGTTGGACTAGGATTAGCACCATCTAAGATCGGTGATGTTATCGGTATATGTAAGGCCTATGCAACTCGAGTAGGAAGTGGCCCATTTCCCACAGAGCTAGGAGGTAAGGCTGCAAGCACTTGGGCAGATACTCACAAGAGAGTAGATGAAGAAAATCTAAATTATGAAATAAACGATACTGACCCTCTTCACCAAGGAATTGCACTTCGAACAGTAGGTAAAGAATATGGAGCAACCACAGGTAGATTAAGGAGATGTGGTTGGCTTGATTTACCTTTATTGAAATATGCGATAGCCATAAACGGCGTTACAGAACTAGGAATAACAAAGTTAGATATATTAGATGAATTGAAGGAAATCCCAGTATGTGTGGGATATGAAGGTAGAGATTATGTAAACATGAATGATTTAGAAAATGTAGTTCCAGTCTACAAGAAGCTACCAGGATGGAAGAGTAGTACTAAAGGTTCAACTTCTTATGAAGATTTACCTAAAGAAGCTAAAGATTATATAGATTTCATAGAGAAGGAAACGGGTGTTCCTATTAAACTTATTTCAACTGGTCCTAAACGTGAAGAAATGATAAAGAGATAATATGAAAGATCCGCAATTCGTTATTCTAGATTTAGGTTCTCAATATACGGAGATTATAGGAAGGGAAATACTAGCTCTTGGATTTAAGAATATTATTTTGAAATCCAAAGATATAGAAAATTATTTAAAATCTCACCAAGTTAAGGGAATAATACTTTCTGGTGGATCTAAGAGTGTTTATGATTCTGATGCTCCTTATATATCTCCAGATATATTTAATCTAGGAGTGCCTATATTGGGAATATGTTTTGGAATGCAATATATTTCTTACAGGAAAGACAAAACATCGGTTCTTGGTAGTCAGAAATTAGGTAAAGAATATGGGCCCATAGAAGTAGAGATAGAAGATAGTCAATTATTTATTGGGTTAGATAAAAAATTAAAGGTTTGGGCAAGTCATGGAGATATCGTTGCTAAAGTTCCAGAAGGTTATAAGGTTATCGCAAAATCAGAAAACGTAATAGAAGCCATAGAAAACAAAGAGGAGAATGTATACGCTGTTCAGTTCCACCCTGAAGTTATAGAGACAGAAGATAATAATTTAATTCTTAAAAATTTCACAGAGAAAATATGTGGAGCTATTCATGATTGGGAATCAAAAGATATAATAAAAAATATCCAAGACGAAGTAGTAAAAGAGATAGGGGATGGCATTGGAGCTATAGGTGTCTCTGGAGGGGTAGATTCGACCACGCTTGCAGCGGTGCTCTCTCCTGTTTTAAAAGAAAAACTTTTCTGCTTCTTTATTGATACTGGAGGTATGAGAGAAGGTGAAGTTGAAGAAGTACAAGAAGCTTGTAAACAAGCAGGTATAAATTTGCATATCATAGATGCAAAGAAAGAATTCTTAGAAAATCTAAAAGAAGTAATAGACGCAGAAGAGAAGAGAAGAAAGTTTAAAGAAGTATATGCTCCTATTTTCAAGAAAGTCATAAAAGAAAATGGAATAACTCACATAATGCAGGGAACTCTAGCTACTGACTTGATCGAATCAGGTCATAAGGGTATGGCAGCAACTATAAAATCTCATCACAATGTTGGTCTTGATTTCGGAATACAAGAGCTTATGCCATTTCAGAAATTATTCAAACATGAAGTGAGAGCTATTGCTCGAAATATAGGACTACCTAAGGCTATAAGCGAGCGAAAACCATTTCCAGGGCCTGGATTATATGTTCGAGTAGTAGGGACAGAAATAAATGAAGGTATTTTAAACAAATTAAGAACTGCAGATAAAATCGTAAACGATATTCTAATAAAAGAACCTTTTTACGGCGGGATATCACAGGTAGTGGTAGCTATATTAGGCTCTAAAACAGTTGGGGTGCAAGGGGACGGCAGAAGCTATGAATACCCAGTAGTTGTTAGATGTGTTTCTACAAGTGACTTTATGACAGTTCGTGGATTTGAAATTCCAAGTGAGATAAGAAAAAAGATAATTTCTGAAGTGACTAAACATGGCTTCAATAGAGTATTCTTCGACGAGACACCTAAGCCTCCGGCAACAACTGAACTAGAATAAAAATAATCCGTCATTTCTGACGGATTACTACCTCCCATAAAGGGGGCGAATTACTTTTTAAGTGACTTGAGTGTGTTCAAGACCTTTCTTATAGTCTCAACTTCTTCCTGAAGAGAATCACTTCTCCGATACTCTTCTGAGTTTAACTTCTCAAGCAATACTTCCTGTAAAGCTTGATGATAATCTACGCAAGGTATGGATGAAACTGAGAAAAGGCTTAATACACCCTCAAATACTTCAGAAGTGGTCTCGAATGTCTTAAAGAATGGATAAGCAACCTTCTCCTCAAATACACGCTTAATCCATAAAACCCACTCATCCTTCTTGAAGTAATACAAATCACTACTGATTTCCATTTGCATTGTGCAATTTTTAAAACCAACTAAACTATTACAATTTTATATAAAAATGTCAATAAATTGACCTGAGTTGCTATAAGTGGTACTTTAAAGGTAGCAAACATCGATTTTTGTAACATAAAATTTATGTTATGAACAAAGTTCATTATATAGTGGTAACAAACCACGACATGGGAGGTTCAGGAGCGTTTGATCATTTATCTAATATTATTCTTAGAAATGCCAGTGATTACCTGGCGTTAGAGAAGGAAGTCAGAGAATTATTTTCCAAACGCAAAGATGCAGCAGGTTTCAAAAACTGCTCACTTACAATCATGCCAGCTCCAAAAGAGTTTCAAACAACAGGAGGGTTGGGAGTCTATCCTGGTTTAAATTTTATCCTCCCGGAAAAAAAGGAAGCAGCGGAAACAGCTTAAGAACATGGGCCTCTTTGTTGAAAAACAAGGAAGCCCATTAAATTTGTCTTAAATAAAAAATTAGTATATTATCAATAACATGATTTCGCGCATATATGTAATCCCAAAAGTTGAAGATGTACGGGAGAAATTGTATAAAAATTCATGGGAAAGCATAAGCGCGTCTATAAAAATATCCAAGGTAAGAGTAGTGTCCTCATATCTAATAGAAGGAGATTTGAAAGATGGTGATATTATAAAAATCGCAGAAGCATTAACTAACAAAAATATAGAAGAGTATTCAGTAAATAAGATTCCTGAGTTGAGCTTCGATTATATTATAGAGATTGGATTTCTACCTGGGGTGACCGATAACGTAGGACACACAACAGAAGATACTATATGTGATTTATTACATCTAAAACAGAAAGATTCTGTGAAAGTTTATACATCACAAGTTTTCCTAATTAATGGAAAGGTTAAGGATGTAGACATTAAATCCATATCATTAGCACTACACAACCCTCTCATTGAGAGGGCTCTTGTTTTAAATCCAAGTGATGTAAAGAAATGGAACCTACCACTACAAACTCCGAAAGTAAAATTAAGCAAAAAAACAGATGTTGTTGAAATCTCACTTGACCTAGAAGATAAGAAACTAGAAGAGATAGGCAAATTAGGAATAAAGGATAAGGATGGAAGTTATAGAGGCCCTCTAGCATTGGATCTAAATTCAATGAAGGTAATAAAAGACTATTTCAATAAATTAAAAAGAAATCCAAACGACATTGAACTTGAATCACTAGCTCAGACATGGAGTGAACACTGCAAACATACGATATTCGCCAACCCAATAGATGAGGTAGCTGATGGTTTATATAAAAGATATATAAAAGGAGCCACCAATCTTATAAGGAAGCAAAAAGGTAATAAAGATTTCTGTGTATCTGTATTCTCCGACAATTCAGGTGCTATAGCATTTGATAAAGATTATTTGATTACTCACAAGGTAGAAACTCACAACAGCCCCTCTGCGCTCGATCCATTTGGTGGAGCTATAACAGGTATTGTGGGGGTTAATAGAGATTGTTTAGGATTTGGCCTAGGAGCTAAGCCTGTGGCTAATCTGTATGGATTTTGTTTCGGTAATCCATATGACAAGAGAGCTCTATATAGAGACAAAGAATTGAGGAATAAAATGCTCTCACCTAAGAGAATAATGGATGGAGTTATCAAAGGGATAAATTCTGGAGGAAATTGTTCCGGTATTCCAACAGTTTCTGGATTTATTAAATATGATGATAGATATAGAGGTAAGCCTTTAGTTTTTGCTGGAACAGTTGGACTTATACCTAGAAAGATCGGAAATAAATTATCTCATGAGAAGAGTGCTATGAAAGGGGATTATGTTGTCGTAATTGGAGGAAGAGTTGGAGCAGATGGAATACATGGAGCAACATTCTCTTCTGTTGTTATGGATTCATCTTCTCCAGCTACGGCAGTACAGATAGGAGACCCAATAACAGAGAAGAAATTCTCTGACGCTTTAGTAAAAGAAGCAAGAGATATGAATTTATATACAAGCATCACTGATAATGGAGCTGGGGGGCTTTCTTGTTCGGTAGCAGAAATGGCAAAGGAGTGTGGTGGAGCTATAGTAAATCTCGAAAAAGTTCCACTTAAATACCCTAACATGGAGCCATGGCAGATATGGATTTCAGAATCTCAAGAGAGAATGACCTTATCTGTTCCAAAAGATAAATGGTTAACTTTTAAAAATTTAATGAATAAAAGGGGAGTAGAAGCCACAGTTATAGGAGAATTTAATAACTCTAAAAACATGACTGTAAAATGGAACGGTAAAAAGATAATGGAAATCCCATTAGACTTCCTACATGATGGTTTACCTAAACAACATTTAACTACTAAGAAATTTATTCCAGATATTTCAGAACCAATCCTAAAAAGTAAAACAAACCTAACACAAGATTTAGAGATTTTATTAAAAGATAAAAATATTGCTGGGCACTCCTTTGTTTCTTCCCAGTATGATCATGAGGTTCAGGCGTCTTCTGTTATAAAGCCAGTAACAGGTAAAGGCAGAATAAATACAGATGCTCAAGTTTTCCGTCCTATATTAAGTTCAAAAAAAGGAGTAATACTTTCTACCTCAACTTATCCTTCTTATGGAGATATCTCTACTTACGATATGTCCATCTGTGCTATAGATACAGTTGTAAGAAACTCTATTTGTGTGGGAGGTTCTATTTCTAATCTAGCAATATTAGATAACTTCTGTTGGTGCTCATCCAACGAAGAAGAAAGGCTCTGGCAACTACACGAAGCCCTTAAAGCTTGCTATGACGGAGCTACTTTCTATGGAACACCTTTTATCTCTGGTAAAGATAGTATGTTTAACGACTTTAAAGGCTATGACGAGAAAGGAAATTCAATCAAGATATCTGTTCCACCAACACTTCTAATATCTTCTATTGGAGTTATAGATGATGTGTATAAAACCATTACACCAGAATTCAAGAAAAAGGGAGATGTAATTTACCTTCTAGGAGATACAGATAATGAACTAGGTGGAAGCGAGTATTTCAAAATGATTTCAAACAACAATACGAGCAAGATAGGAACAATAACACCTAAGGTAGACTTAGAAAAAAACATTAAAACCTACAAAGCACTAGAGAATGTAATCAGTAAAAACCTCATAGATAGCGCTACACCTATAAATTCAGGTGGACTTGCTGTTGCATTAGCAAAGAGTGCAGTAGGGGGTATGTTGGGATGTGAAATATCTATCAAAAATATAAAAGGAGGTGCGAAAGAGGCTTATCAGAAACTTTTTTCAGAAAGCCAAGGAAGGATTATTGTTTCTGTAAGTCCTAAGAATTTGAAAAAATTTGAATCATTAATGAATAAAATTTCTTATTCAAAAATTGGCAAGGTGTTAAGTACCTCAGCTTTTAGTATTTCTGATAGGACTAAAGTAGTTAATACGGATATAAATAAATTAAAGAAACTTTATCATGATTTTTCTATAAAAATGCAATGAAGAAAATAAAATCAAAACCTAAAATAATAGTAATGTCAGGGTATGGTCTTAATTGTGAAGAAGAGACTAAATTTGCTTTTGAGTCTTCAGGTGGTAAGGCAGATATAGTTCACATAAATGACCTTATAGATAACCCTAAGATACTTTCTAAGTACGACATACTCGCATTTCCAGGAGGATTTTCTTATGGAGATGATACTGGTAGCGGTAAAGCTTATGCAAATAAATTTAAAAATCATTTATCTAAAGAACTAGAAAGTTTCTTAGAAAGAAATACTTTAGTTATTGGTATATGTAATGGCTTTCAAATTATAACTAATTTAGGAATTCTGCCAGGTGCATTAACTCACAACAAAGGTGGTAAATACATAGATAGATGGGTTGATTTAAAAGTTGAGAAAAATAGTAGTCCATGGTTAAAGGGTATTAAAGAAATATCTCTTCCAATAGCTCACGGAGAAGGTAGATACATTATAGGTAAGGATTACAGCAAGCTAAAGAAAGAAGGCAATATAGCTCTTACTTATACAAAAGGTGAGATATCTAAATTTCAAAATTTAGAAGCTAATCCAAATGGAGCAGAACATGACATAGCGGGTGTCCTGGGATATAATGGAAGAGTATTTGGCCTTATGCCTCACCCTGAAAGAGCGATGTTTTTTCATCATCGTCCGGATTGGCAATTTCAAAAGAAGAAGAGTGAAGAAGGTATGGGTCTTCAAATTTTTAAAAACGCAATAAACTATTTTAAAAGATAAATTTTTATGGAAGAACTAAAAGAAAAGTGCGGTATTGTTGGTATTTATGGGAAAGATATGGAGGTAGCTAGGTTTGCCTTTTTTTCTTTATTCGCTCTTCAACACAGAGGACAGGAAGCTTCAGGTATAACAACAAGTGATGGAAATAGATTATATACTCACAAAGGAGCTGGCTTGGTTGCTCAGGTTTATACTGAAGACGCCATAAAGTCTCTCTCAGGACACATAGCGATAGGACACAATAGATACTCAACCTCAGCTGGAGGAGCACTTGCTCATGCCCAACCTGTAATAGACGAAGAAGGAACTTTCGCTCTTGCCCATAATGGAAATCTTCCTAGCGTTACACACATAGAAGAATTTCTAAAATCAAAAAATATTTCTATAGAAAATAGATCAGACTCTGAATTAGTTTTTGATGCTGTGAATTTTTATTTAAAAGAAGGGAAATCTCTAAAAGATGCTGTACGAGAAGTTTATCCGTTGATTACAGGAGCATTCTCTATGGTAATGATGACAAAGGATACATTAGTAGCAGTAAAGGACGCACATGGAATGCGTCCGCTTTGTTTAGGAACTATTGGTGATGGATATATTGTCACTTCAGAAACCTGTGCTCTTAAGACCATAGGAGCAACTATTGTGAGAGAAGTAGGTGAAGGAGAGATGCTTGTTATAGATGAAAACGGCTTAGAAAGTCTGCAGTTGGTAGATCCTAAGCCAAGTCACGATATATTTGAATATGTTTATTTTGCTCGACCAGACAGTGTGTTGGGAGGAAAACTTATTTATGATGTAAGGAAAAATTTCGGCAAAACTCTCGCTAAAGAATTTAAAGTTGATGCTGATATAGTGGTGCCTGTTCCAGATACAGCGGTACCTGTGGCTATAGGATTCTCGCATGCTTCTAATATTCCAATGGAGATGGCTTTAGTCAAAAATAGATATGTTCACAGAACGTTTATAGAACCAGATCAAGATTCAAGAAGGAAGAGTGTTGCTTTGAAGCTTGTTCCATTACCTGAAATAATAGAAGGAAAGAGAATTGTACTAATCGATGACTCTATCGTTAGAGGTAATACTTGTAGAAAATTAGTTAAAACTTTCTTTGATTCTGGAGCGAAAGAAGTTCATATGCTTGTCTCATCACCACCTGTACGTTTCCCTGATTTCTACGGAATAGACACACCTAAGCAAGAAGAATTAATAGCCTCTCAGAAAACAGTAGAGGAGATACGAGAATATCTAGGAGCTACATCACTGCATTTTCTATCCCTTGAGGGCCTTATATCGTCAATTGGCCTACCTAAGGAGCATTTATGCACGTCATTCTTCACAGGAGAATACCCTATAGATATATTAGAAAGAAAAAGTGAAGTAAGCTATGATGTACCAAAAGATTAAATCAAAGCTCGTTATGCTTATCTCTAATACCGGAACAGGAAGCAACCTTCAGGCAATTATAGATGGCATAAATACAAACAGAATAAATGGAGAAATTATTGCAGTTGTGTCAGATACAGCTGACGCCCTAGGATTAGAGAAAGCCAGGAAGAATAATTTACCAATTGAAATGTGTAAATCCAAGGAAGAACTTCTTCCACTTTTAAATAAGTTAAATCCGGATTATATATGTCTTGCTGGTTGGAAACAAATAATACTAGATGAAGTTATAAATTCATTTACCGATAAAATATTGAATTTACACCCAGGATTAATTCCAGACGACGTAGAGGGTGTTGTATTAAATCCTGATCAAACTACCGCCCTCTGGAATAAAGGCAAGCTTACAGATAAAGCCATTCAGAATTTCATAGACAATAAATCAACCTTTGCAGGTTCATCTATACACTTTCTTACTTTAAATTTTGATTTCGGACCTGTTCTAGGTAGAGTATTTGAAAAAATAGAGATAGGAGACACAATAGAATCTCTATATTCTAGATTAAAAAAGAGAGAGAATGAATTATATATACAAGTTTTAGAAAAATTAACACATGAATAAGAAAAATATTTTAATCATAGGTGGTGGAGGAAGGGAGCATGCCATAGGATGGAAAATAAAACAATCTCCAAAGGCTGGAGAAATATTTTTTGCTCCAGGAAATGGCGGGACATCTTCACTTGGAACCAACTTAGATATAAAAGCGACAGAGGTAGAGAAACTTTTTAATTTTGCAAACGATAATAAGATTGATTTAACTCTAGCTATTCCTGATGATCCACTTGCTCTAGGTATTGTTGATAAGTTTGCCAAAGAAGGATTAAGGATATTTGGGCCGACTCAAAATGCTTCAAAACTCGAATGGTCTAAGGCGTTTGCTAAAGATTTCATGCAAAGGAACAATCTTCCCACTGCTAAGTTTAGAATCTTCACTGCTTACAAAGAAGCCAAGGACTATTTATTAAGTCATAAACTTCCAGTGGTTGTGAAGGCCAGTGGTCTAGCTCTCGGTAAAGGGGTGCTCATATGTAATTCTCACGAAGAAGGATTGAAAGCATTAGAAGATATTTTAATTAAGAAAGTATTTGGTGAAGCAGGTAAAGAAGTTGTAATTGAAGAATTCCTAACAGGGCCTGAGATATCGACTCATGCTTTCTCCGATGGTAAAAACTTTTCCTTTTTTCCAACAGCCCAAGACCACAAAAGGATTGGTGAAAACGATACAGGATTAAATACAGGAGGAATGGGAACGATCGCTCCACTACCTTTTGTAAATAATGAAACCATTGAGTACATAAAAAAAGATATAGTTGTTAGCACATTAGATGGAATGAGAAAAGAGAATAATCCATTTTCAGGAGTCTTATATCCAGGATTAATGATGACAGAAGATGGGCCGAAGGTGCTTGAATATAATGCTCGTTTTGGAGATCCAGAAACCCAAACATATATGAGATTGCTAGATACTGATTTGATAGATATTTTAGAAGCTTGTGTTGATCAGAAACTTTCAGAAATAAAAATAAATTGGAAGCCTGTATCTGCTTGCACAATCGTCCTTGCATCAGGTGGTTATCCAGAAAATTACGAAAAAGGCAAACTAATATCCGGTATAGCTGAAGCGGAGGAATATGATGATGTTATTGTCTTTCATGCAGGTACGTCTAATAAGGATGGGCAATTCTTCACCAATGGAGGGCGTGTACTTGGAGTTACTGCTACAGCAAATAATCTAGAAGAAGCTTTAGCTAAAGCATATAAAGCAATTTTAAATATATCTTTCGAGGGGATGCAATATAGGCGCGACATAGGCAAGAAAGCTTTGTCATTGATAAAGTAGACCTTTTATAGTAATCTAGCGTTGTAATTTCGTACACATTAACTAACTATAAAAATCTTAAGCCATGCTTGCTTTTAATTTCGAAGTTCAGGCATTAGGAAGAATGCTTGCTTCAATGGACATGATTTCCAATCTTATTTCTAAACCAGTAGAGCAAAAACCAACAGAAAACATCTTTGGAACGTATTCTAAAGAAACTCCGGTTGGGGTTGAACATTTTTTCAGGAGCACTGACGCTGACGACAACGGTGCAGGTTGGGATAATAGGCTTGGTAAGTAAATCACTACTCTTAAATGAGCAAAAAGGGTGTCTGTCTTCTGTAGACAGCGCCCTTTTTTTATTTTTTTAAAATGTTAAAATGACGCTTATGGAAAACAAAATCAAAGTAGGGATAATCATGGGTTCAGATTCAGATCTTGAGGTAATGGCTGAAGCTGGTTCAATATTAAAAGAATTCGGTGTATCTTATGAGATCAATATTGCCTCTGCACACAGAGCCCCCGACCTTGTTCATGAATATACAACTACTGCGGTTTCTCGAGGACTTAAGGTAATAATAGCTGGAGCAGGAGGTGCAGCACATCTAGCAGGAGTTACAGCTTCTCTTACCACATTACCCGTAATAGGTGTACCAATAAAGGCAAAGACTCTAGATGGTCTAGATTCTCTTATGTCGACAGTAGGCATGCCACCCGGAGTACCTGTCGCTACTGTAGGAATAAACGCAGCTAAGAATGCTGGAATACTTGCTGTAGAGATACTAGCAACTGGGGATAAGGAGCTCGAAGATAAATTATCTTTGTATAAGAAAAAAATGAGTGATGATATAAACAAGAAGAATGAAAAGTTAAAGAGTCAGGGTGTAGAAGAATATCTTAAGGGAATGAAATAATATGAAAGACCAATATAAATCATCAGGAGTAAATATAGAAGCAGGTAATGAATCTGTAAAAAGAATAAAAGGATTCGTTAAAGAAACTCATAACAAGATGGTTCCTATGGGTATAGGAAACTTCGGTGGACTCTATGATTTAAAAGATATAATTAAAAATTACAAGAACCCTGTTTTAGTGCAGAGCATCGATGGTGTTGGAACTAAGTTAACAGTAGCCAAAATGATGAAAAAGTACGACACTGTTGGAGAAGATATCGTAAATCATTCTTGCAATGACTTATTAGCACTTGGGGCAAGAGCTGTAACTTTCTTGGACTATATAGCTCATGAAAAACTTGATCCAAGCATTATGGAGAAAATGGTTTTTGGAATGGCTAAAGCTTGTAAAGAAAACAGTATTGCACTCATAGGTGGAGAAACAGCTGAAATGCCAGGGGTCTATAATAAAGGTGAGCATGATATTGCTGGAGCTGTAACTGGAGTTGTAGAAAAGGATAAAATAATAACTGGAGAAAAAATAAAAGCAGGGGATATAATATTAGGTTTCCCTTCTTCTGGATTACATACAAATGGGTACTCTCTAGCTAGAAACGTACTGTTTAAGAAGGCTAAGCTCAATGTGAATACAAAAGTGAAGGCTTTAAATGGTGAGATATTAGGGGAAGCTTTATTGAAAGTCCACGTAAATTACTCTAAACCAGTATTTAACCTTCTTGATAAAAAAATAAACATAAAAGGCATAGCTCACATAACAGGAGGTGGATTCATAGATAATATTCCAAGAGTTCTACCGAAGAACGTTGACGCAGAGATATTTAAAGGGTCTTGGCCAGTTCTACCTATATTTTCATATATACAAAAATTAGGAAGAATAGAAGAGGAGGAAATGTATAAAGTCTTCAATATGGGAATAGGACTTATTATTGTAGTGGATAGGAAAGATAAGGACAGAGTCGAAGAAATTTTAAAGAAAAATAAGGTTTTTTGGATCGGAGAAATTATTAATGGTAATTCTAAAGTAGTTTTTAAATAAAAATATGCAAATAGAAAAAATAAAGGAGCATCTAGGAGACGTATTGAGAGAGACTAATTTTCCAGAATTAGGAGTAAGGAAAGTAGGTAAGGTTAGAGATATCTACATAGCAAATGACAAAATTACTCTAATATCAACAGACAGGCATTCATCATTTGATAGGAACATAGCTCATATACCATTTAAAGGTGAGATTTTAAATAAGATCAGTTTATTTTGGTTTAAAAAAACAGAGGACATTATTCAGAACCATGTTTTAACGTCTCCAGACCCAGCTGTTTTAGTGGCTAAGAAGTGTACTCCACTACCAATAGAAGCAGTCGTTAGAGGTTACATCACCGGTGTCACAGGAACATCCTTATGGACACATTACAAAGATGGCAAGAGAGATTTCGGAAACTTTACTCTTCCAGAAGGATTAAAAAAGAACCAGAAGCTCGCTGAGCCAGTGTTTACACCCTCAACAAAATTTGAGGAACACGACAGAACTCTATCAACAGATGAAATAGTAAGTGAAGGCTTACTTACAAAAGAGATGGTAGATAAAGTTGAGAATACAGCTAAATCTTTATTCAAAAGAGGGCAAGAAATAGCTCTCACCAGAGGTCTTATATTAGTGGATACAAAGTACGAATTTGGAATAGATGATAAGGGCGAACTAATGCTTATAGATGAAATTCATACACCTGATTCATCTAGGTATTGGAAAGCTGATAGCTATCAAGAAAGGTTTGATAAAGGAGAAGAGCCAGAATACTTCGATAAGGAGTTTCTGCGTATTTGGTTTAAGGATAATTGTGATCCATATAAAGACGAAGTACTTCCAGAAGCACCAACTGAGTTAGTGGCTGAACTATCTAGAAGGTATATAGAAATCTATGAGACTATAACAGGTGATGCCTTTGATCATGATTTTAGTATGACTGTTTTAGAAAGAGTTAAGAAAAATTTAAACTTAAAATAATTTATGTCCGAAAATATTAGTCCACTTGATGGAAGATACTCAAACAAAGTTGCGCCTCTTGCGCCTTACTTCTCAGAGAAGGCATTAATGAAGTATAGAATAGTCATGGAAGGGGAGTATCTTATAGCTCTTTCATTGTCCAAGAAAACAAATCTAAGATTATTTTCTCAAGTAGAAATAAAGAAAATAAGAGATTTATACAACCTAAGAGATACCGAATTTCTCGCAATAAAAAAAATAGAAGAAACCACGAATCATGATGTAAAGGCTGTAGAGTATTTCATTAAAGACAAACTTAAAAATACAACTCTTAAGGATTCCCTAGAATGGGTTCATTTCGCCACTACTTCAGAAGATACAAACAACATCGCCTACGCTTTAATGCTTTCTGATTCACTAGAGAAAGTTATAATCCCTGAAATAAAGAAAATCTCTAATAGCTTAGATGACCTAGCAAGAAGATATTCTAACCTACCTATGCTTTCTCGTACGCATGGACAATCAGCAAGTCCTACAACTTTTGGTAAAGAAATAAAGGTGTTCGTTGCTCGATTAGAAAAAAGAATAAAAGAATTAGAAAGTATAAAAATTCAAGCTAAATTAAATGGAGCGACAGGGAACTGGAATGCTCACACCGCAGCATATCCTAAGGTTGATTGGATGTCTTTTAGTAAGAAATACATAGATAGTTTTAATAAAGGTAGAGTTCAAAAATTAGAAGCAAATAATACTACTACTCAAATAGAGTGTCATGATAGTTATGTAGCTGTATTTGATACTATTAGAAGGATAAATACTGTTCTCATAGATTTCAATCAAGACATGTGGAGATATATATCTGATGGATGGGTTGGTCAAACTCCCAAGAAAGGTGAAGTGGGTTCTTCCACTATGCCTCACAAGATAAATCCGATAGATTTCGAAAACAGCGAGGGTAATCTAGGATTAGCTAATGCACTCTTTGAATTCTTTGCTCGGAAACTTCCTATATCTAGACTCCAAAGAGACTTGTCGGACTCTACGGTAGAAAGATCATTTGGAACTGCGTTTGGCTACTCGTTTTTAGCATACACATCATTACTAAAAGGTTTAAGTAAAATAAAAGTAAACGAAGATACTATAAAAAAAGAATTACTAGCCCACCCAGAAGTATTAGCAGAAGCAATTCAAACAATTTTAAGAAGAGAAAAATATCCTATTCCTTATGAAACCCTTAAAGAACTAACTAGAGGTAAAGACATCACAATGCTCGACTTCTCTAAATTCATAGAAGGATTAAAGGTATCAACAAAGATAAAAAATGAATTAAGCAAGCTTACTCCTACCTCCTATATAGGGCTAGCTCCTAAAATAGCTAAGCTAAAGAAGTAATTTGGTTTTTTGTTCAATCTTAGTGTAATATAAAATTATGAAACTAAGAGTGATATTTAGCTTAACTTTATTTTTATCTAGCTTATTTGCCCCTTTCTGGGTTTCGGCATTACTAGCTTTGTTCGGTATTGTTTATTTCAAATTATACTGGGAAGGAGTGCTTATTTTACTTATATCTGATTTCTTCTTCGGAGCTTCTGAAGCCAGATACTCCTATATTACTTACGTCTCATTTACAGCATCTCTACTGGTTCTTATAGTAGCTGAGTTTGTAAAGAATCGAATGAACCTAAAGGAATACCTATGATAAGGAAACTTTTAAGAAGAAACAAAATAAAAAATGCTAATTTTTTCGTCGAACCAGATGAGATATTTCTGGACTCTAAAAATTTAGAAAATTTTGACCAACAACAATTTGAAGGCAGGATAGAGAAACCGATATCTAAAAAGAATATTTTATTTCTTATAATCTTTTTCCTAATTTTTATTATTACTTTTGGAACAAGGTTAAGCTATCTTAGCTTGGTAAAGGGTGAAGCCTACCTTAAACGAAGTCAAAGTAATACCTTACAGAAAGCCGTCATCTTCGCTGATCGCGGAATTATCTATGATAGAAATAACGTTGAATTGGCTTGGAATGAAAAGACTGCTGATGGATCCAACCAAGCTATAGAAAATCAAGGGGTAGTCCCACTTAGATCCTATATGTCTCCTGGTTTTTCTCACGTATTGGGCTATGTTAGCTATCCTGCAAAAGATAAAAGTGGATTCTACTGGCAAACTGAATTTATTGGAAAAGATGGTTTAGAGAAACAATATAACGACATATTGAAAGGCGAGAACGGTCTACGAATAGTGGAGACAGACGCTCATAACGAAATTCATTCAGAAAATA
>JAGORC010000023.1 GCA_018063015.1 Minisyncoccota bacterium
ATTTAGCCCGTAGCCTTCTGAATTCCTCTTGGGTATATATACTTGGTAATTCTTATATCCAACTCTTTTGAATAAATCTTCAAGTATTACAGCTCCCGGAATACCGTCACAATCATAGTCAGCATAGATTATAATCTTTTCGTTGGCTTCCATTGCTTCGTAAACACGTACACAGGCCTTCTCCATATCACGCATTAGAAATGGGTCATGTAGATCTCTCTCGTATTTAGGGTTTAAGAATATGTCTTTTTCTTCATTACTCAAACCTCTCTTGTCTAAAATAAGATTTAGAATATCGTTGCCGTCTTGCATAGAGAAAATTCTATCACAATTTGATACAATATCCTTATGACAGATTGTATATTTTGCAAAATAATAAAAGGAGAATTACCAGCCACAAAGCTTTATGAAGATGACAAGGCTCTGGCCTTCTTGGATATCTATCCTGTTAATATAGGTCACGCACTTGTAATACCCAAGGAACATTTTGAAAATATCCTAGAAACTCCAGAAGATGTTATAGCTCATATGATGAAAGTAGTTAAGAAAGTAAGTCACGGAATAGAAGGATTAGGATGTGATGGAATCAACATCACAATGAACAACAAGAGTGCGGCAGGACAAGTAGTGTTCCATTCTCATATACATGTAATACCTAGATACGATGGAGACGGATTCGGATTATGGCACGGGAAAAGAGGCTATGCCGAAGGAGAGAAGGAAGAGGTATCGAAGAAAATTATTTCAAAGCTTTAATCCCTGGTAGAGTTCCCTTAGCAAGGAACTCAAGTGTTGCTCCCCCTCCAGTAGATACGAAAGTAAACTTTTTCTCTAAACCTAATTCTTCAACTGAAGCAACTGTTTCTCCACCACCTAGTATTGTTGTGGCTTTCGATTTTGAAAGTGCCTTGAGTAAATAAGGAGTTCCTTTAGTTGTTTTCTTGTTTCTATTCCAACCTATTGGACCATTCCATAGAATTAATTTTGACTTTTTTATTAAAGGAATTATTTCATCAATACTCTTTATGCCGACATCAACTATATAATCTCCCTTTTGAACTTCTTCTAGTGTTACGTTTAATCTCTTGCTACCTCTATCAACTACAATATTGTTTGGTAAAATTAGTTTATTATTCTTTAGGACAGAACTTGGAATTTTATAATCCTTATCCGCGACAGATTCCCCTATTTCACAGCCTTGTTGGAAAAACAAAGTATTGGCTAGTGCTCCACCTACGAAAACCTTATCTGCTAGGTTTAGGTATTTTTTTATTAAAGGTAATTTTGTCTCAAATTTAACCCCACCAGCAATAAAGAGAAATGGATGTTTCGGCTTTAAAGCCAGTGATAATTTCTCCACTTCCTCTGTTAACTGGAAGCCTGCATATGAAGGCATCATCTTAGGAAGTAGCACAATTGATGCATCCTCTCTATGAGAAACTGGGAATGCTTCATTTACATATATATCCCCTAATTTTGATAATAGAAGGGCGAAATTCTTATCACATGATTTCTCGCCTTTGTCTTTCCTTAAATTTTCTAATAATACCACTTCACCCAAATTCATCTTTGAAATTTCTTTCTCGACAAGAGATCCAGTAACACCTTTAATAAATTTAGCTTTTAAAAGTTTGTTAAAAGTCTTAAAAACAGGCAGAAGAGAGTCGTCTCCTCTCCCTAGATGAGTTACTAGAATTACCTTTGCTCCTTTTTTAGAAAGAAATTTTATAGTTGGAATTGCTTTCCGTATCTTAAAATCATTCTCTACTTTGCTACCCGTCATAGGCACATTGAAATCAACTCGAACAATTACCCTTTTGCCTTTTATATTTTTTAATTCTTTGATACTTCGCATATATCTATAATCTTTAAAAACTTTTTAGAATCAAGCGATGCCTTGCCTACAAGCAATCCATCTACTCCTCCTTTGGTTAGGAATTCTCCTGCGTCACGATCATTTACTGAACCACCATACAAAACTCTAATTTTCTTAGCCAACAACGGAGATGTAATCGATGAAATAACTTTCCTAATAAATATAACCATTTCTTGTGAATCATGAGCTGTAGCATCTCGTCTATCTAGTGTCGTCGATATTGCCCAAACTGGCTCATAGGCAATTATCATCTTAGAAATCACATCTTTCTTTATTCCTTTTAAACATTCTATTAATTGAGTCTTCACTAAATTGAAATACTCATGGTTCTCGTCTCTATCTTCTTCTCCAACACATAAAATAGGAGTAATTCCAGCAGATAGGACTGATTTAATTTTTTTATTAATGAGTATATTGTCTTCTCCCATCTTCCTTCTCTCTGAGTGTCCGAGAATTGCATACTTAACCCCTAAGTCTCTTAGCATTTCGCCTGAAACTTCTCCTGTGTATGGTCCTTTGTCGATAAATGAAGCATCTTGAGATGCAATTACTAATTTCTTACTTATCTTTTTTAGTTTTTCTATGTATGGGAACGGAGGAGCGACAACAACTTCTGTAGTTTTACCCTTTAAACCAAGAGAAAGAGAAGCTACGAGCTTACTAGCTTCCTTGATACTTGTCGGGTTCATCTTCCAATTACCAATTATTATCTTTTTCATATAGCAAATTATATCACAATGGGTTAAAATATATATGATTATGCGCCTTAATTTAAATAAAAAAGGTCTCCCTGGTGAAATTACAAATAGGGGCTTTACTGTTTTAGAAGCACTTATTGGAACTGCAATATTTCTAGTCGTAGCCCTAGCTGGATATAATGCTTTCTCGGTCTTGATGGACGCTGTAAGTATGTCTAGAGCTAAGATAGCTGCAACATCTGTAGTAAATGAGCAGTTTGAAATCATTAGAAATCTACCCTATGAAGACGTGGGTCTAATAAGTGGTATCCCGGCTGGAAAGATAGACAAGGACCAGACAGTTACAAGAGACGGTTATGTGTTTGAAATAGATATAACAATAAGAAACACTGATGACCCTTTTGATGGAATAATTGGTGACAGCCCTTCTGACTTATCTCCAGCAGACTATAAGCTTGTTGACCTTGATCTTGATTGTTCTAATTGCAAGGTGTTCTCTCCTCTTAATTTCACTACCATAGTTGCTCCTCATGCCCTTGAAACAGCATCGACTAATGGAGCCCTATTCATAAGAGTATTTGATGCAGAAGGACTACCTGTAACAGGGGCATTGGTTCACATAGAAAATACTCAAACTAATCCAGATACAATAATAGATGAAATAACAGATAACACTGGCTGGTTAAAGATTATTGACGCACCACCTGGAGTAAATGCATACAACATAAGTGTAACAAAGAGTGGGCATTCTCAAGATCAAACCTATGAGATAGGAGGGAGCGCTGGAGCTGAACCATTGCTTCCGGACTCAACAGTAGTAATACAACAAGTGACCCAAACAAGTCTTTCTATTGACCATACTAGTACACTAAATGTATCTACAATAGATGCTACTTGTGTTGCAGTACCTAGTATTTCTTTTTCTTTAACTGGAACAAAACTCATAGGACTACCTGATATAAAGAAATACACAACTCAAAACTTCTCTACTGATATAACTGGTTCTTATACAATCTCAAACTTGGAATGGGATTCATACTCATATGTATTAACGAATCCACTATATGATCTAGCAGGAGGAACATTACTCCCAACATTTTCTCTAAATCCAAATGAAAGTAAGACTCTCAGTATGGTTGTAGTCCCACATCTAGATAGCGCCCTACTCGTATCAGTAAAAGACGCAAACAATGTAACGCTAGATGGAGCAACCGTTCATCTACAAGCCGGATTATTTGATGAGACAAAAACTACAAACAGTAGTGGCTGTAGTACTCCTGGTCAAACTTTCTGGAATGGCTTAGCGAGCGGAACATATACCATGACTGTTTCCAAGGCAGGTTATCAAGATTCAGTTAGCGATGTAAACATAAATACTAGTTGGCAAAATGTAGATGTAATATTAACCCCATAAAATGAAAACAAAAACCAACAAATATAAAATGGGAATGAGCATAATCGAGATTATATTTAGTCTTGCAATACTTAGCTTAATCGCCCTTGCCTTCACTATGTTTTCTAGGAATATATTTTTCTATGGTAATTTCGTTGGATCTGGACTTGAAAACGTAGATGCTGGGAGAAAAATAATAAAAGAACTAACAGCAGAACTACGAACCGCATCAACTGCTGATACTGGGGCGTATGTAATAAGTTCTGCCTCTGCAAGTGCTCTTACATTTTACTCAGACACAGACGGTGACGGGTTGAAGGAAAGAGTTAGATACTTCTTAAATGGAACATCACTTCAGAAAGGAACAATCAAGCCCACCGGTAGTCCTCTTACCTACAATGCCTTAAACGAAAAGATAACAACATTAGTCTATAATGTGCGAAGTTCATCTATATTTTCTTACTACGACGAGAACTATGATGGGACAACTTCACCACTATCTTTCCCAGTTACTATATCCAGTATAAGAATGATAAAACTAAGCTTAGAGATAGATAGAGATTTAAATCACTCCCCTGTACCTATAACATTTACCACTCAGGTATCAATAAGAAACTTAAAGGACAACCTATAATGAAAAACAAATCACAAAACAAAAAAGGAGGATTCATAATAGTACAAACAATGGTCTTTGCGTTTATTATGATAGTTGTCATTGGAGGATTTGCTGGGTGGACTGCTCAAACAATAAAAGCTGGTAGAGCTGCATACAATAAAGAACAAGCACTTCAGTCAGCCGAAGCAGGAATTGATTACTACAGATGGCACCTTGCTCATGCCCCTACTGACTATCAAGATGGTACAGGTATAGCAGGACCTTATGTGCACGAAATAAGGGACAAGAATAACGAAATAGCAGGAGAATTTTCATTAGACATAACAGCTCCTCCTCTCGGATCCACATTAGTAAAAATAAAATCTACAGGAACATCAGTCTTTGATTCAGGTAGCGAAAGAAAAGTAGAAAGTAGAGTGGCTAAACCTTCTATAGCTAAGTATGCTTTCGCAGGAAATAATGCAATGAGATTTGGTGAAGGTACTGAGGTGTTCGGACCAATACATTCTAATGGAGGAATAAGATTCGACGGACTCGCTCACAACATAGTAACTAGTAGCGCTACTACATACGACGATGCCGACCATTCAGGAGGAAATGAAATAGGAGTACACACCCATGTGAACGCTCCTCCAGGAAGTGGAGTAAACGATACTTATAGATCTGCGGAATCAAATCCTAATTCCATCCCAACAAGAACAGATGTATTCGAAGCAGGAAGACTCATAAGCCAACCAACAATAGACTTCGCCGGGTTTACAACTGACCTAGCAACCTTGAAATCGAACGCTCAGTCTAGTGGGTTCTATAGGGATGTAGCAGGAACTGGATACGTGGGCTATCACATAGTCTTAAAAACTAATGACACATTTGATTTATATAAAATAAATTCTTGGTCAGGCCTAGGAAGCTGTAGTAGTACGACTGGAAATGGAAGCTGGAGTATTGGAACTCAAACACTTCAAGGTAACTACCCTTTCCCACCAAATGGAATAATATTTATAGAAGACCATCTAGTAATAAATGGCCAAATAGATGGGGCTAGATTAACCATAACTGCAGCAGATCTACCTGTTCCTTCTGACCCTAATAATTATAAAAATATAATAATAAACAACGATGTACTATATACCAACTATGACGGAAGTGATTCTATTGGTCTGATAGGACAGAGTGGAGTAATGGTTGGAATGATAAGTGAAACAGATTTACGAATAGATGGAGCACTGATTGCTCAAAACAAAAAAGTAGGGAGATATTACTATTCTGGCTGGAGTTGTTCTTATAAAACTAGATCTATAATTACACTTTTCGGAATGATTGCCTCTTATGATAGATACGGATTTGCTTATACTGACGGAACAGGATATACAACAAGAGACATCACCTATGACTCAAACTTACTATATGCTCCACCGCCTGACTTCCCTCTAACTTCTGACCAATACGAAATTATCTCTTGGCAAGAACTCAAGGAGTAAAAAATATATTTAAATATTATTTAGTATTGAATATAAAGGAGTTATCATTGAAAGAGCGAAGAAGCCAACCCCTCCTCCTATTATAATCATAAGTATTGGTTCAATTATTGTTGATAGGTTCTTAGTTTTATTTTCTATCTCCCCTTCATAAAACATAGCTACTTGCATCAACATATCAGAGAGCTTACCTGTTTCTTCTCCAACCTGAATCATTTCTGACATCATTATAGGATAGAGCTCTTGATGTTTTTCAAACACTTCAGAAAATGGGGCCCCTTTCTCAACTTCTAACATAGCTTCTTTTAATACTTTTTTGTAATACACATTCTGCACCACATCTTCAGTGATTTCTATTGCGCGAGTGATAGACACTCCAGAGACAAGTAATGCTGCTAGGGTTCTGGTTGTCCTAGCGGTATTTAATTCTTTAGCCATAGTACCTATTATTGGCAATTTCAATACTACATAATCGATATATTTAGCCATAAAATTAGCTCTAAATAACATAAATCCCAAGAAGCCAACTACTATAAGTATTACGAAGGAAAGTATTAAGTGAGCTGAAAAGAAGTTTCCAAGAAATATAACAAACTGAGTAGACGCAGGGAGATCAACATTTAATTCTTTGAAGGTTTTAGCAAGCGTAGGAACAACGAAGGCAAACATTAAAATACCAATCACTACCATCGCAGTCATTATGACTCCTGGATATATCATGGCTCCTTTCACCTTCTTGGTAAGAGAATTTGCTTTCTCTAGGTTTGCGCCTATTTCTGTTAATGCTCCAGAGAGGTTACCTGACTCTTCTCCTGCACGAGTCATAGATATGAAAAGTTTTGAAAATACATTTGGGAATTTAGATATCCCAGTAGAAAGGGTTCCTCCAGAATTTATTTCATTTATTATTGAAGTTAATATTTTGTTTAATGCACTCTTTTTAGTTTGTTTCTCTAAGACAGATAAAGCTCTAGCCAATGATAAGCCTGCTTTAAGCATTCCGCTTAGATTCTTGGTCATTATTATTAAATGACTTGTTTTTACTCTAGAAAAAAAACCTTCAACCAATGCTCCGACATCAAATGATTTATCTCCTTTAACTGATATAGAAATAGGAACATATCCTCGTAATCTCAAGTCTCGAGAAAGAGAAAATTTGTCAGGAGATTCTAGAACTCCTTCTGTAACTGTTCCATCTTTTAGTTTTGCTTTATAAGAAAAAAGCATTTTAAATTATTCTGAAACCACTCTAAATATTTCTTCCAAGCTAGTATTACCAATAACCGCTTGGTATATCCCGTCTTCTAGCATTGTCATCATACCTTCTGATTTAGCTTGCTTCTCTATTTCATCTTGGGAGCTTCCTCGCAATATCATTTCCTTTACCGTTAAGCTTACCTTCAGCACTTCGTGAATACCTACTCGACTCGAATAACCATCTGGAGAATCAGGTGATTTAACTGGTTTAAAGAAAGGAACTTTCATCCATGTATCAGCCTCACCTATTATTTTCTCCTTCTTTAGAAGAGAGAGCATTCTGTCTAGGTCAACTAATTTACCTAAGTTCTTTAGTTCATCTTGGGATAAGAAATACTTCTCTTTACTGTCAGTAAGTCTTCTTACTAGACGCTGTGCGATTATAGTATTAAGGGTTGATATTATAAGGAATGGTTCAACTCCCATATCTATCAATCTAGGAATTGCTCCTGCAGCAGAGTTGGTGTGTATAGTGGAAAGAACTAAGTGACCTGTTAGCGATGCGTTAACACCAAGGCTTGCTGTCTCTCCGTCTCGTATCTCTCCAACCATGATTATGTCTGGGTCTTGTCGGAGAAGTGTTCTTAGTCCATTAGCAAAGGTTAGTCCTATCTCTGATTTAACCTGCGTCTGGTTTATTCTAGGCATCTGATATTCGATAGGGTCTTCGATTGTAGAAATGTTAACTTCTGGTTTGTTGAGTAAATCTAACATTGTATATAGAGTCGTAGTCTTTCCTGAACCTGTAGGCCCTGTTGCTAGAAGCATTCCTGTCTTTTGTTTCAAGCCACTATGTATTCTCTCCAAGCCCTCACCATGAAATCCCAGAGACTCCAGAGAAAATCCATGCACTGTTTCTTTAAGTATTCTCATAACTGTTTTCTCTCCGAAGAATGTTGGTAGAGTAGAGACACGGAATGATATCTTTTCTCCGTTTTGTTCTATTTTAAATCTTCCGTCCTGGGGTAATCTTTTTTCATCTAGCTTAAGATTAGATAAAACCTTAATACGTGCTGTTATGCCCAGAGCTGCTTCCTTGTGAAGCTTCATAGCATCATGTAGTATTCCGTCTATTCTATATCTTATGACTAAGTCATATTCTCCTGGTTCAATATGGATGTCCGATGCATTCTGAAGTACCGCATGAGAAATAAGGGAATCTACAATCTTCACAATAGGTAGATCCTTTGCCATTTCCTTCAACTCTTCTTCTGATTCACCTCTTTTGTTTTCTTCGGCTGCAATTTTTATTGAAGCAGATTCTTTCTGAATAATATCGTCAAAATCAGCTTGTAAGCTTTTCCTATATTGAGTTAGTGCTCCTTTAATAGATGGTGTATCAGAAAGTCTTGGAAGAATCTTTAATCCTGATCTCTTTTTTATAAAATCTATCACTGGAAGATCGTCCACGTCTAGCATGGCTACCTCTAGAGAACTATCTTTTTTATTGTAAGCGATAATATTATAATTACGGGCAATCGGTTCTGGAATAAGAGAAAGTATTCCGAAGTCCACCTTCTGATTCACTAAACTAACAAAAGGTATCCCTAGAAGAAATGCCTCCATCTTCTTTAGGTCTGGTTCACTGATTTTTCCTTCAGAAAGAAGTATATTGCTTAGCTTTTGCTTTTTTTCTTCTGCTTTCTTGGTTGCTTCATTTAAATCAGTACGAGAAACTAATCCAGAATCAAGGATAGCTTTTTTGAGTTGATCTTCATTTATTTCCATACTCTCATTATACCAACAAATAAGTGGCATAAACAAATCTGAAAACAGATTTGTTCTAGTTTTCTTTTATTACTGGCTTCTTTACTATTATAGAAACAGTTACGGAGGTTGAATCAGAGGCAAACTGCCCTAGGGTATTATTAACACAAGTTAAAGTATAAGAACTTACTCCTTCTGCAAGTGGAGTAACTACTGCCGTGCCCGTAACAGGACTAGTAGAACCAGTTGAGAAATTAGTTCCGGTACAAGAGTCCGTACTCGTAGAATGCCAAGAAAGTGTTGAGGATTCGCCTAAATCAAGAGTGCTAGGTGAAGCAGTAAAGTAAATAATCTGAGGAGAAGGTATGGCGACGGAAACAGAAACATCTCTCCAAGCAGAACAGTTGTTACCTTCATTACCTTCAGTGATTGCTCCAACGAATGAAGCGTTGTTGTCGGCACAAGCTCTAACTGAATATGTTCCAGCTCCTGAGAAAGTATATGAAGATGATGAGACCGTATTACTTGCACCTGAAGCAAGTGTAGCTAGCACATTTACAGATATCGTGGATACTGTTCCTCCTCCATTTGAAGATGTAGCAACTTGGAAGAGGTTGTTAAATGATGCACCGGTGGTAAGAGAGCCTGTATTTGAAATCAATGATGAGAAAGTTGTAGATAGCCCAGCTGTTGCTGTTGTGGGAGATGTTAGTCCTGCTATCAAATCTGCGCTTGCCGCCGCAGACACCGTCACGTTAGTCCAAGTAGAACAGTTGTTAGCTTCATTACCTTCAGTGATTGCTCCAACGAATGAAGCGTTGTTGTC
>JAGORC010000038.1 GCA_018063015.1 Minisyncoccota bacterium
TATTGTGTGTGTATATTCGCCGATGAGCATAAGTTTTTCTAAATTATTACTTTCCCACTTTTTCCCACTTGGTTAATATTATATCCCACTTCTTCCCACCTTACCTAATAAAATGTGTGGATAACTCCCCTAATAAGAAAAACCACCTTTTTGGGGTGGTGGTTTTTCAATAAGTTTAGTTTATTTCTACTCTTTAGGCTTCATCAGAGGGAAGAATTGGGTCTCTCGGATTGGCTTATCAGCTAGGAAGGCAAACAGCATTTCACCGAAGCCAAATCCACATGTCGGAGGCATTCCATACTCAAGCATCTCTACGAATTCATTGTCGGGCATCATAGCTTCCTTGTCCCCTTGCTTGATTAGTTCTTGTTGAACTTGAAATCTCTCTGCTTGATCTTGTGGATCATTTAATTCAGAGAACCCATTACCGACTTCACTTCCTGCAATTATTATCTGGAATCTTTCTGTTAAGTCTGGATTATCTTTCATTGATTTAGAAAGCGGAGAAACAAGCTTAGGGTGTCCTGTGAGGAACACTGGACCAGAAATCTTTCTTCGGCAATATTTCCAGAGTGTATCCACTAGTCTTTCCATTGTGTTTCCATCATAAACTACATCTAGCTCGTCGAGTTTCTTCTTCACTTCATCTTCATTGGCATTTAACACATCAATACCTGTCTCAGCTAAGACAGTTTCTCTATAGTCAATCTTCTTCCACTCTCCTCCTAAATCAAATTTGTGTCCTCTGGTTTCAAAATCTGTTTTACCGAATACATCGATGGCAATCTTTTTATAAAGTTCTTCGGCAAGCTTCATTCCATCTTTGTAGTTAGCATATGCCCAGTAGAATTCTAAGTTTGTAAATTCTTGAAGATGGTTAGCATCTGACCCTTCGTTCCTGTAAGCTCTTCCGATCTCAAATGTTTTAGTAAATCCAGCAGACATAAGTCTCTTCTGCCATAATTCACCAATAGATATTCGCAAATATAGAGGAAGTTTGAAATCTTCGTTAAATGTTTTAAACGGAGTTGCTTCTGCTCCTCCAGTCGTCACTTCAAGTGTAGGAGTCTCAACCTCCATGAAACCATGCTCCTTCATAAATGTTCTAGCTGTGTCCCAGAATTTGGTTTTCTTTATCAAGATATCTCTAACTTCTTCATTCATTAGGATATCTAGGTATCGCTTTCTGAATCTTTCTTCTGTGTCTTGTAGTCCGTGCCATTTCTCTGGAAGTGGCTTGAGGCTCTTAGACAGAATTCCCCAATCTTTTATCTCTATTGTCTTCTCGCCTCTTTTTGTGACGAAGAATGTTCCGTAAACCTCTACGAAGTCTCCTATGTCTATTACTTCATTAAATAAATTAAACTTCTCTTCACCCAAGACATCTTTCTTTAGTAATCCTTGGAAGCTGGCAGTTCCATCGAATAGTGTCATAAATACAATAGCTCCCTGTCCACGAAGTGACATGAGTCTTCCGGCAACCCATTTTGACTCGCCTCCTTTTTCTAGACTTTCAAAATTAGAAACGGCTTCTGAAAGAGATAGTTCTCTTTTAGATTCTCTTGGATATGGTTCAAGACCACTCTTCTTAAGTAGTTCTAATTTCTTCAACCTTCCGTCTCTAATTTCATCAATTGATGACATTTTGTATTAAGCTACGTCTGTTATTTTATAATTTGATACTCCACCTGGAGTTGTGATAGTCACCTTGTCCCCCTTCTTCTTGCCGAAGAGAGCTCCACCAAACGGTGATTTGTTAGAAATTTTTCCTTCTTTCATATCTGCTTCCTCTGCTCCAACGATAATATATGTCTTCTTAGTAGTTTCTCCTTCTTTCTGGACTGTTACCTTAGAACCAATACCTACATGTTCTCCTACTACAGATGATGCCACCTCGGAGGATGATAATATTTGTTCAATCTTGGCAATACGAGCTTCAAGCTTGCCTTGGTCTTCGCGAGCTTGGTGATATTCTGCATTTTCAGACAAGTCTCCTAGAGATTTAGCATACTCTAGAGTGTCTATTATTTCCTTTCTTTTGGGACCCTTTAACTCTTTTAATTCTTCTTCTAAAGCCTTCTTCTTTTCCTCTGTTATATAATTCTCTCCTTGTTTCATATATTGAAATACTATCTTTTATAAAACAAAAAGTCAAAAAAGCCTTTCAGTGCTTGCTATATTTTTTTTATATGGTAATCTCTATGCTATATGGCAAAAACAGTAGTAGAAGTAAAAAAGAACCCAAACGAAAACAACGCAAGCCTTTTGCGCCGTTTTTCTCGTAAGATTCAAGAGTCAGGAATCATCCAGAAAGTAAAAGGTGAAAGATACAACGAAAGAAAAGAATCTAAGGTTAAAGTAAAGAAGAGTACCCTACGAAGAATCGAAAAGAGAAAGGTTACAGAGAAGCTACGCAAACTTGGTAAGATAAGATAAATGTTAGGAGAAATCTCTATCTCAAATATTTCTAAGGCAAAGTATCCTAATTTGCCTTTTTCTCTGTTGAAGGATGATATACTAGGTAAGAAGTATTCTCTATCTATAGCACTAGTAACCGAAAAGGTTTCCAAAGACATAAATACAAAATACAGAAACAAGAACAAGTCGACTAATGTCCTCTCCTTCCCTCTGTCTAAAACAGAAGGAGAGATAGTTCTATGTCCCAAAGTCATAGAACGC
>JAGORC010000024.1 GCA_018063015.1 Minisyncoccota bacterium
GATTTATTATTTCTTCGTTTATACTTTTTTCTTTTTGTCTTATATTCTCTATCTCGTTTCTTACCTTATTCTCTGCCTCTTTGAATTCAGAAATAACTTCATTTATCTTTGCTTCTCTGCCAGAATTGTCATTCTGGTTAAATTTATTTAAAGTATTCTTTATCTTTTTTAAAATTTCCTTTACCTCATCTAAATTAGAGCTAGAAGTAGCTTGATCTATTGAACTCTCAATCTCTTCTATTATTTTCCTTATCTCTGCTTCTGATAAAGCGACACTCATAGGAGCATCTTTCTTTCTGTTTTCTTCGGCCTCTATCATACCTTCAATACGGCCCAGCTTCCTTTCTAGCTCATTTTTAAGTGTGTGAATTTCGTTTAAATCTCTCTCTAGTGCGTGAAGTCTAGTTGCCTTTTCGCTACCTACTGATTCTTCTTCTCCCTCTACAAGAGACAAATCCTTCTCTATATTCTTTAATTCTCCTTCTATTCTTTCTTTGTCACTTTTTAATTTATTTACTTCTTCTTTTAGATAGATGCTCTCTGTATGAAGATAGCTGTTGTATAGTGAGGAAAGTTCGATTCTCATTTCTTTAGCCTTTTCATACTTTTCCATTTGCTTCTTTAAGAAATTCAAATGTGGAGCATTCTCTCTGCGAAGAATAGAAACTTCTTTCATATTTTCTTCTGTTCTTTCTAACTTCCTCTCTGCATCTTTTATTTTGTATTGATATACCTTGAGTCCTAGCGCATCTTCTATCATTTCCTTTCTATCTTTTATGGATGCATTAAGTATCCTATCTGCTTCTCCTTGAGATATTATGTGGTGCCCTGATGACCCTATGTTAACAGACGCCAAAAGATTGTTTACATCTTTAAGTCTAGCCTCAGAACCATTTAGTACATATTTGTTTAATCCATCAGAATATACTTCTCGTCCTATAGAAACTGTATCGAAATTTAAATCTACATTTTCTCCAACTTCATTAGTGAGTTTGAAAATTTTATCTTCATTATTGAAATATATAGAGACAGTTGCAGAAGAACCCTTAGGTAAGCTCTTGGAGCCTTTGAATATTAAATCTGTTCCCTGCTTACCTCTCATGGACTTCATAGATTGTTCACCAAGGACAAACCTTATTGCTTCAACAACATTAGACTTACCAGAGCCATTGGGTCCTACAATAGCTACAACAGGATGAACGAATTCTAAAACTGTTTTCTTGGAGAAAGATTTAAAACCGTTTATCTCTAGATTCTTGAGTCTCATCATAAAACTAGTCTAGCCAATCGTTAACCTTTAATGCTGATGTAGCAGCTGACTGCTCTGCTTCTTGCTTACTCTTACCCTTACCTTCAGCTATTAATTCAGTACCGAAAAATATTCCAACAGTAAAATGCTTATCATGGTCAGGACCTGTTTCATTTAGCACCTTATAGGAAGGTGTCACACTTCTATATTCTTGAGCTTTCTCTTGAACTAATGATTTAGCATCACGCCAGAGTTTCTTAGAAACTATTTCTTCTGTATGAGGTAATAGTGTATCCGCCACGAATTCTTCTGCCTTGTCGTATCCAAGATCTAAATACAAAGCACCAACATAAGCCTCGTAAGTATTGGCTAGTATATATTGTCTTGCCTTACCCACATCTTTCGCCTCACCCTTAGACAAAAGCAGAAAGTCGTTCATGCCTATCTTAGAAGCAACGTCAGATATAATAACTGCGTTAACTAGAGCACTTCTGAATGCTGTTAATTCCCCTTCTGCTGAAGCTGGATATTTCTTATATAAAAAATCTGTAACTACAAGTTCAAGTACTGCATCTCCTAAGAATTCCAATCTTTCGTTATGAGAAAGTCCCATGCTTGGGTTCTCGTTTATGTATGAGCGATGAATAAATGCTTGCTTTAATAAGTTCTTGTCCTTAAAGGTAATGCCTGTTTGTTTCTCGAAGATTGAAAAGTCTATCATATTATTTTTGTTTACTGATAATTTCTATGGCTTTCGTCATAAGTGGTATTACATCATTGTAGAATCTAAGTTCTGGAACTTCTGAAAGCTGAAACCACCTAGCTTCATCTAGTCCACCTCCATCTTTCAAAAGAAGTTCGTGGTACTCACTCTCCGCTAGAAAGTAAGTTACTTGTTTTAAAGTTTTACCTTTCTCAGGATGAGTAGCTACGTATTCGTTTTCTCCTAGTTTCTTTATTATTTTTATATCAAGACCGATTTCTTCTTTTACTCTCTTTACTGTGCCTGCCTCTAGTTCTTCACCTTCGTCTATGTGACCCTTGGACAGTGTCCAATATCCGAAGACATCATGAACAAAAGCTAAATAAAGAAGATTGTCTTTTCTTGCATACACAAGTGCTCCTCCTAATGTTTCTCTAGGTAGTGTTTTAGGATCTACTGGTGTTTCGTCTTTTTTCTTTTTACTTACTTCGTCTTTGCCGGGTTCACCTATCTCCTTGTAGACTGATCCTAGGACTCCATTTACGAATTTACCAGAATTCTCACCTCCGAATGTCTTCGCTAGTTCTATGGCTTCGTTTATGGCAACCTTGGGAGGAACTTCTTTCCTATCTCCGAACAATAGTTCAGCTAATCCAATACGAAGAATATTTCTATCAACAACAGAAATCTTATCAAGTGGCCAATCAGGTGCAGCTTTCTCTATTATTTCATCTATTATGGCGCGTTTCTTCAACACTCCATCCATAAGAGCGTTAACGAAATTATCATCTTCAAGTCCAGGAGCAAATTCCTCTAAATTACGTTTTAGAGACTTGTTAATATCTATTTTTTGACCATTGAAATCCCATTCAAATAAAGTCTGCAATACTATTGATCTTGAAAGGTGCCTGTTTGCCATTTATTTTAGTTACCAGGCTCTCCGCGCTCGTGAGAACTCTCTAGTGCATAGAGCCCAATGCCTAACTGTTAATTATTTTGCTTTCGCTTTGGTTTTTTTATCTTTCTTTTCTGCCTTTTTAACCAAATCTACAACCTTCATGTTGCGGTATACTCCGCAAGAAGGACATACAATATGACGCTTCTTCATTGCGCCACAATTTGAACACTTAGAAAGCATCCCTGCCTTTAAAGCATGATGGCTTCTTCGGTTCGCTGTATGTGATTTTGTGTGTCTCATTCTTACAACCATAGTGGATTTATATTAGCATATTGGATAGAAAAAGCAAATTTGGGCTTTAAAATACGGGGATAATATGCTAAGATTTCTAGCATGAATGAGGATCTTAAATTAACAAGCAAAAGACACACCTTGGCCCACTTGCTAGCTAGCGCTGTTTTAGAATTATACCCAGATACTAAAGCTACAATAGGTCCTGCAATAGAAAACGGATTCTATTACGACTTTGACTTCAAGTCCCCTATCTCTGATAAGGATTTGGCAAAAATAGAGAAGAAAATGCGAGAAAACCTAAAGTCATGGCAAGAATTCACACACAAAGAAAAGACCAAGGCGGAGGCGGATGAGTATTACCAAGGGAACGAATACAAATTAGAGTTAATCAAGGAAATAGAAGAAAAAGGAGAAAAGATAACATTTTATACTTGTGGCGATTTCACAGACTTATGTAGAGGTGGACACGCAGAAAATCCTAAGAAAGAAATAGAGCCTAATTCGTTTAAGTTAGATAGAGTCGCTGGAGCTTACTGGAGAGGAGACGAGAAAAACAAAATGCTTACTCGTATATACGGACTCGCATTCAATACAGAGGAAGAATTAGAGAACTATATAAGCAGAAGAGAGGAGGCGAAAAAGAGAGATCATAGAAAAATAGCCAAGGAACAAGATTTATTAGTATTTTCTGATCTTATTGGGGTAGGAATGCCTATGTTTACTCCAAAAGGAAATATCGTTAGAAATGCAATAATAAACTTCTCAAGAGAACTAAATAAAGAACTTGGATTCCAGGAAGTACATACTCCAAACTTTAATAAAGCAGAACTTTTTAAAATTTCAGGCCACTATGATAAGTACAAGGAGGATATGCTTACTGTACACTCTCAATACAGCGAAGAAGATTTCTTCTTAAAGCCAATGAACTGTCCTCAACATACACAGATTTATGCATCTCGTCCTAGAAGTTATAGAGATTTACCTATAAGGTACTCTGATTTTGCAAATTTATATAGAGATGAAAGACCTGGAGAACTTTCAGGACTTGTCCGTCTGAGATGCTTTGCTCAAGATGATGGACATATCTTCTGTACTGAGGATCAAATAGAACAAGAAATTTCAAATATCCTAGAAGCGATAGAAAAAGCCCTAAAAACTTACAAAATAGATTATTGGATGAGACTATCGTTTAGAGATCCAAACAACAAAGAGAAATACTTAGGCACAGATGCTATTTGGGAAAACTCTCAGACAATAATGAAAAAACTTTTAGATAAAAAGAAGATACCCTATAAGGAGGCAGAGGGTGAAGCTGCTTTCTATGGGCCAAAAATTGATATTATGGCGGTAGATGCATTATCTAGAGAGTGGCAAATTTCTACAGTGCAACTAGATTTTAACCAACCAAATAGATTTGGACTTACTTATACTGATAAAGATGGTAAAGAATCTACTCCTGTAATGATTCATAGAGCGCTTGTAGGTTCACCTGATAGATTTATGGGTATTCTAATAGAACACTATGCTGGAGCCTTCCCTGTCTGGTTATCACCTATCCAAGTCAAAATACTTCCTATAGCAACAGACAAACATCTAGATTACTCAAAAGAAATATATGAGAAACTACTAGATAACAACATGCGGGTTGAATTAGATTCTTCAAATGAATCATTAGGTAAGAAAATCCGAAGTGCAAAAATGGAAAAAGTCCCTTATCTTATAGTTATTGGTGACAAAGAAAAGGAATCTCAGACTCTCACAGTTGAAGGAAGAAATGATGAAAAGCTAGAAGGTATATCTGTAGAAGATTTCATTACAAAAATACAAGAAATTATAAAAAATAAATCTTAAATTAAGCTGTTTATCTTGTTAATTATTTTCTTTAAGAAATTTTTTGATTTATCTTCTTTTAGGACTTTAACTAAATACCCATAGTCACTCTCCTTTCTAAATATGTCCGGAGGGATGTAAGTAGCGAGCTTGGGTATGAAGTCTTCAGGTAGAATCTTTCTTAATTCTAATTTCAAATCCTCATCGAATATTTCATCCCCATTTATATAAGCTTGCTTTATAGCATTCCAAACAAATTCTTTCTCGAAACCACTTTCTCTAGCCAATCTTTCCACTAAAAGCTCCACCAAGCGAAATTCTTGTTCACGAGGTCTATCCTTGGCTAAGGACGAACTATTCCACAAAGACATAAACTTATTCTTACCCTTTTCTGTAGCATATTCTCTATTCTTGTTTAAATAATTTACAAATACATCTCTTGCTATCTTTTCAACAACCCCTTCATTAAATAAATCGAAATTACTATATAGTATCCTTTTATTATCTTTACCTAACAAACAACTAGAGAAACCAGAGTTTATCTCTTCTTCTACTGATTTATTCCTAGGAGAAACAGCATGAACTTGTTCGTGGCAAACTATCTCTAGAGAAAGTAATTTAGCTCCAGATTCATTTTTAGAAAAAGTAGATGTAAATATTTTACTAGATACATCTATGCTATGAGAGTCAATGCGATATAATCCGTATTCTTCTGTGGGCACACTCTTTATATTGTCTTTTTTGACTATATTTAATTCCTGATGAAGAGGAATCTTAAATTCCTCCTTTAAACACTCATGAACAGAATCAATATCTATAGTTTCTAAAATAGAATCAATACTTTCTGGATTTGATTGTATATTATCCAAACTTTTAGATTTAGTATTGAATTCTTCCATATTTTTTATTTACTCCCCTTTAGCTCCGCTTCTAAAAGATTTTTTAGACTTGTGCAGAAATTATAGAAACCTTCAAGCTCATCTTCTTTCAAGAATTCTTCTCTGGGAACACTTTTTAACTTTTCTAAAAGTAATTTCTTTTGATTTGTATCTGGTAGATTATTTAAAAATCTAATAGCATCACCTTCGTATTCGTGATAAAGGGAACTTTCATTTAACCCATTTTCTAGATTAGTTAGAGTAAAAAACCCATAAACCTCAGCTAATTCTTTAGGTAATTCTCGCTTCTTTTTTGGTCCAAATTCTTTCATATTTTGATTATAACAAATATTATATATTACTTATTAAATTTAGTAATTAAATTACTAATACTTTACATCTAAAAGTTCCTCGGCTTTATGTTTAAATTTTTTAATTTGAATAGACATTTCTATGAAAAACTTTTCTTCAGGTTTTAAGTCTAAGTTTTTTTCTAAATACTCTTCCAGTGACTTAGAATCATCAATGGAGGACGCCGTTAAATCAAGAAGTTCAGTTGTCCTTTTTGTATCACTTACATTGTCGAGTTTTTCATAAGCTTCATCCCATATTTTTTGAAGTATGAAAAGATCTTCACTTAACTCATCTAATGTTATAATTTTTTCTTTATTTGGTTCTTTTAAATCTCTTTCTAAACTTTTTTGCTTCAAAGTCTCCCATGCTTCTTTTGGTTTCATTTTATCTATTTCTTCGTCTGATACACCAAAACTTTTCAAGTCTCTTCTTAGTTTGTTTGTAATAAACATTGGTATTCCATCTTCAGAATTGTTTGTGTTTTCTTTTTTTTCTTCATTAATATTTTCTTTAAAGTTATTTTCTTCTATTTTATTCTTATCTATAATTACTCCAGATTTATTTACTATAAATCTACTACTAAGTTCATCTTGTCTATTATTGCTGTTTTCCTGCCAGCCAAATTGTCTAGCAACTTGAAGAGCTTTTTTGTAGACTTCTTCTTTAGATATATCTCTAGAAAATTTATTTTCTTCTTGATTCCTAGTAATCTCAGGATTCTGTCTTTCTAAAATTGAAAGTGGTTTAACATATTCTAATCTTTGTGACCCTTTAAAGTATTTTTTATATATATAACTAGAAAAGTCTTTTTGCATTTTATCCCAATAAGGTAATTCCTTTTTTTTCTCTTTTTTCTTAGTCTCAAGACTACTAGGTTTTTTAAAAACAAAGTTAAACATAGATTCTTTCATATTTATTTTAATCTTTCTATCTTTCTTGTAATAATATTTCGTAATTGATTTACTAATTTATTTGCTTTACTAATCTCTTCGATCATGCCTTTTGCATGGTGTTCGCAAAGAACACTTTGTGGATGATCTTTGTCTAAAACATATTTTTCGATTTTATCTTCAAAAGAGTGTTGTGGATTATTGTTATATCTTGTATCTATATAATACTCAATACAACAACTCTCAAAGCCAAATATCATACCTTCTAAAATAGCAATTTCTGGTTTTTCTTTACCGGAAGTTCCAGAAGAAACAGATTCTGAATTAATACGAGTTATTACCTGAGCAACTTTGTCACTTTTTATTTCGGAAAATAATGTAATAACTTTTTGTTTTATATCTTCATTTATATTTAAAGACTCTATCTTTTCTTTTGAAATAACTTTTTCTAAAGGTAAAGGAACACCTATGGCATAAAGATTAAAGTTAGGGGTAAGAGAAGAGTAACTTTCACCTTTTTCAAGAAAAAGGTTTGCGTAAGGTATAGATTCAATTTCAGAATGTTTTCCTAAGTATTCGTTCAATTTTTGTGAAGGTTCTAAGAGAGAGCCAAATCTTTTCCCTTCTTGTATTTCTTTAAAAATACGCTCCACATAACTTCTCCCTTCTAAATTTCTAGGTAGCTCGTTATTTGGCAATTTGAAAGATTCGTTTATATTCATATATTTTTATTAGTATTTAAAATATTTATAAGATTGTCCATTGCTTTACCTCTATGAGAATACTTAACTCTTTCTTCTTCATTATAATCAAGCATGATTTTATCATTTCCATTTAACTTAACACATAATTCAAAGAAGCGTCCTTGGTGATTGTTGTGACTTGGTGCTACTATAACTCCGTTAAACTCTCCTTCTGCTATGGTTATATTATCAACATCATGCTGAAGGCCTAGTCTACATATTGCTTTAATTTTAGAACCTTCGAAGCGCTTACCGAGCTCTTCTGGAGTATAGCATTTCCAGAAGTCCTTCATATATGGTCCAGGGAAACCACCGATATCTTCTATGTGTACAGAAACATCATCCACTAAAACTGGGTGTTTAAATTTTTCATATGCTCGAGATGCTTTGTGTTTAAGTATTTCTATAGGATCACCTTGAATTTCTGGTTCATCCCAAGGTCTCTGTTCGCAATCAAAAAAATCTTTCAGTTTAAAAGAAAGGTCTTGAAACTTAAACGGAGAACCCGTAACTATATAAAGCTTTGGTTTCATTTTTATATATCAATCTCAGCGAGTTTTGCGTTTGATTGAATGAATGATTTTCTAGGAGGAACTTCTGTGCCCATCAATATATCGAAGACTTTATTGGCTTCTTCTGCATCAGCAATATTAACCTTTTTAAGGATTCTTCTTTCAGGATCCATTGTAGTTTCCCATAGTTCTTCTGGATTCATTTCTCCGAGACCTTTAAATC
>JAGORC010000025.1 GCA_018063015.1 Minisyncoccota bacterium
TATCGCCTATGATGCTACCTTCGATACTACCTTGGTAGCCGTTCGTCATATCTGGACCTTCTTGAGTTCCAGACTTACTCCCAGAAACCTTGTCTCCTAGTATTTCTAGAGAAATATTTTCTGAAGTCTTGTAGGGTTCTACGTCCGTTGCAGGATGGTTGTAAGCAAAGCAATATTTACCATCTTTAGATTCTACTACTATCTCTTCCATGGGTAGGACTTCATTCTGAACTCTTACTTTCTCGCTTTCCTTACCTAAATTAAATCCTAAATAAAAAGTCGCAGTAAATAAAATTACCGCAACCAATTTAGAATACCAAGTCACTTTGTTCCATTCGATGTTCATAAGCTAATATTAACATCTTTCTTTAAATAATGTCCGACGATTATAGAGATTATCCATACTCCCATTAATCCAAAAAATACCATCCCTAAGTATTCCAGTATTTTCTGCCCTAGGAAATACGCTATAGTTCCCCAGAAAACAGACCATAGAATAGTAGCTAGTGTAGAAAATAAGAAAAACTTTCTGAAACTTGCTTGAAGTATACCCGCACTAGTTGATACCAGAGCTCCTAGATTCGGTTGCCAATAAGATAGTATTACTGCCTTGTATCCATACTTCTCGAACTTCCCTTCTGCTTTCTCTAGTGAACCTTTCAGCCCAAATACCACAAGTAACTTGTACCATCCATGCTTCCCTAAGAAATAGTTAATGGTGTAAGCAATACATAGTCCTACTATAGTTGCGACAACTGACGATATGGCTCTATCTGGATCTCCAGAAGCTAGTATGACTCCTAGGAATATCACTAGTCCCCCAGGCAGATACCATCCAACCACAAGCATGCCCTCTATTATAGAAGCTATGAGAACAGTAATTATTCCGTATTTTAAGAAATATTCTTTTGCCATATCGAACAGAACTTCTTCAGACGGCAAGCCGAGTAGCTTCCAAATTAAAATGAAAAATACAGAAATCAGGATGAGGATTAGTGGAAGTTTTATCTTTTTAAGAATTTGTGACATTAAGTGAAACTAATTAGAAGAAAAATATTTCTTCATCTTATCTGCATAGGGCTTCTTCTCTTCTTCGCTAGGCCAGTAAGTATCCTTATGATTAATATATAAATTGTCCCCCTGATATCTAGGAAATACATGTAAGTGAAAGTGATATACATCCTGATTACCTGCTGGCTCGTTGTGTTGTCTAGTAGAAACTCCGTCGCATTTATATAACTCTTTCAGGGCAATAGCCACTTTCTTAGAAAAATCAAAAATTCTATGCCCCATATCTTCTGGCATATCATATATATTTTCTATGTGTTTATTCGGAATTATTATTACGTGACCAGGGTTTGACCTCCACCATTTACCTGCAATAAAGCAGGTCATGAATTCGTCTCTCCAGAAGACACTTCCTTCTTGGTTACCTTTCTCTGTCACCTCCCCTTTTGAAATTTGACATAGTGGGCAAATATAATTTTCTGGGCTATGGTTATACATATTTATAATATAACATAATGGTTTGATAAAAAGGGTTTTTTGTATTAATGTAAATGAGTGCCATTGGGAGATTACCTAATGGTGGGAATAAAAATAAATCTGCATTTATTTTTATCCGATTCCGTTAGGAAATTGCTGTTATTTTATGTGCAGAGCTGGGAGATCGTCTAATGGTAGGACACCTCCCTCTGGAGGAGGTTATCTTGGTTCGAGTCCAGGTCTCCCAGCCCTGCATAGAAAATCAGTAATAGGCCCTCTGGAGAGAGTTTTAAAAAAAGCTCCCAGCCAGTAATTTTGTGTTATTATTTAAATATGGAAAAATCCCCTCAACACAATATATTTAATACCAAACATCTTGAAACAAGTTTAGTAAAGAAAAAAAATAATTCTATCCCTGAAAAAATATGGATGCAGTATCAGAGCAATTCACAATTTCCATCAAATTATTTCTATGACTTAAACCACCAATATAAGAATTTACGAAAACATTTAAGTGCCTATTTATTCGATGAAAAACAAAGTGGTTTAATAAAAGCATTAAAGGATAAAGAGTATCAGAACTATTATAACAACTTACAAGATTTAATAAGTAAGGCAGTAGGAGAATATATTATTGTAAATAGAATTGAAGGATACAGGGGAGACGGCAGAGGTGTTGGTGAATATGTATCAGCTTCATACGATTACACGTGGGGAAGAAACCCTTTAAAAGAAGGAAGTAGTATGAAAGTATACTTGGTGAAAAAAGATGATGTTGTTTTAGCTGGCACAGGAGGTGAAAGAGAACTTATAATAAAAAGGTCTGGATTAGTTGATATAACAGAACAAACGAAGTCATTACTATCTGAACATGTTCCTAGTTCATAATAGTTCGCAAAGACGGTCCTTACGAATATCTGGGAGAAAGCAGTTATTGATAGATTAAAAAATATCCTTGAGAAAAATTAAAGGCCTGCTTCTTTGTAGAAACAGGCCTTTTGAGCATTGATGCATTTAGGAAGTCAGACGGTAACCACGACTACGTGGTCTAATATACCCTTTTCCCATCTTGGGTTGAAGTTGGGATTTTTGAATGTCTCAGCGTAGAGGGACCCGAGGCTTGCAGGATCTTCTGCAAGGATTTGTGAATCGGTCATAATGACCAGGTCGTCTTCGCTTCCGAAGTGCTCTTCTTCGGAGATTTCTTTTGCTCGTTCGGGAGTCACCGGCCATTCATCTTTAATAATGTCGGCAACACTTTGTGCTTTCATGCCGTTAGAACCGGCAACGATTTTCATCAAGACGTCACCTTTCTGGGTGACGAAAGAAACTAAACCTTGTGTCATGGTTATGGTTTTAGAATTGTTAATAATATCAATATTCCGTTTTATATATTACAACTTATTTTGTTTTTGTCAACAATAGGAACTTTCTTTATTAAATAGTAAAATAAATATATGAAATTAGAATCACCTAATCAAAGCAAAAAGGATAAAGAGCTAAAGGATTTTATTATTAAGGAGGGGGGTTTAGATCCAGATTTTGAGAGGAAATATAATGAGGTAAAGCCTACAATAGATGAATACGAGAAATCAGGCAAAATGGAAGAAGCGCGGGAGAAAGCTAGAAAACAAAAAATAGAAGACAATAAAAAAATTCAAGAAATAAGAAAGTCTCTAGGCCTTGAGCCAGAAGATGTTGAAGAAGACAACGCAGAAGACTCTCCTTCCCCAGAAAATGAAGAAGAAACTAAATACAAAGAAGTAATAAACGACAAAAATGGAAGACGTATCCTGTTTGACCGAAAAGATATCTTAGAAAACTCTGAAGATACATCAGAATTAAAGTATAAAGAAGTTAGGAACGAGAAGACAGGTAGAAGAATACTATTCTCTCTAGACGACATAAAAAGGGCTCAAGACAAAAGCTTCGTTGAAGATGTTTTAAAGGTTCCCAATGAACTAGCAAATGGTTTAAAAAAGGAAGAAGAACTATTAACTTATATTACAAATGAAAGATCTAAAGTAGAATCGGATTTAGATAGGTTAAAGGATCCACAATACGTAGATAGTGTAATAGATCAATACGAGGATAAAGAAAAGGCTGGCAGAGAGCTTAAAGCTGAGCATGAATATTTAACTACTAAACTAGAAGAATTAAAAATAGCAGAACAAAAAACTAAAGAAGCGATAGAAAAAATAGAAGAAAAGTTAAAATAAATAGTTTGCTATAATAAAACAATTTTTCGCAAGGACGGTCCTTGCGAAAATACAACATGTCTCAATTTTTTATTACATATACTGATGAGCACACAATTCTTCCAAGAAAGGAGTTACTGAGTGCTGTTTTTTTAATTGCGATAGAAGGAAATAGAATTCTGGCAATAGAAAACGATAGAGGATGGGAAATTCCTGGAGGCCATATTGAGCAAGGAGAGACTCATGAAGAAGCTTTAATCCGTGAAGTTCAAGAAGAAGCTGGCGCAAGTTTCTCGGACGCAAAGCTGTTTTCTATTATTGGTTCTAATAATCAAGATAAGTATAAAGATACAGTTATGTTGGTATATGTAACCAATAAATTCAAACTTGGTGAATTTACCACAAGTGAAGATGCGTTTAATAGAGAAGTTATTGAAATTAGTGAGTTTCTAAAAAGATACACAGGGCGCCTTGATTTAAATGAGTTAATCTCAAAAGCAAAGAATTTATTGCTTAATGACTAGGCATCCAACTTTGATTTTTGTAAAAGGAACTTTCAGATATTTAATCTGATATAATTTATTCATGAACTCTATGAAAAATTTCAAAAATATAAATGAATATATCAAATCTCTACCGAAGGAATCAGTAGGTAAGGTCAAGGAGATGAGACTAATAGCTCGCAAGCTTATTCCTCAAGGTGTAGAGAGTATTAAATACGGCATGCCGACAATAGAACTAAATGGCAAGAACTTCATCCACTTCGCAGGTATGAAGAATCATCTAGGATTCTACCCTACCCCTTCTGGAGTGAAGCCCTTTGAAGCAGAGCTCGCGAAGCGAGGAATTGATTTCTCAAAAGGTTGCATCAGATTCAAATACGAGCATCCCCTCCCCACTCCTCTAATAATAAAGATAATCAAACTCCGTCTAAAAGAAGAGAATTAATATAATTATTTTATGCTAATATTTGATTATGACTAAATATATTTTACATGGCGGATTTACTAAAGAAGATAATGAATGGAACAGGACTTTCTTTGAAGAATTTGTAAAGGATATTCCTTCTGGAGGAAAGGTATTACTTGTATATTTTGCAAGTAGAACTGAAGAACAACTACAAGCTTCATCAAAGGAACACACACAAATGCTCAAAGATAGATTCGTAAACAAGAATTTAAATATCATTGTTGCAACTAAAGAAAATTTTCTTGAAGAGTTTAAACAATCAAATGCAGTATTTTTTAACGGAGGAAGTACGAACCAACTTGTTGAAGTATTGAAAACCTACCCAGATCTAAAACCTTTTGTAGAAGGTAAAACAATAGCTGGTTCTTCTGCTGGTGCCTATATGCTAGCAACACTAGGGACTTCCCACTCAGAAGGAGTTGTACGAGAAGGACTTGGATTTATTCCAGTCAAAGTAGTATGCCATTTCGAAAGCACTAAATTACCTCCAAGCTTGATAGCTATAGAAGCTCTAAAAAATACAAGACAAGAACTCGAAATAGTATATTTGAAAGATTATGAGTGGAAAGTTTTTAATTCATAATAAATATCTATGAAGAAAATATTTATATTTGTTGTCTTGGTGCTGGTTGTACTGCTACTAGTTAGAAGTAGCCGAGATGAAATAAGAGAAGAACCTATCGTACAAGATAACGTGGTCAAAGAAGGATACAAGCTAGTAGATAGAGACAGATATAGCTTCCAAGTTCCAAATGAATGGATAGAATCAAGCATTATGGATTTCGAAGGTTGTAGATGGGACGGGGTTTCAAACGATGGTGGTGATGGCCACAGACAAAGTGGTGAAATAGGAATATACGAGAAATCTTGTTTTGATTTATCCAAGTCCTTAGGCAAAAGAGAAATAGCCGAGAAGGACGGATTCTATATAATCGCCTACTACGACAGAATTACGGGTACTACAGAGGAGGAAGAAACCGAGACTAAATCAGTCCACCAAGTTATAGTAGAAACTTTTTCTCTCAAATAATTCAGATAAATCTATTTAGCTACTATATCAACAGACAACTTCACATTCTTACTTACATCTTTAAGGAATGGTAGATCAGGAACAGCTATTCCGAAGTCTTCGTATGTTAGTGTTGTGCTTGCGTTAACTGTAAGTGTTCCGTCCTCCCCCATTTTTGCCTTACCATCAAATGTTACCGCCTTGGTAACTCCAGATATCTTGAGGTCTCCTAGAACCTTTACTGATACTTCTTCTCCTGTCTTAGACTCAGGTGCTCCTTCGAATTTAGTTATACTAAATGTGATTGCATCATTTCCTGCTTCACTTGTCTTAAGCACCATCTTCTTTACATTCTCATCACGTAGGCTCTTGTCTGTCTTAAATGAATTAGCATCAAGTACTATCTCGCCTCCTTCTATCTTCTTAGACTCCTTGTTAAATATTACTTTTCCAGATAGAGAGCTTGATGTGCCCACCACATGAGTAGGTACTCCGTTTAACACTTCATCTATTTCGTAAGTTGCCTTTGACTCTAGAGACACGACGTCAAGCATGTTGTCGTTTGTATCAGTACTTACTGAATCATTAGTATTTAAATCTTTTGGAGATTCATTCTTAGAATTCAAGAAATACAAACCACCCACCACTATAGCTAACAAAACTACTACTAAAAGTTTTTTCATATTTATATTTTATGAGGTTATCCCTCTTGTTTAATTACTAATAAAAAACAAAACAATAAAAATATTTTAACATCTCTAGTATTAATATGCCTACTTTCTCTTTTATGTAGTTCGTGGTATAAAACGAAAGTAAACCAAGTTCCAACAAAAAACAAAAACCCACAAGGAGGGGGTCGTTATGCATACTGTAAATATGATACTCAGAATATCATCAGTACTAATATTAATTATTCTGGCTATCCAGATATTCTCCAAGAAAAAAGGCACCACGCTACATAAATTCCTCGGTTGGGTAGCAATGGTGTTGGGGGTTGTTATTTTGGTAACAATAACAATCCGTGGCATAGCCAACAAAGAGCCGTTCACGGCTATGTATGGCACCCACCTTTTCCTTGGAGGACTTTTCCTGTATTGCTTATATAAGACGATACAGAGAGGGATCCAGGTATCCCAAAACAAAATTTATTTCAAGAACTCTCACAGAAGATATGCGAAAGCATCCTGGGTGCTCCTTATATGCACCCTTCTCATGGGAGTTGCCTCCGTAATCTCACACTGGGAATAAATTTCCCACCAAAGGGGTAGCGCTAAGCTACCCCTTGTTTTGTTTTAAATTTAAAATTAATAATTTGCTATACTAAATAAATGACCAAGAAAGTAATCATCTTCGATATGGATGGAGTTATATTTGATTCTGGAGAAATAGCTCAAAACCACATCAAGAACAAATACCCTTCCCTCACAGAGGAAATGCATAAGGAAATACTCATGCATAATTTCTATGACGGCCTAGCCAAGATCAAACATTTGAAGCGTCCAATGTCTAAGGAAGAAGAAGAGACCCTAGGACTTGAATACATAGAGAAGAAGAAACAAGCTCCCCTTTATGATGGAGTCTTAGAATTCTTGGAAGATTTACATAGCAAGGGATTCATACTTGCACTAAACACTTCTTCTATGGAGAGGAACTGCATGCCACTACTTGAGAAAGATGGCATTAAAAAATTCTTTGATTTTATCGGAACAAAGGAAGTTTCAAGAAGTAAGGTAGAAAAATTCAAAATAATAAGAGAAAAATACAATGTAACAAATGAAGAAATGCTATTTGTCACCGACACCCTAGGAGACATCAGAGAAGCAGATGAAGCAGGAGTTCCGACTGTTGCAGTAACTTGGGGAGTTCATGATAGAGGTTTCTTTAACCTTGAACCACACCCTAATTTAGAAAAGGTAGTAGATACAATAGAAGAACTTAAGAGCCACATAGTTTAAGAAAAAAAATAAAAGCACTAGGGAGTCCTAGTGCTTTTATCATAATTAACAAACTAAGCTGTAAGCTCCGCACAGTGAGAACAACGCTTTGCGTCTATTGGAATTTCACTTAGACATTCTTTACATTTCTTGGTTGTTGGGTCTGCTGGAGGCTCCTTCCTTGATCTAGCTATAAGTAGATTCATAGGCTTAACTATGAAGAAGAAAACCGCACTAGCTACAAGTACGAATGAGATAAGAGCATTCAAGAAATGTCCTATCATGAACTTACTTCCATTTATAGTAAACACTAATCCTGAGAAATCAGGTAACTTAGCAATAGCTGCAATAAGCGGAGTAAGTAAGTCAGACACTAGCGCTGAAACTATAGTTCCGAAAGCTGCACCTATTACAACACCGACTGCTAAATCAACAACATTCCCTCTTAATAAAAACTGCTTAAACTCTTTTAACATAAATTATTTTATATATGTGATAATAGCCCTATTTTACCACACTTTAGCTATTTTGAAGAGTGTGATCTATGAAAGAATTTGCGGTTCTATGCGTATTAGATATATAGTCTATGAGTATGGAAAACTTGAGCATAATGGAAGATAAGGAGCTGGTCTTGTTATCAAAAGAGGACAGCGCTTATTTCGCTGAGCTTATACAAAGATATGAAAA
>JAGORC010000006.1 GCA_018063015.1 Minisyncoccota bacterium
TTCCCGAAGAGGAAGAAAAGGAGCTGGCTCTTATTTATCAGAATAAAGGTTTATCTAAAACGACCTCAGAATTAGTAGCCAAAGAATTAACAGCACATGATGCGTTCGCTGCTCACGTGGATGCAGAGTTAGGTATAGATCCCGACGACCTTACTAATCCATGGCATGCAGCTTATGCTTCTGCATTCGCATTTCTGTGTGGCGCTATTATCCCACTTCTTGCAGCAATACTTCCACCAGCTAATATAAGGATACCTTCTATATTCCTGTCTGTTATATTGGCCTTAGCTATAACTGGTGCCCTAAGTGCCAAAGCAGGTGAAGCAAGTAAAAAGAGGGCATCCTTCAGAATAATATTAGGAGGAATGCTGGCCATGGGAGCGACATTTATAATAGGAAAGATATTTGGAATTTCAGGTATATAATTTTAAAAAAGTCGATATCTAATGATAAGTGGTATAATATTAAGTATTATAAATTGCTATTAATAATTTTATAAAAACATGACAAACGACAAGAAATTAGAGTGGATTTTAAGAATAGGAGTTTTCGGAGAATTTTTAGGACATGGTATGTTTGCTCTTCAAGGTAAGGAGTCTTGGATTAAGTGGACACAACAACTTTTAGGGTTTGAAGCTACTACAGCGGCAACCTTTATTATGGTTGTAGGTATAATGGATATTATATTAGCCTTTGTTGTTTTATTTAAGCCAATGAAACCACTTTTACTCTGGATGGCTTTCTGGGGTTTCTGGACGGCACTTTTAAGGCCATTAGTAGGAGAACCATTCTGGGATTTCGTAGAAAGATGGGCTAATGCAGCTGCACCACTTGCGTTGTATTTTGTTTACAAAAATAGAGGAAATTGATTGATTGATTAATTAATGAAAGAAACAATAGTAATTATAGCTAGTATTCTAGCAGTAGTAGGGAACATACCTTACTTAAGAGATGTAATAAAGGGTAGAGCTAAGCCACATCCTTATACTTGGCTTGTATGGTCCATAGTTTCTCTTACTGTTTTCTTTGGCCAGGTGGCCAAGGGTGCAGGGCTTGGTGCGATACCTACTGGAGTTTCAGAATTCTTTACGATTTTGATTTTCTTCTTCTCTCTTAAATATGGATTTAAAAATATACAAAGAAGAGATACGTATTTTTTAATTATTGCTTTACTCGGGCTTATACCTTGGGCTGTTACGAAAGATCCAACACTGTCTGTAATAATAGTTGTAGCGATAGATTTGATAGCATTTACTCCAACATTGCTTAAAACATGGAAGCATCCTAGCACCGAAACTCCAGTTTTATATAGTATGAACGTATTTAGACATATACTTATTCTATTCTCTCTAAGCGCTTACAATATTGCTACTGTTTTACACTCTATTTCTATGATAATAACCAACACGGCAATGACTGTGTTTATATTATTCCGCAAGGAAAACAAAGGGAATTAAGATTGACAAAACACTTTTTCAGGTTATAATCACCCTAGTTGTTTTAAACTGTACATATTAAAAAATAAATAAAAAAAGGGGGTTTTATGTTGAAAAACATTAACGCCTCCTTAGGAGGCAGAAATTTAAGCAATATCACTCAAGTTAGGAAAGTGTTGCAAGGGTTGGTTCAAGGGAAAGAAATTCTCTATTTTGAAAAGATATCTAATAGGTTAGATCGTAGTATCTCAGTAAGCTACAATATTTTTTTGAAATCTAATTTATCTTTTCATATAGTCATACGTCCCGCAATGTCTTTCAATCCTATTAAGGGCGCTGAATGGGGAACAGGCAGGGAAGATGTTGTGCTTGTGGATAAAAATTGCAATCCCAGAAGAATTAAAGAGATTATTAGGGAAATAATAAAGATCCATAAGGATGGTTTTGATACAGAAGAATCTTGTCACAAGGATATTGACTACCTAATAAAAAACGACAAAGAGGTGGCAAGAAAAATAAAAGGTATAACCTTGCCGACCTTACAAGAAGACAAAAGGGAAAGAAAAGATCGGTTTCTTGAAGGTGTTAATAATAAGAGAGTCCCATTACAGATTAAGAAAGCCTTTGTGGATTCTCAAAAGCACAAAGAAAATAAGTACCCGATACCTCTTATTCATTACAGGCCTGATTTATTAAAGTCTGGCCTCCTAAAACAATATATTCTAAGAATTTTCGATTCTTACCCGGAATATATTGAGTACTGCATCTAATGAAGGCCATCGTACAAACGAGGGCCTTTATTTGTTTTTATTTATCTTGTTACGCAGATGGTCTCAGGGCTTGGGATTGCGGTCTCCTGGATAGCTTCTGGGGCACAAACCTGAATTCTACCATTAGATAATTTCTCAACTGTATATTGATCTTGAGCATCTCCCAGAGGCTCCTTCGGCATTGTTGGTATATAGGTAGGGACTAAACATCCTAAGTTTCCTGTCTCGTTTGTTGTGTTAGTTGCCATCGTATCTGCTATTTCTTCTTCTGGGTTAGGCAAGACACCACAAGTGAATGATTCTCCACTAATAGTAAATTGACCTTCAAATATCCCTTTATTGTCTGCCATTCTTTGTCCAATAGCATTTAGTATTGCATTTACATTTGCTGTCCTTTGAGTATTTCTTGCTTGAGCGAATTGCTTTGCTGGATTTATAGCAACAATAACGATTGCAGCTAAAACTGCGATTATTCCTATTACTATAAGTATTTCTATAAGAGTGAAACCTCGATTTGTTTTATTAGATTTTGACTTCATGGTATTTTTCTTAAACGAAAAATTTATATTTATTATTTATAACATAAAAATACATTAATAACAATAAAATACATTATTCCAATATATCTATAACTTCATCCCAAGAACCTATTTCTATCTGTGGTGGAGGTGGCGGTAATGGAGGTGGCGGAGGCGGTGGTAGGGGAGCTGAAGATACGATAGCAGGACATGCTAGCTTCCCAACTTTTTCGAATACTAGAGACATATCTTCTGGATCAGATATAACAAAGAAGTTATCATTATCCTCATTTTCTTTTATAGAATCTGTTCCTTGGTAATATACTTTTGTTCTTAAATAATCAATATGAACATAGGCATTATCTGGACATAATGGACTACTATCTATACTATGTGTTCTAACCCTAAAACTATTATTATCCAAATCAGAAATTTTCCAATCATCATAACCCCAGTTATCTCCTTCACCCCCAAAGACATAGGTAGCTTCGCTACTAGTTAAGGTTTTAGATTTTGTAGGGTCGCTTAGTCCACTAGTCCAGGTTATGCCACCATCGTACGATAAACTTATTCCCAACTCACAACTCATTGATTCGTTGGATCCATTTACAGACACACCATCAACTCTAAACTGCTCAATAGTTTCAGTAGAATTAGTTTTAAATCTTAAAAACCAAGATTCATCATCATTTAGCTCTTCGGGTAAACTAAGACTTCTGACCTCAGCCCAAGTGTTTGAATTAGTATTTAATGCATGAGTCTGTAGTGTTTCTAATCCCAATGGGGACTCGCAAGTTCCTCCTGTCGCATATTCTACTATTCCTGAATCAGAAGCTTCCGCGTCAGTATCTCCTCGCCAGTAATAAGAAAGAGTTAAAGATTTGTATTCACTAGAGTTAATTTCTATGCAAATATATCCATTGCTTCCTATCATATTTGCGAATCTGCCTCCATTTGGACTTGCAGTGTTGTTGTCTATACCTATCTCTTTTTTTTCTGCTCCAGCTCCTCCTTCTTTCCATAGAGGGCTTTCATCGAAAGTACTATCAGTACCACCTGTACCGAAGTTATCATAGAACAGTGTAGTCCAAGCATCAGCTGAAACTTCGATTCCAGTGGGGGTTACTCCTTCAGGAAACGAGAAGCCGAAATTATAATAACGTTCTCTATCTATTCCGTTGTTGCTTGTATAAGATCCTCCGTTACTCTGTGCTCCACTTGGTGAAGACCAACCATCTCCATTGTCTGCCATATATAAAGTAGGAGGTCTATAGCTAGTGTTGCTTGCTGTAGCAAAGTCGTTTTCTGAATCTGTGGCTATGCTTGCAAGTAAGTCCTGCCCAGATGATTCACCGTAATGGATAGTAAATATTTCTGTAGGTAAATCATCTACTCCATGAGGAGATTTAATCAATTCAGCTGCTTGCTTGGCTAGATTCTCATTTTGTTCTTCGTTTGCAGTTGGTTCAGATGCCTTTCCATTTGAAATTATTATTAATGCCTTATCTTTACCTTTCGTGTGACGGGAGCTGTTTAGTTCAGCGTCACCTTTTTTTAGTATATTTTCTAAGTCGGTTCCACTTGTGCTGTTTATTCTTGTTGCCTCTTCGATAGCTAAGAGAAGGTTCTCATATATGTTAGTAAGTTCTCCTGAAGATTGAATCTCGGCGGTTTCTTCCTGACTTCCTCCGAACCGCCCAATTCCTATTTTAGGAATTTCAGGTAGAACAGTTTTGTATAATTCTAGTAAGTTGGTAGTAGCTTCCTTTTCTTTTTCCAAGTCAGATAATGACATATTATTTGTCCTATCTAACATGACTACAGTTTCAGAACACGAAAGTGGTGGTTCTACTAGAACTGTTTGAGGTGAGGCACATTCTGTTTCTCCTCCTGGTCCGAATACTTTAGCTACATAGGTAGCATTTTCAGATAATATTTCTAAAATTGGTCCACCCGAAGATAGTCCATTGTATATAGTAGTTTCTTCTCCTCCTATGTTGCGAGTTATATATATACCGCTTGCGTTTCCAGATATGTTCCATTGCAGTGTGACTTCTTGGTTTTCTGTTATAACAAGGGGATATGCAGTAAAGGAACATGTTGGTGGGGGATTAGTAGGAGAGAAGGCTGGATTCTGTGCGACTATCTTAACCTTGTGAGAGCTCCACGAACCATTCTCTAGTGGATACTCTGCCTGCGTTGTTATCTCAAGGCATTTCTCTGTTTGAGATGTAGCGCATTTACCACTAGGGGTTGTTATCTCTTCAACTGATTTTATGATACATATATCAGGTCCCACTTCTACAACAACACCCTCATAGTCATCACTGTAATCTGGATCTGACTTCAACTTATAATTATAGTTTTCGGAGACCTTGAGTATGGCCATGTTAGAACATGATTCTGAGAGCCCTAGAGATATTCTTTTAAATTCACTACCTAGTGAGTCAAATCTTGCAAAGAAGCTTGAGGTATTACTAGCAAACATAAGCATCATTAATACTATAGTTAGTATTAATGTAGAGGTCAGGGCAATGAATCCACCATTTTTATTTTTTAATTTATTAGTTATCATTTTCTTAAATATTTTATGGTTGAAAAATCCTGAGAATAAGGCATACCCTCGCTTGTTCTGGAATTCACGGTAAAATAAGTAGAAAGTTTCCTAGTATTTATCCCTTCACCAGAACTCTCAGTATAATTAAAGCAACCCATTTCTTCTGACAGGGAAGCACACTCTATCTCTACATTTGAATTATTTAAAACATTTTCTATTCCATCTTCTGTTAGGGTCATGTTCCCATCCGTAGGGGAGATAGATAATTTTATTACTGATCCATCATACTTTGTTATTGTTAAAGAAAATCCATTGTCTCTTACCTCTATACTACTTGCTCCATTCAAGCTCCAATCTACCTTACCCACAAGGAAGCTACCTTCTTCCTGAACCATAGCCTTTAGTTGGTTGCGAGCACTTGATCCTAGTATCCCGTATATAGAAACTATTGTGCCTGTCATTATCAAAGCAAATAAGGCAATGTAAATCATTGTCTCTATCAAGGTGAAACCTGAATTTTTAGATTTAATGTCAAAAATTTCTTTCATAATTATTGCTCTGGTTTTACTACATAAATATTCCCTTGGTTTGAAGAATTATTAAATCCAATAAAAATTGTATTACCTTCACAATCAAAAGTTGGTTCAAATGAGCTTCCGCTACCATTTAGACTTAAAGACTCGAGCAGTTCCGTAGTAATTGCATTTATTATTCTTAAACTATTTTTTGTTAAAACAAAGGCTAAATCGTTCCTAACGATTATCCCATCTACGCTTGCAGAGAAACTCGTCTCTATTCCTGTAGGGGAAATATCTTTTGGATTTGTGCTATCTAACATGTAGTATTTTGAGCCATTACCTTTTGCAGTACCGAAATATACTGTATCTCCAACGAGTGATAAACTTTTACCGTTTCCTCCTAATAGAGACAGTCCACTCACTTTAGAAATATTTCTTGGATCACTTATATCTATTACTTTTAGTTGCTCGCTACTATCAGCAGAGGCGACGTATACATAATTACCTCTGGCAAATATTGAATTTACGGAATTGTTTCCTAAGTCTTCTGTGCCAATGTTGATTGGGGCAGATACATTGTGCACATCAATCAAATTAAGTTCAGGTTCAGTATTACCTGTAGAGGTTAGCCCTAAATATATGTATCCATTTTTATAAAAAATAGTATTTCCAGCTCCTCCACTTGAGCTAGTTACCTCAGGTATCTTGAAGTTTCTTACGATATTTAGAGATTCTGGATGTTCTACATTTACTATTTGCAATTGAGAACAATTCTGACCCTCAGTGCAGGAGTTAAAATTAGAAGTATAACCATTTGCCAGAAAGGCATAGTGCCCTAGATAATTTTTAGCTACAGTTACAGCACTAGCTCCACTAGATACAGTATTACCAGTGGTATCGGTACTTCCTTCATAAGTAAGGTTTCCATCTTCTCCTATTTTAAATACGAAGAAATTAGGACTTGTTGGACTGTTTACATTTGTGGTTATATATAATCTATCTCTATAGGCATCAATATCTGTTATGGCATACCTTGTGCCAGATAGGTCATTGATTAGGGTTGTAAATTCTATTTGCTCATTAACAATCTCTAAGTTTGACCAATCTCCTGTTACGTTTGAATCGCAGGTACTTCCTCCAACCGAAGATTCAAAGTTAGATACCAAGGTGGTGAGTTTAACTTGTTGGTCCATTTGTCTTTCATCTTTCCATTTGATAATTGCTGAAACCTCTTTTGTAAGATAGTCTGGGCTCTTTGTGTTTACTTCTACTCTTTTACAGAAAATATCATCTTGGTTATGCTGGTTCTGTTCTCTTAGGAATCCAGATTCACAGTACCCTGTAGGATCTAGAGTGTTGTTCGGTGTTGAATTAACCAGATTGAAATCCTTTCGGGCTAAAGCTTGATTTTCTTCCAAGATTCCTTGAGCGATATTTGTTGCTTCCCTGGTTATTCTACTGTTACTTAAGAATGATTGTGAGCCGAACGATGTCATAACTACTGCAGTTAGAACGAGAACCATTATCGCCATAGATATCATAAGCTCTATAGTAGAGAAACCTAAATTTTTATATTTATTTTTATTAAAAATTAGTTTGTCCATAATATTTGCCCCATGGAGCTTATACTGATTGTAGAAGTATGATTTCTATCATCTACTAAATTTATATCTCCTATGGTTATGGCATTACCAGAAAGTCTTTCGAAAACCACTTCATTTATCCCAGAGAAAGATGTAGAAGAGCTTACGTCTATTACTACGTCATAATCTATGTCACGATTAGCATAATCAGTACCCTGGAATATTACATATGACTTTGGATGTTCGGGTGGACGAATAAAAACACCATGTGGTTTACCATCTGTGCAACCTTCTCCGCGACAGATGTTGGATATTGCTTCAGAACGAGCATGCTGTAGGACGGAAACCAATACATCTCTATCTGAATGAAATGAATAACCCCTCAGACTATCAAGTCCGAAATATAATCCAAGACCACCAACGATAGTTATGAGTGCAAGTACTATAACCATCTCTATAAGAGTGAATCCTTTATTATCTCTTGAGATTATTTGTGATTTCATATATTGGTGTAATTACTGATATAGCAATAAATCCCACCATGAATCCCATAATAACCATTAATATAGGTTCTATTGCGCTTGAAAGATTTTTCGTTAGATCGTCAAATTCGTTTTCATAGAATTCAGATAGATATACTAGTGTGTTTGAAAGGTTACCACTTTTCTCTCCTATAGATACTAAGTGAGGAATCATAGAAGGGAATAAGAGGGGAACCCTTTCTAATGTTTCTGAAACATTCTTTCCCTTCATTATATGATGAGATATATCTTCAAATGCTTTCTTGTATCTTACGTTTTCTGTAGTGTCTGCCGTTACATGCAAGGCTTCGTTTAAAGATATTCCAGATTTTAACAACAAACCCAGAGTTCTGGTTGTATTGGTTAGGTTATAGCTTTTTATTATTTTTCCTATCAGAGGTATTCTAAGTATCAATCCATCATAAATAAATCGTGCCTTCGCTGAACGCCTTATGGTTATTACTAGGGTTGATATTAATGCTATAACTCCAAGCAGTATAAATATTCCATCTTCTCTTATGGTATCCGTTATCCAGATTACTATTTTAGTAGATACTGGAAGCTTAGCATTTAGTCCTTGGAATATTGGTGTTATTTTAGGGAATATATATACAGCTAGAAATCCTGTAATACCAAAAGTGGCAACTGTTATTATAATAGGGTAGAGCAATGCCCCCATTATTTTATTTCTAAGCATGTCTTTCTTTTTGAGTTCGTCTGCGAGGTAGTTTAGATTTTGGGTCAGTGTTCCACTAGATTCTCCCGCTCTTATTATATTAATAGCGAAATTACCAAACACACCCTTCTGTTTACTTAAGCTTGTGGCAAGAGTTTGTCCATTTGATATATCTGAGATTACTTTTTCGAAAACCTTTGATTCCTTGGAAGACTTCGTCTGATTTTTAATTACATGCATTCCTTCTAAGACAGGAACGCCAGCTTTTATAAGAAAAGATAATCTTTTAGCAAAAAATGTTTGATTCTTCGTTGAAAATCTAGAATAAGAAAAAAGACTAACGCCTTCAAATGGAACCTTTTTTTTAGGTTTTATTATTTCTTCGTTTATAGGCAGGTCCTTTTCTGAGATTACCCTAATCTTTTTCTTGGGATTTTTTTTCTTGAATATATTTATTTTTTTCTTCCAATTATTCATGAGTGACTCTTAGTACTTCTTCTATAGTAGTAAGCCCCTTTAGTGCTTTTTGAAATCCATCTACAAGCATAGTTGTCATACCTGCTTTTATACTTAACTCTTTGATATCACTAGCTCCACCCTTAGAGAGTATTGTCTTTCTTATTGATTCATCAGCAACCAAGACTTCTGCAATAACCAATCTTCCTTTATATCCAGTGTCGTTACATTTTCTACAACCTTTACCATAGAAGAATTCTTTATTATTGGAAAGTATGTTTTCGGGGACTGTTTCTAGTAACCTTTTGTATTCTTGTTCAGTTACTGATTTCTTCTCTTTACAGTTCTCGCAGATTTTTCTTACTAACCTTTGACCTATGGCGATAGATACAGTAGAGGCAACCAAGAAAGGCTCTATCTTCATATCAAGAAGTCTAGGTAGTGTTGTAGAGACATCGTTTGTGTGAAGAGTAGACAGCAGAAGGTGTCCAGTCAAGGCAGTGTTTACAGCGATACTTGCTGTTTCGGTATCACGGATTTCTCCAACCATTATTACGTTTGGGTCTTGTCGTAGTATTGAACGTAATCCGTTTGCAAATGTGAGCCCTGTTCGAGGGTTTACCTGAATTTGTTCTATTCCATCTACTGCGTATTCTATAGGATCTTCTATTGTGACAATAGAGATTTCCTTAGAATTTAGCATTTTTATTATTGTGTATAGAGTTGTTGTTTTACCAGACCCAGTAGGACCAGTAACAAGTATCATTCCAGAAGGTCTCTTTATTGCGTGTCTTATTTTATCTTGATCTACTTCAGTGAAGCCGAGTGTGTCTAGGGTGAAGTTCTCTGCATTATCAGAAAGAAGTCTAAGAACTGCATTTTCTCCATGATATGTAGGAACTATAGAAACACGAATATCTACAGATCCCTTGTCTAACACCATACTTCTAAATCTTCCGTCTTGAGCGGCGTTGTGTTCATCTGTACGGAGTCCAGATAAGACCTTTATTCTAGATATTATTTCTGAATGTATTTCTTTAGGTAGGGGATGAGCATCTTCTAATACACCATCTATGCGGAACCTAACCCTTACAGACTTTTCTACTGGGTCTATATGAATATCAGAGGCATTTATATCTGAAGCGTATTTTATCAAATGATCTATCAGATTTATTATAGAAGGTCCTGTTTTCAGAGAGAGTTCCTTCTCGATGATTTTATTGAATTCGTTCATTTATTTAAAATTTAAGTTTACAAAACGTCTTCGAATATTACCAGAAAATTAAGCATTTAGCAAGTTAAAATTTTGACTTATCTGTGAAAACGTGTTATCCATAGTACATTAGTTCATTAAATTATTTTGTATGTTTACAGAAAAAACTTTCTACTGTATCTATAGTAGAGAAAAGGGTTATTTCTTAAACAAAACCATAAATAATGTTTTAGTGGGGTATAAATTTGATAATATCCATGAATTTGACTTTGAGGGAGTTAGGATATTTAAAAAGTATGAGGAGAAAGATGGAAGGGACTTAGTAAAGTCCTTAAAGAAAGAAACTCCTGATGCCCTATTTATAACAGTTAAAGTGGTTTTGTATCCCTCGGAAGAGGATTAAAGCCATCCCAGTTTATAAAAACGGGGTGGCTTTTCGCATTTTAGATAAAAAAAGATCCCCTGCGCAATTAAGCTAACAGGGGATATTGGACTACCCGAATTTAATGGGGCAGTCAGGATAAGGATAATGGTCAAATAGCGGTAGCGGGGGCAGGATTAGAAACGGGCTCAGCTTTTGGGATTGGCAGAAAGTTGCTATAAACGAAGTCACGTTTACCGTGCTTCATTGCAGGTAATTCAACGAACTTGTCATTTGGTACTTCTCTTTTTAAAAGATAGTTACCATCATGTTGTAGATCGTGAATGTCTTTCAGAAATGTCGCTATGGCTAATAAGTAGCCTGGCGCTATTTTCCTTTTTCCTTCCCATCTGCGGAGCACATTTTCGAATGTTTGTTTGCTCCCGATTAAACCATCCAATACTCCACCCTCTATCTCATAGAGGACAGCGCCGTCTTGTTTCTCATAAGGGAAATGTCCCATCATGAGATACCCGGTCTCTATCCTTTGGTCAGGATGGAGTGCATAGGATAATTCAATTCTGCATCTCTTCATGCTTCCAGCTTTTTTGTAGGTGATTGTGAAAGGCAATACCTTAAGCGGAGTCTTTACATGCGGGATCCCCTGGTTAATCCAATAACTTTTGTGGGGATGGGGATACTTCCTTTCGATTAAAGATAGCATGTCCCGGGGGATCCACTGCAGGCTTTTAAATTCCGGCTCCTTTTTTGAGGATTTGGATTTTAAAATTTTACCTACACTTGTCCTTAAAGCAGAAAAAAACCGCCTTTTTGTGGCTGGTGTGTTTGATCCATTTTTCATAATGAAAAGAACTTTAATAATGTTTAAAAATATTAACTACTTAAATAGTATAGCAGACTAGGATAATAAAGTCAAGTATTTTAATTTACCTATTTAAATAATGCTTTTCTATCGGACATCGTAAATGTCCTTTAAATACAAGGATATGTCCGATATGAATTATTTTTTCTAAAGGACTTCAAAGATGTCAAAAAGACACATTTTATCCACAAGAAAAATTGACATAGATGGCCAATATGCTAATTTTTAGTAGAAATTTAAATTGAGTATCAATACATAAATCATACGTCGTCAATAGATACTTGACAGTAAGTTGTTTGTGTGATAAACTCGATATAACAATTATTAAAAACCAATTAAATTAAAGGTCTTAGGTTAACATTATTAATTCAAAACATTTATGAATAAATTTATAAAAATTTCCGTTTTAGTTTTAGTTTTCAGTTTCTTGAGCTTTGCAACATTCTCAGTTGTTTCTGCTGAAGAAATAGTAACTCCAGAAGTTGAATCTCCTGTAGTTGAAGAAGTGATAGAAGAAGTAACTGAAGAGGTTGTAGAAGAAACTCCTACTGAAGAGGTAGAAGAGGTTACAGAAGAAGTAACTGAAGAAGTCGTAGAAGAAGATTCAGCAAGAATAATGATGACAACAGTTATCGAAGAATCTACAGCTACTATTGTTGCTACAAAGATAGTTTGTAACTCTGAAACTGATCTTCCTAACTGGGGGAATGGTGGAGCAGATATAACAGCTACTACAGCAGATGATTTCTTAGCAAGTCACCCTAACTGTAAAAAGGCACCATCTTGGCCTTTTGAGTGGGCACTTAATGGAGTAAGCAATCCTGGAGACAATACAACTGGTACAACAGGTGGATCTTGGACCGCATTCTCAGGTGGAGCTACTGTTCCAACCGGTTCTCTAATATGGGTTCGTGAACAAGTTAACTCTGACTATATTTCATTTACTGGTGATACAACTGATCCTAGAGACGACAATGTATCAGCAGAACTATACTGTCACACTGACGTTTTAAACTACGATAACTTCGACTGGATAAATCCGGTAGAAGCAAATGGAACTTATCACTGTGTCGCATTCAATGTAGCAAAACCAGTAGATGTTTGTTTAAACATGGAAGGAATGCAAACAGAAGCCCCAAACGGCTACAAGATTGTATATCAGAACGACCAGAGTGAATGTGTTCCTGTTTGTGGAGTTCACGAAATAACTCTATACAGTGATGAGTCTAATATGGTAAATGGTGATGATGAGGCAGTACTTGCTTATGACGAGAATCCTTCTTGGACAGCAAATATTCCAGGAGCAAATTGGATTTGGGATACTTTCTATACACAAAACCCAACTCAAGACGAAACTAAATTTTTCTCAAAGACATTTAACATAGTAGGTGATGTAGAGTCCGCAACTCTTGAAATAGCATCTGATAATACATACAAGGTTAGCTTTAATGCATTCTTGAACGTTTTCAGTGCAACAGATTCAAATGATGCTTCAGACCATAACTTTACTTCAACTGGTCAGGATTCATACAATGTTGCTTCTTATCTAGCAGCTGGTTCTAATACAGTTTCATTTGAAATAACAAACCTAGCACTAGAAAATGGAACAAAGTTTAACAATCCATCAGGACTTCTATATAAGCTACATGTAGTAAGCAATGACTGTGAAGATGACGCAAACCTTCCTCCAGTAGCGAACGCAGGAGCTGATCAGACCTTAACACTACCTACAAATTCAACAACACTTAATGGATCACTTAGTTCTGATGCTGATGGAACAATAGTTTCATACGCTTGGATACAAGTTTCAGGTCCATCTGTAGTAGATCCAGCTAATGTTATGAATTATGATATTTCTAACTTAGTTGTAGGAACATACGTATTTCAACTTATAGTTACTGATAACGACGGTGCATACAGCGTAGCTGATACAGTCACTATAACTGTAAACCCACAAGGAGGAGATGATGATTCAATCTGTTCTGACGGACTAGACAATGATGGAGACAACCTTGCTGACTTCCCAGAAGATCCAGGATGTGAAAGCTCTGACGATGATTCAGAAGACGATCGAAGAATCCTAGGTGGAGGAGGAGTTGGAATCAGAAGAGGTTCAGTTCTTGGTGCACAGACAGATATATGTGACTTTGCGATAGATACTTACATGCGCCGAGGTTACAACAACGACAAGGAGCAAGTTAAAATCCTACAAGGATTACTAAATAAATACGTAGAAGCTGGATTAACTATTGATGGATTCTATGGTCCTAAGACAGAGAAAGCAGTAAATGCATTCCAGATAAAATACAGAGATACAATACTTGACCCTTGGAATATAGAAAATCCTACAGGTATATTCTTCAGAACATCTCTAGTGCAAGCTCAAAACCTAGAATGTCCTGATCCAGAGCTTCCTGTTCCTGAGAATCTAATAAACTGGAGTCAAAGTAAAAACGAAGTTCCTCCTATAGTTCCAGTGAGAATACCACTTAGTCTTAACTATTATTACGGAATCTAATATAAAGAAAACCCTTCTTGTCTCACAAGAAGGGTTTTCTTGTTTAGGGTAGAGAATCCACCTTAATTGTTTGTCCAGTAGTTATGCACATTCAGTATTGACTTAGGTAGTAGGTGTGTTAATTTTGTGGTAGAAGTGGACTTTTCTAGTGGTTTATAAAAGGTCTTAAATATTTAATATTAAAAGCGTTAACTAATTATTAATAGTTTCTTGTCCAAGAGATAAGAAAAATAAAATTTATGAAAAAAATATTATCAATCTTTCGTTTTGTTTTACCAGTACTTCTGGTAGCAGTAGTTTTATCTTCTAATCTAGGGCTAACTACAGCAGCTACTCTTTCAGTAGCTAATGGATCTTTTGGTTCTGGTTCTAATCAAAATGATATTTCTAGTTGGGAGGAAAAAGGAGATGAGAATGCTTCTTCTACTTTAGCAAAGAACCCTGATACTTTACCAATTGGTTGGGGAGAAGATGCTGATGATACAGCAAGTCCTGATGGAGGTAGGTTTGCTAAGATTGGTCGCTATCATCCTAATCATGGACAAGATCAAGATGGTTCTATTTGTCAACAAATTGATGCTTCTGGATTTGAAAATCTAGTTTTGAAATATTATTGGAGAGGTGATTCAGGTGCTGAAGATAATAGTGACTTAGGAAAGATTGAGTATCTTTTTAACGGTTCATGTGAAAGTGCAGATAATCAATGGACAAATATCACAAGTCACGAGTTAAATAATGAAGATGCAAATTCTACATCTTGGAGTACTTTACAGGCTCTTAATCTTCCTGATGTTTTAGATAATGAAGAATTCTTCATTAGATTTAGAGGCATAGTTAGTGCTTCAGATGAGTATTTCAGAGTTGATGGAGTAAGTGTAGAAGGAGACCAAATAGATGTTTGTAAAAACATGGAAGGAGTACAAACACAGGTTCCACAAGGATATTCTGTAAATAATCAGAACGAATGTATTCCAGATGTTGTGAATGTAACTGTATGTAAGAAGGATGATCAAGGTAATTTACTTTCAGGATGGATGATAAATCTAGACTGGGATTCAAACGTTAATCATCACTGGGATGCTACAACAGGAGAAGATGGATGTGCCTACTTCAATGGTATTCATTCACATGATTACATAGTAAGTGAGGTCAACCAAACTAATTGGTCTCTAGTTTCTCTTCCAAACGAGAATGGACATATTCAAGCATTTAACCTACAGAACGGACCTTACTATGTAGTGAACCACTACACTCCACCAACTCCTACAACAGCAACAATACATGCTCAGAAAATAGTATGTGACAGTGAAGATGATCTTCCTAACTGGGGAGCAGGTAACGTAAAGAGTGAAATTACATCAACTACTGCAAGTGAATTTCTAGCAGATGACCTTGCAAAAGACAAAAAGCAAGATTGTCATCTTGAAAATTGGCAATTTGCTTGGTCAGAAAATGGTGTAGGTAATCCTGGTGATAATAAAGTTGGAGTATTAGGAAATCCATGGCACAGTTTTAATGATTCTTTCAGCGTACCTGCAACAGGACAGACTGTCTACTGGGTTCGTGAAGAGTTTAAAGATGGATACATACACTTCGGAGGAGAGAACACAACCCAATCTAATTCTGCAGAAATTTACTGCGCAACAGACGTTTTAAATTACGATAACTGGGAGTACCTAACTCCAGTAGCTGGAGAAGACTACTACTGTGTTGCGTTTAATGTACCAGAAGAAAAGCCTCTAATATGTAACCCAGAAGAAAATCTTCTAAAGAACGGAAGCTTTGAGACACCAGAAGTTTCAACTGGTAACTACGGTATATTTCCACAAGCAACACTTGGTCTTGAATGGTTAGTTGACTGGGTGAATGTATCACAAGTGGGTACAGCTGGGCTTGAGATACAGGATAATGTTGCTGGAGCTCCAGCAGTAGGTTCAGGAAATCAATTTGCAGAACTTGATGCTAATCATCCAGTAAAAATTTGGCAAGACGTTCCAACTATAAATGGACAGAAATATGAATTGAGTTTCAAATATTCCCCTCGACCAAATGTAGCCTCAAATAATCTTGAAGCTTGGGTAGATGGGACAATGCTTGCATCACTCTCAGGCGTAGGTAGCGGTGCCACAAACTGGTCATCACATACATATGACTTTACCGCAGATGCAAATACGACTGTTAAATTTACAGATATCGATACTGATGACAGCTATGGAGGATATGTTGATGATGTATCATTGAATTGTGTTGACTGTGATGAAGAAGTAACAACAGTTGTAGTAAGCGATACTACAAATACTGTTGGAGACGGATTTGCAGTTGAGACATATGAGCATAATGCATGGGTAGATGAATTTGGAAATGCAAAATGGATCTGGGACTCAGCTCTAGTAACTGACCCAGCTGTTGATCAAACTAAAGTGTTCACTAAAACATTTCCTCTAACTGGTGAAGTTGTGAGTGCAAACATAAAGATAGCAGCAGATAATGGATTTATTCTAAAGGTAAATGGTCAATTAGTTGTAGACAAACTTGCTGATTCAAACTATGGATCACTTACAAGCTATAACGTAGCAGGAATGCTTTACGAAGGTTCAAACACAATAGAAGTAACTGTAAAGAACTTTGCCCTCAATGTATCTCCACAAGACAATCCAGCAGGAGTTATATATGAATTAACTATAAACACAAACGAATGTGAGGATGGAGTTCCACCACCACCTGTGTGTCCACTAGGTCAACATTTGGTAGAGAATCAATGTGTTCCTAATCCACAATGTTCTGACACTATTGATAACGGAGATGAAGAGGATTCATTGTCAGATCAGAATGATCCTGGATGTCATACAGATGGAAATGTAAACAATGGTGCATCTTATGACCCTAATGATGATTCTGAGTCTAACCAATCAGCACAATGTTCTGATGGATTAGATAATGACAAAGACGAGAGGGTAGATTCTGAAGATCCTGGATGTCACTCTGATGGTAATGTAGAGAATCCAAGCTCTTGGGTTCCAGAAGACAACAATGAAGAAGATGAGAAGGTTGTTGTTGAAGAAGAAGACGATGACTCAATATGTTCTGATGGTAAGGATAACGATGGAGACAACGTAGCTGACTTCCCAGAAGATGAAGGATGTGAAAGCGCAAAAGATGATTCAGAAGACAATCGTAAAATTCTAGGAGGAGGTGGAGTATTCTCTAGAAGTGGGGGATCAGTATTGGGTGCTTCTACTGATATCTGTGATTGGGATGCAAGCTACTTAAGAAAGGGATGGAAGGGCAACAATCCTGAAGATGTTAAGAAAGTTCAGAATGATCTTCTTAACGCTCTTGAAGGACACAACCTAACAGTTGATGGCGTCTTCGGTCCAAAGACTGAAGAGGCTATAAAAGCTTTCCAAGCTAAGTATGCTGAAGATATATTGAAGCCATGGGGGATAGATTCTCCTACAGGACTTTTCTATCTATCAAGTCTAAGACAAGCTCAGAAGTTGCTTTGCCCTGAAAAGGAAGAAGCGCTACCACAGCTTATCAACTGGAGTGCAAACCCAGCACTTTAATAGATATTAATTATTTATAAAAAACATAAAACTCCCCATTTACTTGGGGAGTTTTATGTTTGGTGGTATTATTTATGGTAATGACAAAAGAGCAAATTGAGGGGTATATCAAGGGTTCTATTGAAAGTGGTATTTCTACTGCTGATATTAAAAATAATTTAGTTATGTTAGGTGTAGGCCCAAGTGATGTCGATGTTTACTTAAATAAAACTCAAGCTCCTATGATGCCGAATATGGAACCTATTAATCCTATTCCACCCACTCCTTCATTTCAGGGGATGCCTAAACCACCAGTATTACCAACTCACAAGAAAAGTAAATTAATAAAATTATTTGCGAGCTTTATATTTGTATTCTTAATTCTAGCTGGAGGAGCATATGCATATCTAGGTTTTGTGATATCTCCAGGCTCTGTTACAAGTAGAGCCTTAGATGAGTTTATAACAGCAGATAGTATGTCATTTGAATCTCTAATTAAAATTGGAGATGTAGAAGGTATGCCAGAAGAATTTCAGGGTTCTGAAAATAAGATATTATATAGTGGAAGTTTTAACTCCAAAGATCCTGAAAATTTCAAGGCATTACTTAACTTATCTTTTGCATTTAATGGTATAGCAGCTTCACTTGAAGCAAGGGTATTAGACAATAAGCTCTATGGAAAATTATTAAAGGCACCAGAGATTTTTATGCTTTCAGGGTTATCTTCATATGAGAATAAATGGTATTTCACAGAATTAGGGGAAGAATTTAAAAGAAACATAATGTCTCCATCTCTTAGTTCGTTTGTGAAAGGGGACACTCTCTTAAAAGATGATATGAGTGAAGAAGACAAAAAGGAAATATATGAGATATTTAGACAAGCTAAATTTATAAAAATAACAAAGAAAGAACCACCTACTGTTAAAGATAGCATGCTTATGCACCATATGATTTTCGAGCCAGATTATGAAGGAATGCTTGCATATTTAAAAGAGATAATTAAGTATGCAGAAAAGAAACAAGAAAGCAGTATTGAAGGTTTCGATATTGATTCTTTTGAAGTTGATTTTAGGGAATCAATAAAGGCAATAAAGAACTTTAGTGGAGAAATTTGGGTTGATGCCGTAAGTGGTTTACCTTATAAAGTTACAACAGAGTTTGATGTATCTTATTCTGATGGTTTAGATTTTAGCTCTCATGTTTCTACAGAATCCTTATTTAGCGATTGGAACAAAGATATATCAATCGAAGCTCCAGAAGGGGCTCTAGATTTCAAAGAAATTCCAGAGTGGAATCCTTGGTCCAATACTAATTACGAAGATAATTTAGAGGTTGTACCAGTAGAAGAGGAGATGGTTGACTTTTAATGATATTTAGTGTATAATATACAGAATAATGAAGCTTTTAAAATGGTTTAAAAAATACTTTATACCGCACGAGGAGAATAATTATAGACCTCATTTATTGCATCATGAATCAGTGATGACTGTTTTTACTTTTGTGATAATCCTAGAGCTAGCATTCCTTGTGCAACTCTTTGTTGTTTTTGATAAAACTAAATTTCTAGCAAGTGTTCTTCCAGCTGTTTTAACAGAACTTACTAATGAAGAGCGTATAGATAACGATGTTCCAGTTTTGAAAGAAAATCCACTATTGGTTCAAGCTGCAAAAGCTAAAGCAGAAGACATGGCAAGTAAGGGATATTTCGCACATACTAGCCCCGAAGGCATTACACCTTGGTATTGGTTGAAACAAGCTGGATATAGTTATAAGTCAGCAGGAGAGAATTTGGCAATAAATTTCTTGGACTCAGAAGATGTTAGTCGTGCCTGGATGAATTCTCCTACACACAGAGCTAATATAGTTAAGAAAGAATACACAGAAATAGGAATAGCCGTAGCTAACGGTATGTATAAGGGAAGGAAAACTATTTTCGTTGCTCAATTCTTCGGTACACCCATAGCATCCACATCCAACGTAACAACCTTACCTAAAGAAACAAAGCCATCAGTCGTAGTAAAAGATAATGAAGAGCCTATAGTAGAAGAAAATGTTTTAGCTGAAAGTACTCCAGTGGTTACTACTGAACTAGCTCAGGCTGGTCAGCCAACTAATCAAATACTAGGAGAGGAAAGTGTTGCAACAAACATAGAAATACCTACAACAAAAACTAACACCCTAAAATCTATTTTTCAGAATATATTAACATCCCCTAGAGAATCTGTAGGATATATGTATGGATTAATTACGGTTCTATTCCTACTAGCTATGACCCTAGGATATTTTGTTAAATCAGAGTTAAGACACCCGAGAACACTGGCAAGAGGAGTAGCCATGATTGCCTTTATAGGTATTCTTTCGGTAGTTAATTTAAAGATGCTTGATCATAAGACACAAGTTCCTGTAAACGAAATCACAGCTAATGTGATAGACGCATTACCCGAGTAGTATCTTATAATCACTTAAATATGAAAAAAAGTAAGAATAAAAAAAATCATAGAGTAGTGATGGTCTCCGGAGGTTTCGACCCTATTCATATTGGGCATATTCGCTACATGAGAGAAGCCAAGACTCTAGGAGATAGATTGGTAGTTGTTATAAACAATGACAATTGGTTAAGACAAAAGAAAGGCAAGGCCTTCATGCATGAGAATGACCGAAAAGAAATAATAGAAGCGATAGAATGTGTAGATGAAGTCATTTTATCGGATCATCCAGAAAATTCTGATGACAGGAGTGTATGTAAAGAGATTGAGAAGGTTAAACCACACATATTTGCCAATGGCGGAGACAGGTTTGCTGATAATATCCCTGAGTTTCAGGTTTGTAATAGATTAGGCATAAAAATGGTATTTAACGTAGGACATGGTGGTAAAATTAGAAGCTCCTCTCTACTTTTGAAGCAGTATTTAAAGGAAAAAAAGTATAAAAATACCAAGAAAAAGAAGTAAAAAATTGGAATTTGTTTATATTTTTTTTTGAGCTATAATTGTATTATGGCTTTAAAGAAATCTTCTAAGAAAAAAGTAGTAAAAAAGATAAAGAAACTCACAAAAAAGAAAATAACAAAAAAGGTTATGAAGCCTAAGGTTGTTCGTCGTTCTGTAAAAAAGGTAAATAAACCTAAGAAAATACTAAAAGTAAAGAAAACAAAAAAGTCTAAGAAGATAGCTAAGACAATTAAAAGACTTGCTAAAAAAGTCTTAATCAAAAAGAAAACCTTAAAATCAAAATCAAAGAAAAAGGTTCTAAAGAAAGTAAAACAAAAAGAAGTTAAACTAGAGAGGGCATGGCACAACCCCATAATATCTCCTCGTGCTTATCCATGGGAATCTAAGGCCACATTTAATCCAGCGGCATTTCTGCATGATGACAAGGTTTATATAATGTATCGAGCTATAGGAGAAGATGATATGTCTGTGCTTGGTTATGCGGTATCAAATGATGGAAAGAGAATAAACGAGAGACCAACTCACTTTGCTTATAGGAGATACATGGCAGTGAGTGATTTTGCTGTACCGATTTTTTATGATTCTGGAGGAGGATGGGCAGGAGGATGTGAAGATCCTAGACTGACACTAATAGGTGATACTTTGTATTTACTCTACACCGCTTTTGATGGTTGGGGTTCTGTGAGAATAGCTATGGCTAATATAAAGTTAGATGATTTCAAAAATAAGAAATGGAACAAATGGTCAAAGCCAGTTTTGATTTCTCCACCTGGAGAAATACACAAGAACTGGGTTCTATTTCCAGAGAAGATAAAAGGTAAATACGCGATTCTTCATAGTATCACCCCTGATGTCTTGGTTGATTATGTTGATGATTTAGATTCATTTGATGGAAATAAATTCATAAAAAGTAACCATGGAGGAGGAGCATTTGGAGAAGATTCATGGGATAACTGGGTTCGTGGAGTAGGGCCTACACCTATCAAGACATCATTAGGATGGCTTGTTCTATACCATGCTATGGATAAAAATGATCCAAACAGATATAAGTTAGGAGCCCTAATACTTGATTCCAAGAATCCAGAAAAAATACTTTATAAATCTAAAGCTCCAATACTTGAACCAGATTTACATTATGAGAACGAAGGACATAAATGGGGAGTTATATATTCATGTGGAGCAGTGGTAAAAGACGGTGAACTGTTTGTATACTACGGTGGCGCTGATAAGGTTACTTGCGTAGCAACAATAGAACTTAAGGAATTGTTGAACGACCTAAAGAAAAACAAAGTGGTTAAATTAAAAAAGGGTAAAGAGGTAAAACTATAATATGTTCGTAGTAAAGAGATCAGAACGGAACCCAATACTTATTCCAGACAGAAACCATTATTGGGAGGAATTTGCTACCTTCAATCTATGTCCAATAAAGCACGGTAAGACCATTTATGGATTATTTAGAGCTATATCCGCTCCTGATGCATTAAGAGAGCCACACCAGACGTCAGTTATAGGAATAGGTAAGAGTAGCGATGGAATATTCTTTAAAGACAGGAGACCCTTTATAGTTCCAGAAAAGGAATGGGAGCAGTATGGATGTGAGGATCCACGAGTAACATATTTCGAAGGTAAGTATTATATTTTCTATACTGCAATTTCTAAATACCCTATGGGCCCTGAAGGTATAAAAGTAGCAGTAGCTATCACTCGTGATTTCAAAAAGATTGATAAGAAGTATTTCGTTACTCCCTTCAATGCTAAGGCAATGTCGCTTTTTCCAGAAAGGATTAACGGCAAGATCGCACTTATATTGTCAGCTCATACTGATTCTCCTCCAGCAAAGATGGCTATTGCATATTTGGATAAAATTGAACAATTATGGTCAAGTGATTTCTGGTGGAAATGGGAAGAGAAAATAGATGAACATACAATAGACCCAAGGAGAAATGACTATGATCATGTAGAAGTAGGAGCTCCACCTATTAAGACTAAGCAAGGATGGCTACTTGTATATTCTCATATAAGAAATTATTTTAATTCACCTGAACACGGGGACAGAATATTTGGAGTTGAGGCGTTGCTCCTAGACCTTAAAGATCCAAAGAAGATAATAGGTAGGACTACAAACCCGCTACTAGTACCAGAGGAGGCTTACGAACTATCTGGATATATCTCTAACGTTATATTTCCAAGCGGAGCTATTTTAAACAAAGATACTCTAACTATATATTACGGAGCTGCAGATACTACTGTATGCACCGCTAAGGTAAATATACATGACCTTATTTACAGCATGCATCCAGATACGAAAGATGAATATAGTTTTAAACGTTTTCCTCAGAATCCGATACTTCTTCCAAAAGAAGAAAATTCATGGGAATCAAAAGCCGTATTTAATCCTGCTGCTATAGAATTGAAAAATAAAATTCATATATTATACAGAGCTCTTTCCAACGACAATACTTCTACCGTAGGATATGCCATGACAGAGAACGGGGTAGATATCAAAGAAAGATTGAGTAGCCCAATATATATTCCCAGAGAAGATTTTGAAATGAAGAAGATAGATAATGGCAATTCCGGATGTGAAGATCCAAGGTTAACAAAAATAGGTAAAAATATTTATATTTTCTACACAGCTTTCGATGGTATTGGTCCACCTATGGTGGCGGTATCATCTATAAAAGAGAGTGACTTTCTAGCTCATAAATGGAAATGGGAAAAACCGTTCCTTATAACACCTCGTGGCTTTGATGATAAAGACACATGTATATTTCCAGAGAAATTCAAGCAAGGTTACTTCATATTACATAGAGTTGGAAATGAAATATGTGGAGACTTCTTAAAAAACCTTGATTTTAAATCAGAGATGGTAAATAAGTGTATAAGGATTATTGGTCCAAGAATGAATATGTGGGATGGTCTTAAGGTGGGTATATCAACACCTCCTATAAAAACTAAATATGGCTGGTTAGTGATATATCACGGAGTATCTAAGCATAAAGGTATATATCGCGTGGGCACAATGTTACTTGACCTTAAGGATCCTACCACCGTTTTAGCACGGAATACTGACTTCATATTTGAACCTGAAGAAGAATGGGAGAGAATAGGCATTGTAAACAATGTCGTTTTCCCTTGCGGAGTTGTTGTAAGAGATAAGAAGCTCTATATATATTATGGAGGGGCAGATAAGGTTGTGGGAGTAGCGTCTATGAAACTAGACATAATACTGAAAGCTTTAGTAAACAGTAAAAAGTACTAATTTAAGAAGGTGGTAGTTTATGATATAATGGTAGTATTAATAATAATTTATTAAAAACAGAATGAAAATAAATTTAAAGGCAACGAACATGGAATTAACAGAAGCTATCCATGACTATGTAGAAAAGAAAGTTACAAATTTAGGTAAATTGTTATCAAAGATGGAAGAAGAGGGTAGTGATGTTTTGGTTAACTTTGAAGTAGGAAAGTCGACTAATCACCATAAATCTGGAGAATTCTTTCATACTGATTGTTCTATAAATATAAAAGGTAAAAAGTTCTATGCTTCATCAGATAAAGAAGATCTATATGAAGCTATTGATGATGTTAAAGATAGTTTGTTTGGAGAAATAAGTCAAAATAAAGATAAGTCTCTAACTTTATTCCATAAAGGAGCAAGAAAGATAAAAGACATGATAAAAGGAGTAACTTCTTTTAAGAAGTAGCTCTATTAAAATCTTCGAACTTAACTTCCTTCTTGCCTTCGGGTAGTACTTTTAGTATTTGGAATTTACCATCTTCTAATTTAGCGTCGGTAATTATTATTCTTTTGTTGTCTTTAAAAAAGAATGTTCTTGGCCATACGTGGTATGCTCTAAACTTGTTGTATAGGTTTTCATTAGTTTCTTTTTCTAGGTTTACTAGGCCATCTTCCTTCCTTATCTTTTTAGAATAGGTGGCTTGGTTTTCGTCCTGTTCCATTTTTTCATATTGGCCTGCAATAATTTTCGGTAGGGTATTAACTAGCAAATTACCACCTAGGGTTATCAATTTATTCTTCAGCTCTTCTGTTTTCTCATCTTTTGAAATATTTATTATCTCTTGGGATATTATAGGACCCTGATCCATTTTTAGAGCTATTTGTTGAATAGTTACTCCTGTTTCAGTATCACCGTTTAAAATAGCAGATTCTACTGGGGATGCACCTCTTAGTTTAGGTAATAAAGAATAATGTATGTTTATAGATCCTAGTCTAGGTAGGTTTATTAGCTTTTCAGGCATAATTTTCCCATATGCTACAACAATAAATAGGCCACAATCTTCTTGTCTTAATCTGTCTATCAAGTCTTCTGTCAGCTCTTCTGGTTGGAGACATTGAATGTTGTTTGACTCTGCCCAAACTTTTACTGGAGGAGGGGTAATGACAAGTTTTCTCCCCTGAGGTTTATCTGGGGAGGTTATTATTATTTTCGGTATGTATCCAGAATTTTTTAATATTTCTAGAGTTTTACTTCCTACTTCTGGTGTACCCCAGAAGGCAAATTTAAAATCCATAAATTTAATTAATTATTTCTTCTCTTAGATCCTTGGCATGGTCAATAAACAGTATTCCATTTAAATGGTCTGTTTCGTGTTGAAATATTTGAGCTAAAAGCCCAGAACCGCCTCGCTCAAATTTCTTACCATTCTCATCATAAGCTACCACTGTAGCTTTATTAGAACGCCATGTTTTACCATAAATAGGTCTTACAGATAAACAGCCTTCTGGAAGCCATTTTTTATCACGAGATAACTTAACTATTTTCGGATTTATGAAAACTAGGTCACTACTGTATTTTCCTTCTTTTATAGATATGGTTTCTTTTCCTCCAGATATTCTCTTTTCTCTATTTTCTATAAAACCATCTTCAAATATCTTGCCCGACACAACAAATATTCTAAGAGAGTAACCTATCTGAGGTGCTGCTATAGCAACTCCATCTGACTGACTAGCTAAGGCCTCTGACATTTCTTTTAGTATTTTCTTTATTTTAGGAGTTTTTATATCGCCGATTAGAACTTCCTTAGCTTTTTGATGTAGAACCTTTTCTTCTTTTTGAAGAATCTTTTTCATGTTTATTTATTTTAACTCTTTTAGATATTCAAGTAATTTCTTTAATTTTACTGTTTCTTGAGAACGAGTTTCCATATTTCTGACAATAACTGAATCATCTAATGCTTCCTTTACTCCGAATATTAATGCGTAGGGGATAGCTAGCTTTTCAGCTATTGCAAGTTGAGATCCTAGTGAATCTTTAGATAGAGATTGAGCGAGCGGTATGTGAGCTTTTCTTAGTGTTTCAACTATATTCAAACTCTTTAGTTTAGCTTCTCCACCTAGTTGAATAAAGTATATTTTCGGCTTTTTCATTATGCGAGGAGAGAGTTTCTTGTACCAGGGTGATGAAACTACTCTATCAACTCCAATAGAGAATCCGACAGCTCCTACGTCTTTCTTACCACCTAGTGCTTTAGCAAGGTAGTCATATCGTCCACCAGATGCAACTTGAATGTTGGTCATGCTTCCATCTTCGCCCTTACTCTCTGTATAAATCTCGAATACAGTCCTTGTGTAGTAAGATAGACCTCTTACTAAATTCTTATTGAGATTGTAGTTAATTCCTAGTTCTTCTAAATATTCTAGAACTTCCTTAAAGTGCTTTTTGCAAGAAGGACATAAGAAAGAAAGTGAATCAGGCGCACCTTCATTTATTTCTTTTGTTTTTTCTTCTTTCGAATCTAGAATTCTGAGTGGGTTTACCTTTAGTCTTTCACGATCTATCGTTGGTAAATCCTTTAGATGTTTCTTGTAGTAATTTACTAATTCTTTTATGTATTGACCACGACACTCCTTGTCTCCAATAGAGTTTATGTCTATGGATATATTGCTCGCTCCAGCTTCTTCTAGCATGGTCATACCAGCTTTTATTACTAGGGCATCCATTATGCTCTTGTCGCTTCCTAGGGAGTCGATGTCAAATTGCCAGAATTGTCGATACCTACCTGCTTGAGGTTTGTCGTGTCTGAATATAGGGCCGTATTGGTAAGTCATTACTGGTTGAGGCATGTTCTGCATTCCATGTTCTATATAAGCTCTCATTAGGGGAGCTGTGTGTTCAGGACGAAGAGCTAAGTGGTCTCCACCTTTTGTCTTTAGGGTATACATCTCTTTATCTATTATGTCTGTGCCTATTCCAATAGAGGAAGTGAATGTATCTTCGTGTTCCATCATTGGTGTTTCCATTGGCTTGAATCCATAATATACAGCGATTTCCTGAGCCTTCTCGAAGAATCCTTGGAAGTTATAGTACTCTTCGTTCATTATGTCTCTCATTCCCTTAGGGGTTGAGAGATCTCTTTGTTTGCCCTTGCCTTTAGATTTTTCTTTTGGTTTTTTCATAGTTAAGTTTTTATTGTTCTTTATAATGTCCTGGCATGAAGTCTATTTTACTTATAGGAAGAAGCCTGACTAAAGCTCTACCTACTAGTAGGTTTTCTTTTACTGGTCCCCAATATCTAGAATCTGAACTCGCACTTCTGTTGTCTCCCATTACGAAATACTCATCATCTTCTAGTACATAATGTCCTGTAGTATTGGATTTGTTTTCTACATAAGACTGGTCTAATTTAAACCCTTCTTTGTTTTCTTTGTTTGTTATTGTGACTTCTTCGCCATTTACATCAACTGTTTCACCTGGAAGTCCGATTATTCGTTTTATGAAAAATTTCTTAGTATCCTTGGGATATTTAAATACTACAACATCGTTTCTTTTTGGTTCTCCTAATATATAAGATATCTCATCTATTATTAAATACTCACTATCATGAAAGGTAGGGTACATAGATGCTCCAGACACTATAAACGGCTGAGCGATAAAGATTCTTATTGGTAATACTATTAAGATTGCTAAGATCGCAAATCTTACTAATTCCCAAAACGACTCCTTGGTTGTCTTGGTGGCTGTTTCAGCCTTTATTTCTTGGTTTTGTTCTTCCATATATCTTGACATTTTAGCATATAAATTCCTTGACACAACGGTATTTTATGTGTCTTAAATATATTTTGAGTAATTTAATTTAAAATGTTATTATCAGATTATGAAATTAGTCGTAGGATTAGGTAATCCAGGAAGTGAATATGAAAACACAAGGCACAACGCAGGGCGGATTGTGGTTAATCAAGTTGCAAAAAAACTAGAAGATACAAAGAACCTGCCTGCCGGCAGGCAGGTAAAATTTCTTACCCCTGATACCTTTATGAATAATTCAGGTAAGGATGTTGTTAAGTTTGTAAAAAGTAAAAAAGACTTAAAGGATTTAGTCGTCATATATGACGATATTGATTTGCCTTTAGGAAAAATAAAAATTTCTTTCAACAGATCCAGTGGGGGACACAACGGATTAGCTTCTATCATCAAACATGTAAAGAGTGAAGAATTCTTGAGAATAAGAATTGGGATAACACCTTCTACTCCTACAGGTAAAACAAAGAAGCCGAAAGGGGAGAAAGCGGTCCTAAATTTTCTTCTAGGTGAATTTAAAAAACCCGAATTAGAGATAATAAAAAAGATATCAAAGAAAGTAAGCGAAGCAATAGAAATGTTCTATTCTGAGGGGATGGATAAGACTATGAGTCTTTATAACTAAGACAATTAAATTACTAAATTATCTTAACAGCTTCGATTATTAGACTTTTTTCTCCATTTCGAACTGAAACCTTCCCAGATAGAGCTATGCATTTATCTGGCGCGAGAATATCAATCAAATCCTTAAATAGTGATGGGAATATGACAGCCTCAATAGATCCAGTTAGATCAGCAATCTTCAAGAAGGCCATACGTTCATTGCCGTTTTTGGTAATTATTACTTTTAGTGTTTCTATAATACCGCCTATTGTTATAGGCATGCCGTTCGTTACTTCCTCTTTTATTTTCTTTATATTCATATTTCTAGCTTCAAGCTTGTCGCGTAGACGATCAAGGGGGTGTCCAGATATATAAAGCCCAAGAAGTTCTTTCTCCCAAGACAGCTTATCAGCTTGGCTTGCGTCTGGTCCATTTTGAAGTTTGAATGATGGTCTTGCGTCAGCGCTTAATCCTCCAAATAAAGATACCTGATTTTGGTTTTGTTTCGAAGACGCGTGATTATATTCAAGCATTGTTTCTAGGTTGAATAGTAATATTCCACGGTCAGCCCATTCATCCATACATCCTGATTTAATTAGAGCTTCCATTGATTTTTTATTTAGGTTTTTGTGTTTGATTCTATCGAGGAAGTCTGTAATTGAATTGAATTTTCCATTTTCTTTTCTCTCGGATATTATGGCATCAGATATATCAGTTCCGAGATTTTTTATAGTATGAAGTCCGAATCTTATTTTGCCTTTATCCTTTGTTTCTCCTGCTTCGCGAATTATGGTGAACCCTCCATAGCTTTCATTTATGTTTGGAGGAAGTACTGGGATTTTCATATTTTTACATTCATCTATTATCTCGGCTATTTTCTCTACGTCTCCTGATTCAGCAGTAAGAATAGCTGTCATGTATTCCAGAGGGTAGTGTGCTTTCATGTAAGCTGTTTGGTAAGCTACACGACCATAAGATGCTGCGTGAGCCTTGTTGAATCCATAAGCCTGAAAAGGCTCAAATAGTTTCCAGAGTTTATCTGCGAAGTCCTGTGTCTGCCCGTTGGCAACTATTCCCTTGGTAAATTTTTCATGCTGAGCAGCCATTTCTTTAGGAATTTTCTTACCCACAGCTTTTCTAAACTTATCAGCTTCTTCCCAGTTATATCCAGCAAGTTCTATCGCACAGAAAAGTAGGTCATCCTGATAAACAATAAGTCCGTATGATTCTCCTAAGAACTTTTTCATTCTAGGGTCTAGGTACTTAACCAATCTTGGATTCTGCTTTCTCTTTATGTATTCAGGGATAGATTCCATAGGACCTGGACGATATAAGGCCACCATGGCATTTATATCGTGGATTGATGTTGGCTTAAGTTCTTTTAGATATCTAGTCATACCAGCTCCGTTTAACTGGAATAATCCTTCTGTCTGCCCGCTAGAAAGTAAGGCAAATGTTTTCTTGTCATCGAGAGGGATACGTTCTATATCTATATCTATGTCGTGGAACTTCTTCACCATTCGGATTGCGTCTCCTAATATTGCTAGGTTTCTTATTCCAAGAAAGTCGAATTTTAGCAGTCCAGCTTCTTCGACACTATACATATCGTACTGGGTTATTATCTTTCCTCCCTTAGGATCAAATTGTGTTGGAACATATTCATAAAGTGGTTTAGGAGATATGACAACCCCAGCAGCGTGAACAGATATGTGTCTTACACAACCTTCCATCTTTTTTGCTAGGTCTATTATTTCTTTCGTATCTTTTTCTTTTTTATAAGCATCTTTTAACTCTGGAACTAATTCCATCGCGTGATCTATTGTCATAGGCATTCCTTGGCTTCCTAGAGGAATCATCTTAGAAATTCTGTCACCGATTCCATATGGATGGGCGAGCGCTCTAGCCACGTCTCTCACAGCTCCACGAGCCATCATGGTACCGAATGTTCCAATCTGGGCTACTTTGTCTTCACCGTATTTTTTCTTTGCATATTCAATCATTTCATCTCGTCTATTGTCGGCGAAGTCCATGTCTATATCTGGAGCAGAAGGTCTGTAAGGGTTTAAGAATCTTTCGAAGGGTAGCTTGTATTCAATAGGGTTAACATTTGTTATTCCTAATAGATAAGTAACCATACTTCCAGCGACAGATCCTCTAATTGTGGTTAAGATATTGTTTTCTCTAGCATAACGAAGTAGGTCTCCCACAACCAAGAAATAAGGTGTATATCCCTTGTCGAAAATTATTTTTAGTTCGTATTCAACTCGTTCTTTAGCCTCTTTTGTTTCTTCAATACCTAGACGTTTAAATCCTCCGTAGGTTAGTTCGCGTATTTTTTCTTCGTAAGTTTTACCTTCTTCTATTTTAAAATCAGGGAAGACCCATTTACCTAATTCAAGTTCTAGGTTACACATCTCTGCAATCTTTACGGTGTTTTCTACGGCTTCTGGTGTATCTTTAAATAGTTTAAGTGCTTCTTCTGTGCTAACGAAGTGATAGTCATCTTCTCCGAAAGAGAATTTATTTTCATCTTTTATGTCAGAGTTTGTTTGTATGGCAAGCAGAGTCTCATGAGCCTTGCGGTCATCACTACACGGATAATGAGAGTCTATAGTTCCAACTAAAGGTATACCTGTTTTCTTACCTAAGGCAATTATCTTCTCATGAACTTCTTCATCCTTGGGAGTATTGGGATGTCTTTGAATTTCTAGGAAATAGTTTTCTTTACCAAATATGTCCTGATACTCTTTAGTTAGCATTTCTGCTTTTTCAATATTGCCATTTGCAAGCGTCTGAGCTAATTCACCACCTAGGCATCCAGATAGGGCAATTATGCCTTTTGAATATTGTCTTAGGATTTCTTTATCCATGCGAGGTTTGTAATAGTATCCTTCTAGGTTGGAAATCGTTACTAGCCTGATTAGATTTTTATAGCCTTCAAGGTCTTTTGCCAATAGGGTAAGGTGGTAGTATCTTTTCCCTCCGCTTGTTTCGTTTCCACGGTCGTGTCTAGATCCTGCAGTCATGTAAGCCTCAACTCCTATAATGGGCTTGATTCCTTCCTTCTTGGCGAGTTTGTAGAACTCAATAGCACCATACATATTACCGTGGTCTGTTATGGCCATGGCATCCATTTTGTATTTTTTGGCAAGATCCACTAAATCCTCTATTTTTGACAACCCGTCAAGCAGGGAATAGTGAGAATGTGTATGCAGATGTACGAATTTCGGTTCCATTATTACCATAATAGCATAAGATATTCACTTTTTTTATTCTTCCTATTATAGTATAATTAAAATAATTAAAAATGTTTAGAAAATCTATATCGACAATAAGCTTTTTGATTTTTTTCCTTTTCGGAGTGTTTTTTGTGGTATCTCAAGTAAGCGCAGGTAATCCGGCTTCCCCTTTTGAACCTTCTGATAATGTTCAAGACCCTGGAGACACTGGTACTGCCTGGGGTGGTTGTGGGCCAGATGATTCAAATTGTTATGTCACCGTTATAGGAAATTTAACCGATGGAGACAAAGGCGATGTAACTGTGTCTTCATCTGGAAGTGTCTGGTCTATAAATGCAAATAGTGTTGCTCTTTCTACAGACACAACCGGTGACTATGTTGCATCATTTACAGCAGGTGCTGGATTAACAGGTGATGCATCAGGCGAAGGTTCAACTCCAACAATCAACGTAGTATCTGCTAACGGAGGTATCGTAGTTGGAGCAGGAGACATTACTCTAGATGCAACAGTATCAGGTGATGCACTCTCAGCAACCACTTCATCAGGTTCAGGACTAGAGATATTAGCTTCAGGATTAACCCTAA
>JAGORC010000026.1 GCA_018063015.1 Minisyncoccota bacterium
ATATATAACCAACGAGAGAAGCTTTACCATGCCCCAGAGGTCTACCGTTACAGAATGCCCTGCAAGAAGCTTTATCACAAATGGTACCGTTAAGGGTGCTAAGAGTGATGTAAGCATTGTAAGAACAAGAGCCAAGCTCTGCCTACCCCCTATGAATTCAGATAGAAGAGGAGAAGTCATTCCAGCAGGCATAACAGAAAGAAGTAGGAATGCTAGAGCTAGGGGTGCATATAATTTCAAAGTTAAGAAATAAATAATACCTGGGGTGATAAATAGTATGAAAATACAAACCCAAGAAATCACTTTCCAATCCTTCACCTCTCTTTTCAAATTAGAAACATCGATTTTGAGCGAACTTAAGAAAAATATTATCCCTAAGAAAACTGTAGTGTATGGAGAAAGCTGTTTAAATATATTAGGCAAAAAAACTCCAAGTAGAATGGCCGCTAAGGCAACAAATAAATACGAATGAAATATTGAAGAAATAATCTGTCTTATATTGTTCACTATTTAAGTATAGCAGATACTAATATTTACTTGCTTCTCGTGAGATCTTCAATAACTCACCATATATAGGTTCATCACCGCCAATAAATATTCTATCCAAGGGAGCTATATCTGAATGTCCGTGTATGTTAGTGAAATGACCACCAGCTTCTCTTAGAATAAAACCTCCGGCGAACTCTGGAAAACTATCTTTCGTAAAAGATATAACTCCATCAGATCTACCACAGGCTACTCGACAATAATTAACAGCCATTGAGTATGTATTGTTTTCTACTTCATAACCACTAAGCATGTCTGTGGCTCTCTGGATAACGTCTGGATCTTTCCACTGACTCGATGGTCTCAAAATAACTTTCTTATTACCCTTATCGTTTACTCTTATTGGTTTATCATTTAAAAAGGCCCCTACTCCTTTATAAGCAACAAATAATTCATCTACAGAAGGATCATAAACTACAGCGAATACTACCTTGTTTTCAATTAAGTGAGCTACAACTATAGAATAATGAGGCAACCCTGCTATAAGGTTCTTGGTCCCACTTATGGGGTCAACAACCCAAAGATGTTTAGATTCATAAAAAACCTCATTCTCCTCTTCTGCATACAACAAATGATCGTCGCTAAAAGACTTTATAATTTCATGCAATCCTCTTTCTATAGCGAGGTCTTCTTCTGTGAGATTTATCTTTGTTACTCCTATATCCTTTATGTTGCCAGACTTAGTGACTAGCCTCTTCCCTGATTCAACGACGAAATCTATTATCTTTTTGTAATTTATTTCTTCCATACATAAATAGTATCACAAACAAATACACTAGTTCTCCACTTTAATTTTTTAAATAGAGTCTATCTTATTATTTGATATAATGTATTTATGAAAAAAATAATCTTTTTGTTATTAATTATAATAATCGTATTCATATCTTATAAAGCATATATATCAGAAGAAGTGGTTCAGAATAAAGAACCTGTTACTGTCCAAGAAATCGCCGACACTAAATCTAATAAACAATATAACAGAATCAAGGATTCTTGGCCTAATGAAGGAGATGTCCTAGGAAGTGTTTCAGCTATTAATGAAAATGAGATAGTAATTGAGGAAATTGTTAGCTTGAAATGTTTTTACTCTTTTGATTATACATGGGATGATAGTAACGCTATGTCAACAGAAGAGATAGACGAAAAGTACAACCTAGAATACTTACCTTGGTGTAATGATCCGTCAGGAGGAACACTATATGAATACACAGGGAAAAATCTAGTATTTAAAATAAAACCTGAAACAACGTTTTCAATAACAATGTTTAGTGAAGATAGTTCTTCTGGAAATGTATCTATGAAGGACTTCATAAAAAAAGTGAGTGAGTACAAACCTTATAAAATGATGGTTGGGTTAACTACAAAAGACAACCAACTTATTAAGGTTTCTGAAATATACAACGACTAAAAAGAAAAAAATTATTTACTCTTGTTGTCAATATTGTAGGTATATTCATACCCACCATAGGCTCCCTGAGATTTGTATTCTCCTTTTGTCCAGCCGTTATTCTCATAAATAACAGAAGAATCACCATGTATTGTATTTATCAGTCTACCTTGAGCTTTATTTTGTTGTAAAAAATAATTAACTTTCTTTACCAAATTTGAGCCTATGCCTTTATTCCTTTGAGATGAATCTACAAACAAAGCTCCAATATTATAAGAGTTTTCTCCTATTTTAGTTACAACTATTGAGCCAACAGTGTTATCCCCTAATTTGCAGATGAACTTTACATCTCCTTGTTCTCTTTCTTCCGTAAAGTTAATGGTTTCTTCAATTTTAGAACTCGTAGGGCTACGTTCTTGCATAAAAGAATTATACTATAAAAATAAAGAGTTATTTCTTGGCGCGACCTAGTGAACGAAGTTGGAACTGCTATACGGAATCATAATGGTTATATTCATATACCAGATTTAGCACAAAGTCAGATTTAATGCATGTTCATATTATCACCTCCATTTACTGGTGAAAAAATATCTGGATTTTCGAGACCAGAAACTTCAAGCACTGCCCAAGCGCCTTTATTCATACGAGCAAGAGCATGGTCAACTAAGAGGTATTTACCAGGAATTTCTAAGGTAAATTCAACGATACTTGCCCCTCCTGGTAATACTGCAGTAGCTTGAGTATTGTGTTCGAGTGCTCCACCAATGTTTGCATTTGGATATACAGTATCAAATATTTCACCAATCACATGGAACGAAGAAATCAGGTTAACTCCCCCATTACCGACATAAATACGAATCTTGTCGCCTACTTTTGCCTGCATTCTTGGAACTTGTTCAACTTTGCCATTAAATGTTACATAGTTTGGTATTCCATCAAGTAAAGCTTCAGAATCGAAAGCTACCAACCCCTTTTTGCCAAGCTGTCCATCTGTATAAAGTTCCCCTTGCATAACATAAAATTCTTTGTCTACTTTTGGCAAAGCAAATTTTTCATCTATAGGATCAACCATAATAAGTCCATACTGCCCGTGAGAATTATGGGTGCTTACATTTGCTGTGGCACAATGATAAATGTATAGTCCTGGATTTAATGCTTTCCATTTAAATGTTTTTGTTTCTCCTGGTTTTACATTTGTAAGAACTGCGCCACCACCAGGACCAGTAACAGCATGTAAATCTATATTGTGTGGATGTAGACTAGACATGTGATTTGTCAGAGTTAATTCTACGGTATCTCCTTCACGAACACGAAGCATTGGTCCTGGCACCTGGTTATTGTATGTCCAATAATTAAAATAAATTCCTGGAGCAATTTCTGATATTACTTCCTGGGCTACTAAATTTATACGAACAATTCCATCGATATCGGAAGTTTGTGGTTTTTCTGGTACTAAATTTGGATCTGCTCCAATATCAACAACTTTTTCAAATCTACTTTGATAATTAAAAAATTCAATAATTTTTCCTAAAGGAATAGAAGCTGGCATTCCTCCTGGGGCATGCGACATCATAAATGCTGGCATAGCAAAATTTGGTGGATAAGTTTTGTTTGCTAAAAATCCAACACAGAAAGCAACCGTCAGAAAAATTATTGGAATATAGATACCACGCTGTTTCAATACATCGTAAACAGATGGTTTTTTAATCAAGCGAATAATTAAAACAAAAAAAGACACCAAGCCGATCACTACGGCAAGTATTGTAAAAATAATATATATATACATATCCACATTATACCAGTTCTCCGTCCAATACACGTACAACAAAAAGAACCATATTTCTATGGTTCTTTTTCTATGCGCGATCGACCGGACTTGAACCGGCAACCTCCCACGTGACAGGCGGGTGCTCTAACCAGTTGAGCTACGATCGCATATATACACTTTTATAAACTATCACAAAATGAAAAAAAAATCATCTTGTTGGTGTCGGCGGGTAGAATCGAACTACCGACCTTGGGCTTATGAGTCCCACGCTCTAACCGACTGAGCTACGCCGACATTTTGTCAATTAATAACAATTTCTTCTTCCTGCTCCACCCCTTTATCTGTCTTTCTCTTTTAAGAGCAGTCGACTTATCTATACATTCTTCCAAATATACTATTTCTATAACTTTATGGCTACTAGTATAATGGCCTCCTTTTCTATTTTTATGTTCTAGAAATCTTCTCTCAGGATTATTACTAATTCCGGTATAGAAACTCCCGTCTTCACATTTAAGGATATAAACAAACCACATAGAAACTGCCTTGCCTTAGATTTTGCCCTTCGGCAAGCTCAGGGCACTTCGCCTCGCCCACCTAGTGTTTACACTGAGCGAGCGGAGCGAGTCGAAGTGTTGCGGGTCCTGGAGTCGAACCAGGTTCCCCAGGTTATGAGCCTGATGAGGTACCGTTCCTCTAACCCGCTATATTACAAAGAGGTTAAAAGAATTTATTCTAGGCTCATAACCTAAGTTATTCGCTCTGTAGTCCTCCATGGAGGTACCGTTCCTCTAACCCGCTATAAATAAAAAGCCCTAAAAAAGGCTTCTTTTATATTACATCAAATTATCGAAAAAGACAAATTATATGTACCCGAACTCTCTAAATATTTGCTCATATAGAGCTATCACTCTTTTAGCTTCCCTGTCAGACAGATCGAAGTTAGGACCCTCGTGAGCAATCTTGTTTCTTATGTTATGGACCTCCCATGCTTGAGTTAAACTCTTGAAAGTATCTCTATCTGCGTTTTTTAACCTCTCGCCTAGATTCTCCCCCTTGAAATTCATATTCTCAAGAAGAGTTCCTAGCATCGAATCAGCCTCTAGAACAGCTAGCTTCCAATCAGACGGAACAGAAGAAGTCACATAGTCTAGAATCTTTAACCATCTTTCGTTCTTAGATACTCCCTCTCCTGCCTTAGTCTTTTCTGCTTTTTCTTTCATGTGATGAGCATACTCTTCAATCTCGTGATGAAGATGTTCGTGTTCTTTGTTTCTTATTTCAACCATCCTCACAGCACAGTAAGCAATCAGGAATATGAAAAACACAGAGAAGACAGCACAGGCGATAAATATAATATCCCCCACTAAGTCAAAGTTAACAAAATCAAAAGTATTCCTCATTAGAGAGATAAAATCCCCTACAATGGATTCAGTGGTAGAAAAAGGTGAAGTTGTTGGAGTCATAATAAAATTATATCACAGTTATTTTTACCTTATTGTCTCAAATTTCTTCCCTACTTCAAATAATGCCTTCTCGTCGAAATGTGCCGACATAAACTGAATTGAGAATGGTAAACCATCTTTGTTAAACCCTGATGGGATAGCAATAGAAGGCACGCCAGACAAGTTAGCTGGAGCAGAGAATATATCACATAGATACATCGCTACTGGGTTGTCTAGCTTTTCCCCAATTTTAAAAGGAAGTATGGGTGCTGTAGGAGTTGCTATTAGGCTCACTTCCTTAAGAGCATTCTTCACTTCTTGTTTTATTTTTTCTCTTATTTTTATTGCCTTATTGTAATAAGCATCATAGTATCCATGAGATAGCACATAAGTACCTAGTAGGATTCGTCTTCTAGCCTCCTTGCCGAAACCCTGACCTCGACTTTTCTTATAAACTTCAAGTAAATCCTTACCTTCACTTGTGTAACCATATCTTATGCCGTCGAAACGAGACAGGTTGGTAGATACCTCGGCTGGCATTATTATGTAATAAGCAGCAAGAGAATACTTGGAATAAGGAAGCTTAATATCAACTATTTCATATCCTGAATCTTTAAGCTTGTTTATTGATATTTTAAAGTTTTCCATTATTTCTTTATCTACCCCCTCTTCAAATAAATGCCACGGAACTCCTATTTTTTTATTATTTATACCTTTTGATTTTCTGTTGTCTTCTTTTATAGAAGTGCTGTCTTCTTCGTCGTATTTAGAAAGTGCGTCAAATATTATCTCACTATCTCTAACATTCTTAGAAAATGGAGAAACCTGATCTAGTGAATTACCCATCGCTATTATCCCCTGTCTAGATAAAGCTCCATATGTAGGCTTGAGTCCTACTAGACCACAAAAGGCAGAAGGCTCTCTCACAGAACCGCAAGTTTCAGTTCCTAAAGAAACAAGTGACATGTCTCCTGCAACAACTGCTGCAGATCCACCAGAAGATCCTCCTGGTACTCTAGATGTGTCATATGGATTACGGCAAACTCCGTAATAACTAGTCTGAGTAGATGAGCCCATCGCAAATTCATCCATATTAGTCCTACCTAAAATAACAGCACCTTCCTGCTTTAATATCTTTACAACTGAAGAATCATAGGATGCTACATAATTCTCCAGAATCTTTGATCCAGCGGAAGAAATATGACCTTTCAATAAAATATTATCTTTAATAGCAAATGGTATCCCTGTTAACATTGTGGCTTCTCCTTTTTTAAACTTATCTTCTGCCAGCTTAGCCTGCTCGAATGCATCATTGAAAAATTCCAAGTAAGCATTTAATTCTTTATTTTTGTCTTCGTATGCTTTCTTATAAGCATTCACTAAATCTGTGGAAGTGAATTCTCCTTTAGACATTGCTTCATGAGCTTTTTCAATTGTTAAATTTTTTAAATCAATCATAAATTATTTATAGTCAGCTTACAAAATTAAAGAATCTTCTTAACCTTAAGAAAACCATCATGCTCTTCTGGAAATTGACCCGTCAAAAGATCGCTAGAGAAATCTCTATCTCTTACTTGGTCTTCACGCCATGCGTTATAATTCTCTAATTCTATTTCAGTGTCGTCTATTTGCGCTTCTTCTATCGTCTTAACATACGCTAAAACACCGTCTAAATCCTTTAGAAGGGTTTTCTTTTCTTCTTCAGAAAGGTCTAATCTTGCAAGTTCCGCAAGTTTCTCTACGTCTTTGATTTCCATACAAATGAGTATAACCCATGAGGTATTTTTATCAAAGCAGTTATTTTATTTATTTAGTAAAGCCTTGATACGTGCCTCAACGGGAGGATGAGTAGCAAATAATCCTGATATTTTCTTACCTAAACTAGTACCCTTGGGGTCTGCTATGTACAAATGAGCAATGGCACTACTTTGTTTATTCATTGGTTTACTATACTGTGAAATCTTCTTAAGCGCGTTAGCTAAACCTTCCGGGTATCGAGTAAGAAGTGCCCCAGAGGCATCAGCGAGAAATTCTCTCTTACGAGAAATACCAAGTTGAAGAAGCATAGCAAAAATCGGTGACAGAATGGCAAAGATAATTCCTATTAATGCCAATGCCCCACCTGCTCTGTTATCATTGTCTCTGTGTCCTCCCCAGAACATACTTCTCATAAACATATCAGATATTATAGAAACGAAACCAACTAAAACTACAGCGACCGTTGAAACTAACATATCCTTGTTGCCTATGTGTGAAAGCTCATGTGCGATAACTCCCTCAAGTTCGTTCTTCTCTAGGATTGCAAGTAACCCTGTGGTTACTGCCACCACTGCGTGTTTCTTGTCACGTCCTGTAGCAAAGGCGTTCGGCGCGCTATCTTCAATTATGTAAACTTTCGGCATCGGAAGCCCTGCTGTGATAGATAAGTTTTCTACTGTTGTATATAAGTCAAAGTGATCCTTTCTATTTGCCTCTTTTGCTCCTGCTAGTTTCAATACAATCTTGTGAGAAAACCAGAAGCTTACTATGTTCATAACAATACTGAATAGCACAAAGAAATATAGTATTGAAGGATCACCATAGTAATAAGACACGAACC
>JAGORC010000007.1:0-22515 GCA_018063015.1 Minisyncoccota bacterium
TCCACAACAAAGTGGTAAAATAATACCTATGGATAATAAACCTAAACTTTCAGTTACAGGATATCGTGCCATCTGGGGCAAAGACCTAGATGAGAAAATCGCTTTTGAATACGCGAGGTCTTTCGCTAGATTTATTAAAAACAAAAATGGTAAGAAAGTAATAGTAGGCCGAGACGCTCGAGTAACTGGGCCAATAATATTTAAAAGCGTAAGAGAAGCATTCGAGAAGGAAGGGATAGATGTTAAGTATGCTGGACTCCTCCCTACCCCTACAATGCTTATGCTTACCAAGAAAAATGGATATGATGCTGGTGTTATGATAACAGCTTCTCATAACCCTCCTGAATATAATGGAATGAAGTTCATAATGCCTGAAGGTAGGTTAACTAACCATGAAGAAACAAACGAGATAGAGAAAACAAGACAGAGCTTGAATGAATCTGAGAAAATTCCAACTCCTGGAGATGCTTCCTTTAACATCGACAACTTCGACAATAAAGAATGGAGAAGAATTCATATAGATGAAGTTCTAAAAAATGTTGATGTAGAGCTTATAAAAAGTAAGAAATTTAAAGTTGCCCTCGACCCTATAAATAGCGGAGGAAGCATTATCGGTCAAGAACTTCTAAGGGAATTAGGTTGCGAGGTCCACGTAATAAACGGCGAGCCAAATGGTCAGTTTGCTCATATGCCTGAACCACTTGAAATAAATCTTTCTGGAACAGCTTCATTCGTAAAAGAAGTAGCCCCAGATGTAGGATTCGTGCAAGACCCTGATGCAGATAGACTTGTACTTATAAACGAAAAAGGTGAATTCATACTAGAAGAATTAATGATATCTTTAGTTATAAAAAGTGTTCTATCTAGAAACAAAGAATCTAGTAAGGGGAAAAATGTTGTGGTCAACCTATCAACAACTCGCGTATGTGAAGACATAGCGAAAGAATACGGGGCAACCCTGTTTAGGACTCCAGTAGGTGAAGCTCACGTAGTAAAGAAGATGATGGAGACCAACGCACCTATTGGTGGCGAAGGTTCAGGTGGAGCTATATACCCTCTTGTTGGTTTCTTTAGAGACAGTTTGTCTGGCATGGCACTTATACTTGAACTCTTGGCCAGAGAAAACAAGAAAATTTCTGAGATAGTATCTGCCCTACCTAAATACGTAATGAAAAAGGATAAATTTACAATAACCGAAGATATAAACAACATCTACCAAGACTTAAAAGCTAAATGGACAGATGCGAAAATAAACACAGAGGACGGAGCAAGGTTCGACTGGGAAGATTCATCTTGGGTGCACATAAGACCATCGAATACAGAGCCGATTGTAAGGGTTTTTGGAGAGGCAAAAGATGAAAATCGCATAAACACTATATTTAAAGAGGTAAGATTGACTTTAGCCTCTAAATAGGATAGAATCCTATGGTCAAAGAATTTCAAAAGAAGTCTTTTGTATCAATTGCAAGAAAGAATAAACAACCAAATACGAGCTAAGGAACTGCGGGTAATAGATAGTAATAACCAAAATATCGGCGTCATAAGCTTCAAAGAAGCGATGGAACTAGCCGATAAAGAAGGATTAGATCTAATTGAGATATCACCTAACGCGAATCCACCAGTCGCTAAGATAATGGATTTCGGAAAATATCTATACGAAGCAAACAAAAAGCTTAAAAAAGCTAAGGCCGGTGCTAAACCTACAGAGACTAAATCAGTCCAGATAAAAATAGGTACTGGAGACCATGACCTTGAGCTAAAAGCTAAAACTGCTTCTAAGTGGTTAGCTGAAGGACATAGAATTAAGGTTGAATTATTCCTTTCAGGAAGAGCGAAGTATATGGACGAGAAGTTCTTAAAGGAAAGATTAGATAGATTGCTTCATTTAATCACAGAAGATTATAAAATAGCAGAGTCCTATAAAAGAGGACCGAAAGGGCTTAACACAACAATAGAAAAAGCAAAATAATATGAAAACAAATAAATCATACACAAAGAGATTAAAATTAACCAAAAATGGTAAGGTAATAGCTAGAACACCTGGTTTTAATCATTTCAACGCTAAACAATCAAGAACAACCCAGCTTTCAGGAAGGAAGGGTAAGAATTTCATAATCAAGAACAAGCCTAAGAGTCACTTATTACCATTTAATTAAGACTAAATATGACAAGAGTTAAAAAAGGAGTACATGCATTAAAAAGAAGAAGAAGCGTATTGAAGCAAGCTAAAGGGTTTCGTCATGGACGAGGCACTAAGGAACGTCAGGCAAAAGACGCATTACTTCACGCAGGAAATTATGCTTTCGCTCACAGAAAAGACAAGAAATCCCACAACCGAAAGCTCTGGAATATAAAGATAAATGCAGGAAGTAGAGAATTAGGTATGTCATATTCTAAGTTTATAGATGCTCTAAAGAAAAAGGATGTGATAATAGATAGAAAGATTCTGGCTGACCTAGCAGAACACAATCCTAAAACATTTGAAAAAATACTAGCTTACGTAAACAAATAATAAAAAATCCCCTGATGAAGGGGATTTTTTATTTTGTTAGTTTGAACTCTTCAACCTTCTTTTCTCGTATTAAGTTTATGACCTCCCTCACCATCTTCTCTGGATTATCACCACTTACTATGTTGTTGTTAGGCCTATGACTCTTGGCTACTATTTCTTCAAGCTCATCCCCCATTTCCCATGGACCCTTGTAGATACCGATAACCTTGTCATCTTCAAAGGCGATAGTAAATTCATGAATTGTGCCTATACGTCCACATCCACAAATAACAGCATCAGTTGATCTTGTAAGAAGCAAATCACGTCCTGGATATCCGAACCCTGTATAAACTATCAAATCCATATAATCTAGTGGAAGTTTGTAAACATTCACATGCTCATTTTCGTTGGATGCTGGAGAGAATCCTATAGATATACCTCCTACTTCTTTAACACCCATAGCAGCCCATAATGGGAATCCAGTAGTAGCTCCAGTTACAAGTATAGCTCCCTGACGAGCAATCTCTCTTCCTAGCTCTTTTGCTTTCTCTAATGCATCAATACCACAGTGTCCTGTATCAGCAGCTCCAGAAACGCAGATTTTGATCTGCTGGTGTCCGTGTTTTACATATGGGTTTGTTGATAAAGCATCCATTGGCAAATATTATACATTAATTAACATTTAATTGAAATCTCTTCGTATAGTTCTGGAGAATAAGCATCTACTCCTAGGTTGTCTTTTATTTTTTGAACTAGGAACATTGAACTCTTAGGTTCTCCCATGACTACGAAAACTTTCTTTAGAGAATCTTGCATCTGTTCTACGAAATTTACCAACCCATCTGAGTCCTTATGTCCAGAATATCCTGTTATGGTTACCACATGAGCCTTAACAGTTATATACTCCCCTGAAATCTTAACAGTCTTCACCCCTTCTTGAATAAGACGTCCTGGAGTACCAACTGACTGATATCCTAAAAGGAGTATTGTGTTATTGGCATCGGGTAAATATTTTCTCTCGTGGTGAACTATTCTCCCTCCTGAAGACATTCCAGATCCTGCTATTATGACTTTCGGGTTAGGTACATCATTTATCATTTTAGACTCTTCTGTCTTTAAGGTAGATTGCAATCCTGGAAAATCAAACAGATATTTATCGTGCACCATTGCCTTCTGAGCGTTATCATTGAAATAACTTCTATATTTCTTAAATACCTCTGTAAGTCTTATGGCCAGAGGAGAATCCAGGAATATAGGCATTATAGGTATGCGATTGTTCTCTACTAGAGAATTTAGCTCAAAAAGAAGCTCCTGAGAGCGTTCTAGAGAGAAGGTGGGTATTATAAGAGTCCCCTTTCTCTTGTGGTTGTCTTCTATAATCTCTTCCAAGAACTTCCTTCTGTTATTTCTAGATTCGTGATTTCTGTCACCATAAACAGATTCCATTATCACATAATCTGCATCTATTACCTTTTCTGTGTCGGGTAATATTGGTGAAGGACTATTTCCTAAGTCTCCTGTAAACAATATCTTCTTACCATTAAGTACGAATTCAATCATAGATGAGCCCAGTATATGCCCAGCATCTCGCAGAGTAGCCTTGAGGTCATCACTGATATTTATATTTTCGTGATACTCAAATCCAGTCCACAATGAGAGTGCGCCCTTTATATTCTCTTCGGTGTATATTTCATCTAATCCAAATTCAGAATTCTTAGATAAAATAGTCATAGTGTCTAGCAACATCGGAAGTGCTAAATCCTTAGTGGGTTTAGTAGAATAAATCTTTCCCTTAAATCCATCTTTTACTAATTTAGGAATTCTACCTACATGGTCCACATGAGCGTGTGTTACAAACAGTATATCAATTTCACTAGGGTTGTATGGAAATGGTTCCCAGTTTATATCATCAGCCAACTTCATTCCCTGAGTAAGACCACAATCTATTAGTATCTTCTTGCCACCTGCTTCTAATAAAAAATTTGCTCCAGTCACAGAGCCAGTACCCCCACAAAATTTGATTTTTGCTTCTTTTGTCATTTATTTAATTATACTTTATTTATAGAAACATTCATAAACCTTTTCATGAAATAAACAATAGCAGTCAAACCTCCAGCTAGGTCAAAGAACATATCAGAAGTAGAGTCTAGAGAGCTTATTCCATTCTTCGCTAAGGTATCATCTACATAGAATTCATAAAACTCCCACATAATACCAATAACAAAAACCCCTAATATAATCCTTATTATTATCTTAGAATTTATTTCTTTAGGATTTAGGAACCAAATAAGGTACAAAGACAGCCAGAATCCTCCCAAGAAATGCATAAACATATCAAACCACCATATGGATTGATACCAATAAAACTTATAAGATAAGGAATTTACTAAAAAAATGAAAATTATTAATGCTGCCAACCGGATCAAAAGCTTTCTTCTATTCATGTTATATATTATACCAATTTAAAAGAAAAAATCCGCCTCGGGGCGGAATCTTTCTTAGGGCTATTCAAATTTATTACCATAGCTAAAAGCTAAGTGGGTGCCAGATGTATGAAGCCAAGGCTACATCCAATCGAGGCTCCCAAAAAATAGTGTTCTAGGTAATAATTTAAAAATAACCCTACATTAAGTATACTCTTCCACTATTTTACTGCAACTAGACGAGATTAATATTTCGTTTTTGAATTAAATTAACTAAATAGCACAACAGAAACCTGATTATTGTTCTATTCGTCTACACCAAATCGCTTGTAATCATGAAGTTTAACGTCACCAAACCAGTGTTTTACTTCGTGTTCTGCTTCTTCTGGTGTTTCAGAACAATGAACAATATTCATAACTGCTCTTTTTTCCATGTTAGCAAGTGCAGGACTATCAATAGAGAAATCTCCTCTTATGGTACCCATATCAGCTTTGTAAGGCATAGTGTCTCCTGCAACTTTTCTTACTACATCTACTGCGTGAACACCTTTTACAACCATTTTCACTAAAGGAGCAGAATTCATATAATCAATAAGCCACTTACGAATCTCTGGACCAATCTTAGAAGCTTCGTTAGTTCCGAAGTCCTTCATTAAATCATATCCATACTTCTCATATGTTGAGATTGTTTTGTTTCCTAGTCTAGTAATCCACTCTTCACTTTTTGGATAGTGGTTATCAATCTTGTCATGTTCTGGTTTGAACATTTCTAGAGCTACAATTTTTAAATCACGTTGCTCAAAACGCTTTATAACCTCGCCAATAAGGCCTTTTCTAACGCCATCTGGCTTTAACATTACGTATGTAATTTCTTCTTTTGGGTGTTTCATATTTAGTTATATTATCAGAAAAAACTATTTTTGCAAAATTTATTTCTTTACTTGTTTTTCAAAAGTTAAGATAGAATAATCATTCTCATTTATTCCATAATGTTTATATATCTGCATAGTTGAACATTTAATATGTTTATCCCAATCAAGTCCTATTTTTTCAACTGCTTCCTTTGTAGTATCCCAATCCTTACCTTCTATTTCTAAGTAGATAGGTATCAATGGCCACTCGTCTAAACAGAATTCTACATCGTCCAATAAGTATTTAACACGCTTATTTTCTTCGTAAAACTTCTCAACCATACCTATTGCATTTAATATATCTGCTGTTTTTTCAAAATCACTTACAACAATCTCTTTCTCATACATGCCCTCATCTTTAAATTTTTCTCCTGTACCAAACCTCTTTTTATAAGTTAGAGTTACTTTATCTCCTTCATCACGAAGACGAAGCCAAGAATGATCTTCCGATAGTCTTAAATCAGAATAATCAAAAACCCTACGGCGATATAATATATCTAAGACTTTTTCTGCACCTAGGTTTACTAATTTATTTTCTATTTCTTGTTTATTTATATCTATAAATTTAACTTCTATTTCTTCCATATTTATTGATTAAGTGAAGAATTGAATCGTGCCATTATTTCTTTCTCTACTTCTTCTCGGTCACGTCCAAATTTCATATAAGAAAGTTCTTTTAGATTTTCTACAATATCTAAGTTGCCTTTCTCTGGAGCCATTGTGTGAATATTGAAAGGCTTGGTTGGTTGACCTTTGACTAGCATGTTTATGTAGGCGTTATAGTTATCTAGCTTTACTATATCTTGTGCAGTGAAAGTTGGTTTGAATTTCTGTTCCAAGAAGTTAGCATCCTCTGTTCCAACTCGGAAGACTGCCATCGAGCCCACGTTTCCGAACACTGCATTTTTAATATTCTCTTCTAGCTGAGTTATGTATTGATGAGCAATGTTAAGTGATAGTCTGTATTTTCTAGCTTCAGAAAGAATGGAGGATATAGAATCTGTGGTAACGTTTTGAAACTCGTCTATATAAAGATAGAAATCATTCATTGGCTTTCCAAACATATCTACACGAGAAAGTGCGGCCATCTGTATCTTCCCTACCAACACAAGACCTATTAAGTTAGCATTGATATCTCCAAGACGACCTTTAGAAAGGTTAACTAGAAGAATTTTCTTCTCATCCATTATTTTTCTAAAATTAAGTACTGAGTTCTGCTGTAGAACAACTGGACGCATTATGTCGTTAGAAATAAAGTTATCAAACTTTGAAGAAATATATGGTACGAAGTTTGCTAGCGATTGCTCTCCTGATGTTTCTTCAGCTGCAACCCAGAATTGTTTTATTATTGGATTCTTACATCTTGCCAGTTTCATATCTCTGAAGTTTTTATCTGCTAGAACTCTGGTTATTTCAAGTAAGGTTGATCCTGATTCTGGATCTTCCATAACCAAGAAGGCGCTATTTCTGAAATACTGTTCAAACATAGCCCCTCCACCAACCTTCATATCGAATAGCTTGTTAAATATACCCATAAGCTCATTAACTACGAAAGTCTTCTGCTCGGGGTATTTAGGGTCATATTCAAGCATATTTAGGCCCATAGGACGAGGAGTGTAAGCTGGGTCAAAGTATATTACGTCATCAATACGCTCCTTTGGAATCCTAGAAAGGATGGTCTGAATATCAGTACCGTGTGGGTCTATATAGCAACACCCATCTCCATTTCTTATATCCTGAGTAATCATATTCAACATTATATTTGTCTTACCAGTACCAGTCTGACCTATAACATAGAAATGTCTCATTCTATCTTCCCGTGTCATACGAATCTCTGTATCTTTACCTCTATAACTATTTACTCCTAAGACTATTCCTTCTTGAGCCATCTCTATTGGAGCTGGAGCAATTCCTGATTTTGCTTCCTTAAGCTGAGGCTGACTTCCTATGCCTATTGGGAAGTGGAAGACTGAAGAAAGTTCTTTGAGGTTCATAGGTAGGACCTTTCTACTAGAGAAAGTTCTATAAGAATAATCATGGAATAATTTCTTCAAATCACTACCACTTGCCTGTTCAAATTTTATTGAGTTACTTCCTGCTTCTGTAAATTGGTTAAAAGATGACTCTATTTCTTTCAATATATCTCCAGCCCTTTCTTTTGTGTTAGCTGAAGCTATTACTCTGATGTTGGCCTTCATTATAGAGCTCTTTAGCTTATTGCCTATGTTCTCAACTGCATTCTGGTCCACTGCTCTACGTCCTTCCATATACTTCTCTTCTCTCTTTTCTGGTTTTACAGCTTTGGTTGTACCAAAAATTATATCTTTAGTTATCGTTAAGAAAGCTTTATTGAATTTATATAAATTGTCCGATGCGTGTTTAACTGAGGTACCACTCTTAACATCATCTAATATTGCATGAAACTCATTTATAAATTTATTTCCGGCAGGAGCAATGATGAATTGAATAGCGGCACCTTCTCCTTTTGTTTGAAGTTTAGAAAACACGTTTAGAATAGTACTCATCGGGTCATGGTCAATCGCATCATAGGTCTTTATTGGTAAAACAGATCTCTCTTGGAAATAAGCGTAGGCTCCAGCTGAAGCCCCTTCTTCGTTAAATATATTGTAATCATCTGTTATTTCTTTTATCTTTGCGTCATGGTAAAAGGCTAAAACCTGTTTCTCGAAAAGAGTCACATGTCGGGTAGGAACAGAAGCATAGACAACTACCTCATCCCCCACATTCGACAGAGCAATTTCTAATGTGAAATATATTTCTTTGTCGTTATTTGTACCTTCGGTTATGGATTGCATGCCTGCATAGAACTGCTCCATAGCACCAATGAAGTCTTTAAAGCTCTTTTCCTTGTCCTTCTCATCTGCTGGAGGAGGAAGAGTAACTTCAAATAAAGTCATGTTGAGTAATTTTTTTATGACAGAACTTTCTGTCTCAGGATTTATATTACCTGTTTTCATATACTGAATGAGCAATCTATGGAAGTCATCATCTATATGAGGATTGCCCATTGCTTCTACTACTGAGAGAGCATTTCTAACTCCCTTGGTTATGACAATACCAAGTAGTTCTTCCATAACAGAATCATGTGGTTCGGGCTTAAGGGCAAGAACTATATTTTCCTTTTCTTCTTGTTTTATTATGTTTTCTTTCTCTACTACTTTATGTACTGGAACTTCCTTGTATTCCTTGATAGCTTGTTTATATAATCCCTCACCTGCATGTTCAAAATGTCCCTTTTCTTGCAATTCTTGTTCCTTCTTAGCAATATGAAAACGCAAAAAATCCAATTCCTCTTCTGGACTTTGAAACTTAGGCATTTCTTTAAAGAAATTTTTCTCCATCTATTTAATTATACAGCAAAAAGCTTTTCTTTTAAAACTAATTACTTTAGTTCAGTAAGGATTTCTGGACCGTCCTTGGTTATGAGTATTGTATTTTCGAAATGGGCACTTCTTTTACCATCAGCAGTAGAGACGGTGTAGCCGTCATTTTCAAAAACCACATTCTTAGTACCCATATTTAACATAGGTTCTATCGCTACCACCATACCCTCTTTTAGCTTGACTCCGGTGCCTTTCTTGCCGAAATTTGGTATATATGGATCTTCGTGAATATATTTACCAACGCCATGCCCAGACAATACATCAACAATTCCATACCTATGTGGCTTAACGAAATTCTGTATAGCAAAACCAATATCTCCAACTGAATTCCCAACTTCCGCTTGGTCAATTCCTACCTGTAGTGCTTTCTCGGTGGTTTCTATAAGTTTAATGGAGGCTGGGCTTACATTACCCACTGGCACAGTACGTGCCATATCAGTAAACATACCTTTGTGTTTGAGACCTAGGTCAATAGAAACAATATCTCCTTCTTTTAGAATTTTATCTTTCTTAGGTATTCCGTGAACAACTTCTTCGTTAACAGAAACACATAAAGCATTAGGAAACGGGTAAGATGCTCCATCTGGCTGATAATTTAAAAAAGCTGGGACATCTCCCATCTCCTTGATTAGTTCTCTTGCATATTTGTCGAGTTCTAGAGTTGAAATTCCTGGTTTAACCTTGTCTTTAACTTTATATAAAACTTGAGCTAAGCGTTTCCCCCCTTCTCTTAATATCGCTATCTCTTCCGCTGTTTTTATTATTATCATGATATTGTGGTACCTTGAAAATCTTTTCCTTCTAGGAAGGAAGTAAGATTTGAAATATTCTTTCCATTCATGGTCACAACAGATATAGAATTCTCTTCTGCTAGCTTAGATGCAATAGGATCAAAAGGAGAATTAAGTCCTGGATGCCAGCTCTCAGGTATTATCTTTCTGTATTCTCTCCAAGATATTTTCTCTATCTTCTTAGCTTCGTCGTTAAACTTAGGATCAGAATCATATACGTAGTCAGTATTAGAAAGGTTTATTATTGTCTTTGCTCCTATAGACTTAGCTATAGTTACTGCAACCAAGTCAGTACTATTACCCGGCTTCCATCCCCCACCTATCACTACTGGGCGATCGAAATTAATTGGAAGTGTTGGGTCAGTTATTATTGAAGAATTAGCTTCTTGGCCAAAAACAAACTTCATAAACTGGGCGTTGAAGTGAGTAGAGTATATACCTAACAAATCAAGTTCTTCTGGATTAAGATTAGTTATGGCGATAGCTGCCTCTTGATACTTACGACAAAGCTTGCCTCCACCTGTAATAATAACGAATTTCTTCCCCTTCTCTGTAAATGAACTTATTGCGTTCTTGAAATTGTTTATAAAATTTACATCTATCTCATCTGGCACAATCAAAGATCCGCCAAGTGATATTACGATTTTTTCATCCTGCATATTTAGAATTTTAGAGCTTTAATAATGTCTTTGTGAACTCCTTCGACACTTTGTTCTCCATCTATCTTGTAGAACTCATAGCCATCCTTGCCTTGTAGATACTCCATAGCGGGAATAACATTATCTATATATTCATCAAATCTTCTTGCAATACCTTCTTCTGTATCATCAGCACGTCCTCTTAGAAGATTTCTCTTCTTCGCCTCCTCTTTGCTAACTTCTATATATATAATCTTTATATTTCTTCTCTTGTAGAACTTCATCATGGATTCAAAGTCCTTAGACTGAAGAACAGTTCTAGGGTATCCATCGAATATTACGTGCTTTTCGTTAGTAAGACCTGAAATCAATATATCAGCGACAATAGATGTAGTAAGGAAGTCTGGCTGTAATTCACCTCTCATGTATGAGTCCTTCACTAAGCTTCCTGTAAAACTATCTCCTTCTATTAGCTTCCTATATTCAGCTCCAGGATAAGCATAGACTGATTCCTTGCCGTCCTTTTCGTGGACGTACTTCTTAAGGAGCTCCATTTGAGTACCCTTTCCTGAGCCAATTATTCCAAAAAATACAAAAGTATAACCTTGCATAATATAAGGATACAAAATTTCCCTTGAATAATCAAGGTTATTGTAATAGAATGTCTCTATCATGAAAAAACTAGGTTTTAACATAGTCCTTCTAGGAATGATAGCTTCTGGTAAGGATACACAAGCAGAAATATTAAAGAGCAAATATGCTTTAAAATCAGTTGAGACTGGAACCTACACCAGAAAACTAATGAAAGAAAAGTCTAAAAATGGTGACTGGGCTAGACGCACAGCAGGCAAAGGAAAACCTTTACCTACTGCATTGTTGCAAAAATTCCTAATAGAAGAAATAAAAAATAAGCCAAAAAATAAAAATCTACTTTTTTTAGGGGGAAGGCTAAAACCAGAGGCGCAATTATTGAAGAAATTAATGGACCAAAGAAAAGAAGAAATTTTAGTATTCTACATTACCCTACCAGACAAAGAAGTTTATAAACGATCTCTTATACGACAAAGAAATGTCGATGATAAAAAATACGTAGCAAAAAGAATAAAATGGCACAAAGATCAAGTAGGTAAAACAGTAAATTACTATAAAAAACTAAAGATAATAAAAATTATAAATGGGAATCAAACTATTCCGAAAGTTACAAAAGATATATTAATGTATATAAAAAATAAAGATCCCCGTCAAAATGGGGATCTCAAGTAGTTATTCGGAGCTTCCTGACAAGAGAAGTAGGGCGATGAATGCGAGAATCAATATTATATCTCTCGCAACCATTAGAACACCTAAAATTCTCCGACCAAGTGGTTCCTTGGGCTCTTGTTTGCTTTCCATTGTTAAATTGTATTGAAGAACATTATGACTTTACTATATTTTAATTTTTTGTAAAGGATTTGAAAAAAATTATCTTTAGTGTAGAATAGCGAAATGCTTGAATATAACGAAATTCGTGAGAAAAAGATAATTATCCATAACGATGAACCCTGTGAAGTGGTAGAGAGTCACGTTGCTAGAACTCAACAAAGAAAGCCTCAAAACCAGGTAAAACTTAAAAGTTTAATCAGTGGTAAGACATTCGCTGCAACCTTCCATGTTTCTGACATGGCCGACGAAGCAGACATATTGAAACGTGAAGTTAAATTCTTATATCACAACCGCGGCGAATACTGGTTCGCTAACCCAGAGAATCCAAGAGAAAGATTCCAACTAGAAGAAAGCATAATCGGCGATACAGGCAAATTCCTTAAAGAAAATTCCAATGTTACTGCCCTAATTTGGGACAACGATGGAGAAGAGCGAACAATCAAAATAAGCTTACCAATAAAAATGGAATTTAAGGTGAAGGAAGCCCCTCCTGCAGTAAGAGGAGATACAGCAAAGGGTGGAAACAAAGTTATCGTACTTGAAAACGGAGCAACATTAAACGCCCCAATGTTCATAGAAGAAGGAGATACTATACGTGTTAACACAGAGACGGGTGAATACGTAGAAAGAGCTTAAGTTAATAACCTATTAAAACAAAAAATCCCCTTATCAGGGGATTTTTTGTTTTGTTTTTTATTTAGCTACGAAAGGAAGTAATCCTAGGAATCTAGCGTTCTTCACTGCTTGAGTAAGAGCTCTCTGATTCTTAGAAGTAACTCCTGTTCTCTTGTGGCTCATTATTTTACCACTGGGATTAAGGAATTTCTTTAGAATATCAACGTCCTTATAATCTATGTATTTTATATTGTTTGCTGAAAAGTAATCTTGTTTCATATGTTTTTAATTAAAATGGTATATCTTCTGGGTTAATATCTTCTTCTGGGTACTCAATTGAATCTAAATCATCGTTTGGTGCTGCTGCTTGAGAATCTTTCGTATCCCCTACAGGTGATGGGCTTCCCCCTCTTGGACCAAATTGTGTTCTATCGGCGACAATTTCAGTCCTGTATTTCTTCTCTCCACTGTTCTTGTCGTCCCAACTTCTTGTTTGCATTCGACCTTCAACTAAAATTGAATTACCCTTTTTCATATATTGAGCAACAGTTTCTGCTTGTCTGCCAAATACTACAACATTGTGATAATCTACTGCTTCTTGCTTAGCTCCATTTTTATCTTTCCAAACTCTGTTAGTAGCCAAGGAAAAAGTACAAACCTTTATACCTGTTGGAAGGGCTCTTAATTCTGGGTCGCGAGTAAGATTTCCTATTACAATTGCTTTGTTTAAATACATATTAGTTTAATTATGCAGAAACCAATGCTTCGATCTCCTTGTCGATTTCTTCTTTGTTTATTTCTACTGGAACTTCTTCTTCCCCTTCTTTCTTAACTGTATATACCTTTCTCTTGCCCATATCCTTATGAACAAATCTCTTTGAAGCAATAGTGTTTTCTTTAACAGTTTTGATTAGAAGAGATCTGATTAGATTCTCGTTTAGAGCAAGCTTAGCTTTTATGTCTGCTATTTTCTCTGGGTTGATTTCAAATTTTATCCATCCAAAGTAAGCATTGTCGAATCTAGTTCTGTTGTTCTTCCATACCTTGTCCATGGTGTAAGCTAGGTTTATCATTCTAGGCATTTCATCAGCTACAACCTCTCCACCTAAAGATGAGATAAGTTCCTTTAAATTACCATATTCAGCTGGTACGTTCTCCTCAGATAGAGTAGAAACTAGAAGATACCCGAGTTCATAAACTCTTCCTTCTCCTTTATTTTGGGCGTTATTTTCCATTTCTTGCATAGGCTAGATATTAGCAGAATCTCCTTATAATGTAAAGACTCTCTTAGCATTATCAATAACAGCCTGAGCCACCTCTTCTTCTTCAAGGCCTTTTACCTTTGCTATCTTCTTTACTACTTCTCTTACGTAAGATGGCTCATTCCTCTTGCCTCTATAAGGCACGGGGGTTACATATGGGGAATCTGTCTCTGTCATTATCATATTAAGTGGGGTATTTTTAATGATTTCGTCATAATCACTGGTAAATGTTATAACTCCTGTAAAAGATAGTGTGAATCCAAAATCATTAAATGCCTTGGCGTGTTCTAAATTTCCAGCAAAAAAGTGCACATCACCCTTTACCTTTGCATGCTTCTTCAGTAACTCTAAAGAATCTAAATAAGCATCGTAAGTTTTATTTTGTGGATTGTTTCTTATGTGGAGCATTAATGGTTTATTAAACTCATTAGCCAATTCTATCTGAGCAATAAATGCTTCTTTTTGTTTTTCTATTGATTCCTTGTCGCATCTATAATAATCGAGCCCACATTCCCCTATTGCTACTACTTTCTTGTTTTGAAGAAGGGTTCTATAATCATCCTTACTGAAAACTTCTCCACGAGAAGTAAATTCTTTACCACCCTCTCCTAATTCCTTCTCATCATGATACGATGCTCCTGTATGTATTGGATGAAGTCCTATGATTGCATACACACCTTCTTCATATTCGTTAGTCATTTCAACTGCTTTGCGAGATGTATCAATCTGAGTTCCTACATTTATTACCCAAGTATCACTTTCTAATGCTCGTTTAATAACAGCATCTCTATCTTCGTCAAAAGCTTGAAAATTCACATGTGAATGTATATCTATATATTTAGGCATAAATTAATCTTTCCTTAGGAATAATGGGGTTTCTGGTTTCTTGTTTTCTTTAATTAATTCTTCTATCTTTTTTGAGGTTTCCGGAAGAAAAGGTCTTAGCTTTACAGAAATTTCAATAAGTAGCTGGAGTAAAGTTTTTATTTCAACTTCTGCTTTTTCAAAATCTGTTTTTACTAATTTAAAAGGTTGCTTCACCTGTATTAAGGTATCCGCTTCAGAAATTTTATGCCAGATATCGTTCATAGCTTCATTGGTTTTGAACTCATCTAGAAAATGTGACTGCTTCAATGAAAGTTTCTCGAAAGATTCCATATCAATATCTCTAGCTTTTACATTATTATTCTCTGCCATAGTTAAAACCCTACTAACTAAATTACCTAATCCATTTGCTAGATTTGCATTATAAGACTCCTTGAATCGTTCTATAGTAAACGGACTATCTTCAAATGGGGATAATTCTCTAAGTAAGAAATATCGCAGAGCATCTGTTCCATAAGCATTCACTATATCAATAGGATTAATAACATTACCTATCGATTTAGACATCTTCACTCCTCCTTCTCCTGTAATGAATCCATTAATAACTATCTGCTTGGTGTTTGGTAAATCAGCAGCCATAAGCATCGCCTGCCACATAGCTGATTGCTGACGAAGGTTATCTTTACCACAATACTGAACAGTTAGTGTATCCTTATCTGCCCAAAATTTATCAAAGCTGTGCTTGTCCTCTGGCCATCCTAGTGTTGATATATAGTTCACAAGAGCATCAAACCATACATACATAACATGATCTGGATCATCTGGTACTGGCACACCCCAAGACATCTTGCTCTTTAATCTAGAGATTGAGAAATCTTCTAACCCGTTTTTTACAAAGGCTTTTATCTCGTTGAATCGAAAGTCAGGTATAACGAAAGTAGGATTTGACTCATATAATTGAAGTAACTTTCCTTGGAATGAAGAAAATTCAAAGAAATAGTTATCTTCATCTATTAGCTCTATTTTATTGTTAGGATGAATAGGACATTCCCCTTCTTCATTTAGCTCAGAGTCTGTTTTGTTTAATTCGCAACCTACACAATACTTTGCCTGATAGTTCTTCTTGTAGATATATCCATTTTCTTTACATCTTTTCCAGAATTCTTGAGCAGCTTTTATGTGATGTTCATCAGTAGTACGAATAAAGTGAACATCGTCGCTTATGTTTAGCACTCCTTTCAGATCCTTAAACTTCTCTGCATAAGAATCTACATATTTTTGTACATCCATTCCTTTATTCTTGGCAGCATCAAATAGTTTCTGGCCGTGCTCATCTGTCCCTGTATTGAAGAATACATTAAACCCTTCTAGCTTCTTGGCCCTAGCTATCACATCTGCTCGCACTATCTCCATGGCAAATCCAATATGGGGATCTGAATTTACATAAGGAAGTGTTGTGGTTATATAGAAATTTTTATGGCTCATGATTCGATCTTTACTCCTGTTTTGCGTTTCTCAATATCACTTATCAATTCCATAATGAAAACTGCACAAGGAATAGAGAGTATTAACCCCCAGAATCCGCCAAGCTGAAAACCAGCAAGTATCGCAAGTATTACTACAAGTGGAGATAACCCAGTAACTCTCTTTATTATTAAAGGCGTGAAAAGGAATGATTCAAATTGATGAATTATAAAGTAAGCTCCAGCAACCATAAGCGCACTAGATAGCCCCTCAGATAAATAAGAAAATGCCACCGCAGGAATAAGAGCTATTAGTAATCCATAAGGGATGAGTTGCATTATCCCAGCGATAATAGCGAGCAAAAGAGCATAGTTCACCGACAGAAGTGAAAGTACAAGATAGGTCAACACTCCTATGATCAAACTAATAAGCAACTGACCCCTAAGCCAAAGTGCAATTTTCCTCTTAGAGCGACTCCATAGATCGACTGCATAGCTTTCGTATTTTGAAGGAAGAATTATTTTCAAGAAATTCTCTATTCCGTTTTCCTGAATTGAAAGGTAGAAGGATATGATTATTATAAGTATAAGGTTAAATATGTTTCCGAAAGCAACAGCAAGTGTCTGAAAGAATCCAGCCGAAAGGTTGGTTATAAATGCTTTAGAAGTATCGAGCAAGCTGGTTAGAGATAAACTGTGAGTTAGGTTGGCTACTATATCCTTTGCTCCAGCAAATGCATCATTTTGAAAATAATTCAGAAGCTCTGAGTCAGGGATATAAGAAGACAAGAACACAGAGAAATTATGAACTTCTGTTATAAGAAGTGGAGCAAAAAGATAAAACAGTCCAGCCATGAAAAACAACACCAATGCATACAGTAAAACTACTCCGAAAGCTCTGCCTAGCCTCATCTTCTTAAGATAAGGGACAACCGACTCTACGAACGATGCCAATACTATGGACGTAAGGATAATAAGCATCAGGTCTCTTAAGTACCATATCAAGAAAAAACCCAACATTATGAGGAAAAAACGAACTATGGTTCCGTTCGAGATTGAGATGGAATTTGTATTATTCCCTGTAGTCATAGAAACATAATAACACACAATACTTATTTTTAGAACTGTAGGATTTTTAGAAATTTAGACTTGTCTGTAAATGGTCCTATTAAAGCCAAGTTGAGAGACTCTTTTTTAAATATTTCCCTTGCTAGCTTTTGAATATCTTTGGAAGTGACTTTCTCTACCTCCTTTGCTCGTTCTTCTATGGTCTTCATTTCTTTCTTAAGAATTTCCTGCCTACCGAAATAGTTGGCTATATCATCTGTAGCCTCAAAAGATAGTTTAGTGTTGCCTATTATTAGAGATTTAACTTTTCTTAGTTCTTCTTCACTAACTAGATCTGTAGTCAGCTTCTTACACTCCTTAAGTATCTCTTCTATTACTTCAAGCACCCTATCGTTTGATACTCCAGCTGATATCTTAAACATTCCATGGTCAAGTGATAAATCCGAATAGGCATTTACATAATAAGCGACACCCATCTCTTCTCTTAGTTTTATAAAAAGCCTAGAACTCATCCCTGCCCCAAGCACAGCCCCAAGTACTCCTAGCGTCATAGCCCTCTTGTCGAACAAATCAAAAGCTCTAAGAGCAATAACAAAGTGAGTTTGATCAGTAGCCTTGTGTTTGATAAATAATTCTGGCTTTTTCTGTAGCTCTTTTGTTTTTACTTTAGAAGACTTCTTAGATAGAGGAACATCTTTAAAGTATTTCGATACCAAACTTAGAACTTCTTTCTCTGTAACCTTACCAGCAACTATTATTGTGGTTGCACTACTTACATAGTGATCTTTTTTATATTTTATAAAATCATTTCTAGTTAAGCTCTTAACTATCTCTTTAGTTCCAGCAACATTGCGCCCTGCTGGCTGGTCTCCATACATAAGTTCGTCTAACACATCGTGTACATGACGATGAGGCATGTCTTCATACATATTTATTTCTTCTACTATTACACCTTTTTCTTTTTGTATTTCTTGTTCTGGTAATGTAGAGTTCAAGTAAATATCTGATATTACATCGAAAACTTGTTTGAAATGCTTGGCATCAGCTTTTGCATAGTAGCCAGTCATTTCGTGATCAGTAAAGGCATTATATATAGAACCTAGAGAATCTAGTTCGTGAGCTATTGATTGTGCAGTGGGACGTTTAACTGTACCCTTGAAGCACATGTGTTCTAGAAAATGTGAAATCCCGTTAACCTTCTTGTCTTCATAATCACTCCCAGTACCAACAAGCACTAGGACAGTTACAGTAGGGTTGTCCTTCATCGGCACAGTTACTACTCTAAGTCCGTTTTTTAAAACCTTTTTACTAAATTTCATAGAATTTTTTTAATTTATCTTTAAACTTATCTAATAACACCAACTGCGATGAGTGAGCGGGGGTTGGGAGATTATCTAACCTAAACCAACCCAACTCATCAAATTTATGGGGTTCACCATTTTTGACTTTTTCTCTATCAACTTCTACTAAGAATTCTAAACTTATCCAATGGGTATTTTTACCGTCTATTTTTCTAAATATATCTAAGTAACCTAGAAACTCATAGTTTAAAGGTGAAATACAATATTCCTCCATTAATTCTTTCTTCATTAAATCCTCAACACTATACCCAAAATCTAAACCACCTCCACCAAAATCCCAAGTGCCATGTTCATCACGACAATTTTTACTTCGTTTATTTAATAGGAAATTGCCCTTCCCGTCATGACACATATATGAAACGGAAACTCCTACATAATCAACTCCTTTATTCATACTTAGTTTAATCTATCTTTTATATATTTTTGCAAGTCTTCTGTCTTTACTCTTTCTTGTGCTCCCGTATCACGATCTCTTACAGTAACAGTATCGTCTTCTAGGGTGTCAAAGTCTATAACAATACAGAAGGGTGTTCCTATTTCATCCTGTCTTCTGTATCTCTTGCCTATGTTTCCGTTATCGTCCCATGCAACACGTCCAAACTCATTCTTAAGTGGGGCAAAGACTTTCTCTCGTGCATAATTTACCAATTCAGATTTATTCTTAAGAAGAGGAGAAACAGCACAAATAACTGGTGCAATAGAAGGTTTAAATTTCAAATATGCTCTCACCTCTTCATCTTTTTCGTCTTCTCTGTAAGCTGACAGCAGGACTGCCAAGAAAGCTCTATCAACACCAAATGAAGGTTCTATCACATGGGGAACCATTTTAGATTTATTTTCTTCATCAATATATTCAAGCTTGTGAACTCCTAGATCGTAGTTAGTTCTGTATGCTAGGCCAAAGAGTTCTTTCTTTCCGAAAGGATAGTCGAATTCGAAGTCCACTGTCCTCTTAGAATAGAAAGCTCTATCGTCATCCCCTACTTCAAGTTCATGGACTTTACCCATATTTATGCCAACACTATCCATCCATTCTGTCATTTCATCCTTCCAATATTCAAAATATTTTTGCCAATCATCTGGTCTTACGAAATATTCTATCTCCATCTGTTCGAATTCTCTCTGACGAAATAGAAAATCGCGTGGGGTTATTTCATTTCTAAATGCCTTACCTATCTGAGCAAGACCGAATGGAAGCTTGGGATGATATGCATCTACCACATTTTTAAAGTTTACAAACATTCCCTGTGCCGTCTCTGGACGTAAGTATGAAGTGGCAGAAGAATCCTCTGATGCACCTACCTTGGTAGCAAACATCATGTTGAATTTCTTAACTTCTCCTAGCTTACCACCACAACTTGCACACTTTTCTTTATTTTCTATTTGATCAGCTCTCCATTTACTCTTACATTTTTCACACTCAACCATAGGATCAGCAAATCCTGCTACGTGTCCTGACGCTTGCCAGACTTCCTGACGCATAAGGATAGCCGCATCAACTCCATACATGTCCTCACGACTCTCGACGAATTTCTTCCACCAAGAATTCTTAATATTATTTTTAAGCGCAAGTCCTAGGTGGCCGAAGTCGTATGTTCCTCCTAATCCTCCATACACCTCAGAACCTTGGAACACGAAACCTCGCCTCTTGCAAAGCGATACTATCTTGTCCATTAATTCATTTTCTTTTGATTCATTTTTCATAGTTATTCTGTGACTCTATCACCTCCTTCTGGGAAGAGAGGGTCATTGGCAAGTCTTGTGTTTAACGAATTCTTATTAACTCTTACATTTACATTAGCAAAGTCGTCGAACCCAGTCAAAACAGCATCATTTATGATAACTGGCTGATTGTTTACCTGTGACAAGGAAGGCAAGAAGGCAATCTTGAAAGCAACCTCTCTCCCTGCTGTTGTTATTCCTGTCCCTTTTGGAATCTTGCCTACGTTCCATACTATCTCTTTAGTAGAAGCGTTGTAGCTTACGTCTTCGCTTGATGGAGATGTATTACCCACAAACTTAACCCAAGGTGGAAGAGTTGATCGGACAGACGCCTTAGAAATATTGTTACTGGTGTTGGTTATTGTCCAGACAACAGTGTATGTGGTTTCTTGTTCTACCTTTGGTGGTATTGGACCAGTGTTAGAGAAAGGTCCTGAGAAGTAGAGCGCCTTAGCTGCAAGTCCAACGTCTGAAATTATTTTCACTACTTTTATTTCTGAATTCTTTAACTCCTTTAGAATATTTCCTTCTATTGGTTGCTTAGCTGAAATAGAAACCTCTATGGTTACAGAAGGGTCAGTTATTAAATTAGAAGATAGAGATGATATCGGAGAGAAAGAGAACGACACAGAATCTGCGTCTCCTGAGTTAACTTCAATAAGTTCAGAATTAGAATTCTTGTCCCAGATAATAGTATCGGTAGACGAACTATAGAATCCGGTATCAGAGGTTATTGTCTTTCTATCAACTGAGTTGCCTGTAATCTTGGCTTGAATCTTGAGATCATTTACTTTTGTATCTAGGTTGTTTACCCATTCTATGTCAGCTCTGATTTCACCTTTTGAATCTACTGAGTAGTCGCTCTGATAAATTCCGTTTACTAGAAGTCGTGCTTCTATGAAAGGCTTCTTGATGAGGACTGTATGCCCTAGAGAATTAAACACTATGCCTATCTGGGCCTTGTCTGTATCTGACTGAGATCCACTCCAGATTCTAAATGTTTTCTCTTCTCCATCAAACACATCCACCATCTTACCTACTATATCTATACTGTGCAGTGCCCCAGGAGCTAAGTCTCCTAAATCCCATACATTATTACCATAAGCAGGCTTAGGGGTAGCTTCCACAAACTTAAATCCAACAGGATAATCTATGCGAAGCAACATATCAGAAGCTGACTTGGTAGCATTTAGAGTTGTTTTAACAGTAAGGTTTACATCTTGGTTGGGACTTATTTCATTTGGACCCTCAACTATCAAATCAATCGGTGAAGAACTTATTGAAACATCGTATATTTTATCTTTTATAAAAATTGCGTTTGAACCTTCAACTCTGTATTCTATTGAAATCTTTATACTCCTACTGCTTCCCTGCTCTCCAAACAGTGTTAGCTTAACATTCTCATTCCTTATGCCACCTCCTGGTATGGCTCCTAGAGACTGACGAATTCTTTCTTTGTCTTCTGGAAGACCTTCAGAGGAACTCTTTGGATACTCAATTATCAAATCAACTAACTCAAGCGAAGAATTGTTTTTATTGATGACACTTATCTGGAGCGGTAACTCTTCCCCTCCTGCCGTGAAAGCATTACCTAAGACTGAAATTTCTATATTGTCGTTAGATACAGTATTACCTCCTGCTAGAAACATATAAGCAGCATACCCTACAGCTAGTATAAAAAAGAAAATAGATGCAATAAAGAATTTCTTAAAAACAGAAGTTTTCATAAATATCTTTTCTCCTAGATTGCTCTTAGTAGATGTCCTCTCCCATGAATCTGGAACTTCTCTCTTCTCGTGGTTGGAGAAAGTATCGTGATGCTCTATCTTCACCTTGAAGTTCTTACTAAAAAGGCTGTTCTTGAGCTCCTCTAGCCTGTTTAACCTATTTCTATCTTCTTCGAATGACATTATAAGATTATAACATTAGACAGAAGATTTTTGAACGGAGACTAGAGTTGTGTCTCTCTTAGGGCTTTATTTATCTCTCTTAGAATATTGGCTCTCTTCTTAGATACTTCAAACACTAGATCCTTCTCTAATGGGGATTTAGTTAGGTTGTTAGCTATACCATCCTCCCCAATATATCCAAGGTGATACAGAATCCTTAGAACTATCAT
>JAGORC010000007.1:22615-27849 GCA_018063015.1 Minisyncoccota bacterium
TCGCAGGAAAGTTCCTTTGATAATTCTTCAGCTTGAGAGAAAGGAACATTCGCGTCATTAGATCCGTGAATAACAACAAATTTATCACAAACTTTCTTTATATATTCAAAATTAAATGGTGAATCGTAAAAATGATTAATGGGTTCGTATCTTTCTTTGCCTGGGACTTTATGAATTATTCCAGAAACTAAAACCATTCCGCCTATTCGACTTCCTTCTGGTAAACTTTCTACATATCTTAAAAGTGTCGGAACCCCAAGTGAATGTCCTGCAAGGAATATTTCTTCATTTGGTTCTTTTATTAAATGATTGAGCTCTTTTACCCATTCATCCTTTTTTGGATTATCTGCATTAGGCATAGCAAGCGCACATGCCCATATATCTAATTTAGCTAATTTACCCATAAGCCATGGTCTCCATCCACCATTAGGCTCCCCCCCATATCCATGTACTATAAATACTTTTTTCATAGAATTCTAATTATTGTTATTGCGTTCAGCATTTAATTCTTCCATGGCCTTGTGTAATATCTCTCTACAGTTAAATTCGAACCCGTCTATTAGTTTAAATATTTCTGAATTGAAGTAAGAATCTGACTTTTCTGCTTGATCTATTTGGTTACTTATAGAATTGCCACTACCCATAGTGGTAGAGTGTGTTTGTTCAGCTTTATACTTTTCGAACAAATCTCTTAATTGATGGAATTGATCATCTTTTGCATTAAACATATCCTCTAGTGCTGTTGTGTATTCTTCTCTTAATAAATCAATTTCTTTTTTAAATTCAGGATTATTATTTGAAAATTTTGATAGATTTTCAATTCTTTTCTGCATTTCAATATGCTTTTCTTCCATAACATCATAAGGTGTCGCGTCTAAAGAGATTTTAGTTATCTCTAGTTGTATATCCATGGACTTTAAAGCTGGGCTAAAAAGACCATCTACTCCTTTCTTTAAAATAGCTTTGTTATTCTTGTTTTGTTTTTCTATAAGACTCTTCAACTCTCCAACTCTAGTTACACACAAAAAGGCTTCAGAATCTATTTCGTCTTGATATGATTTAAACTTTTCAGATAAAGCGGATTCACTCTTGAAGCTTTCTATCACTCCCTTGTAAATACTAGCCTTTTCGTTTATCTTGCTTTTAAATTCATTAAACTGCCCCTCATTATTTTCATTGAAAAAAATTGATCCTTCCATTCCTCTATTTTAACACATCTTCCACTGCCTCTAATAAATCCTGCGGATTCTCTATTATTATAGCTGGGTTGCCTTTAGATATTGTAGCTTTGTCATGTTGTCCCCATAGAACACCTATAGATGAAACACCGCACTCATTTGCTTCCCTTACATCCCCTAGCGTGTCAGTTATGAAGACTGCATTACTTGGATCTATTGAGTATTTATCTAAAAGACTTTTTATCTTAACTACCTTGCTCTTGTGAATATTTGCTCCAGATATGTCACTGAAGCATTCACTTATTTTTTCCTTATTTATAAATTCTTCAATATACTGATTTGAAGACGAAGAAACTATAGCCAATATATATCTACCAGATAGTTTGATTATTGAATTCCTTAATATATCTTCGATAGACAGATGTAGTAAATTTTCACTATACCTTGCTCCCCAATCACTAGGGACTACATGGTTATCTTCTTTCACTGCCTTTTCCATACCATCTAGGAAGTTGCCGAGTGTGAAGGAATTAAACTTCTCTCTGGTAAAGAGAGGATTGTGTTCTTTATGTAAATCAAACGACCAGTCGATGGTGTTAACCAGCACTCCATCAAAATCAAACATTACTAATTTTCTATTTTCTTCGTTCATATTGTTCTAAGTACTCCTTTGCCTGCTGTAATACTTCTCTTCTTTCTCTGTAGGTTATTTCTTTCATAACTTCATCATATGTAAGCCACTTACTTTCTTGTATTTCTCCTTCTTGAATAGCTATATTCACATCCTTAACAAAACCTATAAAATACCCATTCTTCTTTAACTTTCTTTCACCATTTCTAGTAATAGAATATTCTTCATTAAGAATGGGTAAATCTAAGATTTCAACATCTTTTATTCCTGTTTCTTCTTCGAGTTCTCTCAGTGCGGTTTGGATTGGTGTCTCGCTATCTTCCACATGACCCTTAGGAAAGCTCCAGTTGTTCTCAAGCCCAGTATGCAAAAGAATCAAGAATTTATATTCTTCATCTTTTATAACTGGAATTACTCCATAACATTGCTCTTCTTTCATTATTCTAGTGATATTTTAAATACTATAGTATCTATCTTTACTTCCTTCCCTGAATTCTCTACAAACACTACTTCCTTGGCCCCGACAATCTTAGATATTTGAGACTGCCATTTATTTATCAAATCCTTTCCACTACTATCAGTTTCAACGTTTAATACAACTATATCATCTGGCTTTTTGTTTTCTTCTTTTCTTACATCCTGCACAGCTCTAACAAATTCTCTATACATACCTTCTTGTTTTAATTCTTCGGTTATTTTCATGTCGAAAGATATTTCTTCTCCTTTCTCTAAACTCTTTACATTCAACTCATCTTTTATTATTTCTTCATATTCTTTATTTACTTCTTTGTCTATATATAGAGTAGCTAATGGCTGACGTAGAGGTACATTTTCTTTCTTGCGAAGCATGTTGCCAACATTACATATATCTCTGACTAACTGCATGCTTGTTAATATATCTTTATTAAACTTTATAACTTCAGGCCACTCTGCTAAGTGCACACTTTCTACATCTTTTTCATTTTTTAACTTCTGCCATACATCTTCTGCTATAAAGGGAGTGAATGGGGCAAGCATCTTGGCTAAGTTTTTCAAAACAAAATACATAGTTTGTTTTGCTTCCTTGTCACCTTCCTTGATTCGCTCTCGTGAACGACGAAGGTACCAAGTAGATAAATCCTCTATCAAACCCTCTATAGGTCTAGTCCCAGAAACCATGTCATATGATTCCATTCCAGAAGTAACACTTTCTAATGTCTCTCCTAGTCTAGAAACTATCCATGTATCTAGAACATTTTCAGAACTTGGATTATCATCTTTTTCAATACTCTTGTCTCTGTATAATTCATAAAAAGCTACAACGTTATCTAGTCTGTTTACTATTTTATTGGTGACATCTTGCACACCTTTCTCAGAGAAATTGAAGTCCTCACCTTTCATTACAGAAGAAGACATCAAGTAGAACCTAAGCGCATCCACTCCATATTTGTTAAATATAATCCATGGGTCAGGAAAATTATTCTTAGACTTGGACATTTTCTGGCCATCCTCTGCAAGTACGGTTCCAGTGGTCACAACATTTTCAAACGGTGCCTTACCAAATAAAACTGAAGAAACAACATGCGTGTAATAAAACCAAGTTCTAGTTTGAGCAATATACTCAGCAACAAATCCTCCAGGGAAATTTTCTTTCTTCCAGTTAGGTCTTTCGAATGGATAGTGGTCCTGAGCAAAAGGCATAGATCCTGATTCATACCAACAATCTATAACTTCTGGAATCCTGTAATACGAAGTGCCGTTCTCGTCTTCTAAGATTATATGGTCGATGTATGGTCTGTGCATATCTAGTTCCCAATTCTCATTGTGAGGGAATGTAACATATGGAACTTCCATAAACTCAGCATTCTCGAAGTAATGAAAATCTTTCTTATGTCTAACCATATCCAGAGTGTTCTCAGCATCGTATCCATGAGCCCCCGCTAGAAGTAGCCATGCTGGTCCACCATGAGTAACTATTAGAATCTTTTTACCTTTGTATTTTATCTCAAGGTCGTTTATGAAATTCATCATCCATCCCTTAACTTGAGCATAAGATTCACCTCCCTCTGGAGCTATAAAGAAATTCTCTTTTGTTTTTGGATAATCTTCATGAAACTTAGCCCAGGTTCCCTTGTTGTAAACTCCTATATCTATCTCTCGAAGTCTCTCGTCAATAAAATAGTTTGAGTCCGAAATATTTAAACTCTCTTTTATAAGCTGAGCTGTTTCTCTAGTACGAACAAAAGGAGAAGTAACTATTATCTCTACCCCTTGGTTCTTTAGTTCGTCAATCTTAGCCTTTACTTGTTCCTTTCCTTTCTCTGTTAGGTGTACGGGTTCATTAGGATCAGATGAGGCCATACCTAGTAGATTATGGTCTGCTTCTCCATGACGCATTACCAAATATTTGTTACCAGACTTCTTGGTATGCTTTCTTAAAGTCTCAAGAGAATTTACAAAAAGTATTTTCCCATCATGGGACTTCCATATAGGAAGTGGGCTTGCCCAATATCTATTTCTAGATATTGTCCAATCAGGAGCATTCTCCATGCTGTTCTTAAATCTTCCCTCCTTTAGATACTCAGGTATCCAATTCATGCTTTCTGCATCTTTGAGCATTTCTTTCTTTATTTTCTGAATACTAACGAACCAAGAAGGTAGCGCATAATAAAGTAGAGGTGTCTCACAGCGCCAGCAGTGTGGATATGAGTGGATTATTTTCTCTTTTGCAAACAATGCCCCCTTGTGGGCAAGATGTTTTATTACTTCAATGTCAGTCTTCTGGTGGTCTTCTTTTGGTTTTACTTTTAACCCTTTGAAATCTTCTACTTCATCTATAAATGTTCCATCTGGATTAACATGTTTTATAAACGGAATATTATTCTTTTGAGCAAGCACCATATCGTCTTCACCGAAGGCTGGAGCTTCATGAGCAATTCCTGTTCCCTGCTCTACGTTAACGAAGTCCGCATGCCAAACTTTCCAAATATTTGGATTTTTAGAAACTTCCTTGTCTTTAAAATAAGAAAAAACTGGTTCATAAGAAAGCCCAACCAACTCACTACCTTTAACTTCTTTTATGATTTCTGCTTTTTCTTTTTCAAATGAAAACTTTTTATCTTTTATAAAGAATTCTTTTGCAGATATGTAGGTAGCTCCTTCGTAAGAAAAAAACACGTAATCAATATCTTTGTTTATTGCTATAGCAGTATTCCCTGGAAGGGTCCAAGGAGTAGTAGTCCATGCGAGAAGATATGTGTTTGGTTCATTTGTTAATTTGAACTTCACATAAACAGAAATATCAGTTATATCTTTATAGCTGTTATCCATGGCAATTTCTGAATTTGCTATTGGTGTCTCACATCGTGGACAGTAAGCAAGCACCCGGACTCCCTCATACAGAAGCTCTTTCTTATTCATTTCTCCTAATGCCCACCAAACACTTT
>JAGORC010000027.1 GCA_018063015.1 Minisyncoccota bacterium
GTATTAACTACACTTATAGGATCAATCGCAGTATCTTCAATAATATTTAAATTCAGCAATTTTCAGAGAATAGCTCCCCCAGGCCCAAGGTTACACAGAGAAACTATGACTAATACACTAGATACGTTCCCATTTGTTTGGATAATAATATTTATAATTTTTATATATTTCTTATATAAAGAGATTCGAATAACTAGGAAAGGATATAAGTATGAAATGCCTATACTTATACTATCTATGACTACAGTGAGTCTGTTGCTAGGTATAGCACTTTATACTGCAGGAAGTGGATATTTCTTAGATAAGAAAATGGGTAGATTCAACCCTGATGTAGAGAGGATGCAACACATGTCTTGGCAGAGACCAGGAGAAGGGCTACTTGTTGGAGAAGTTCAATCAGTAAAAGACAATAAAATAATAATAAAAGACCCTGAGGGTAAGGACTGGCAGGTTACCTTCTCTGAAGGCGAAGACACCTATGAAGAACAAGTAAGCATAGGAGAGAAAATAGGTTTAATAGGTATAGGCAACATAGAAGAGTCAACATTTGAAGCCTGTGGGATAAAGAAGTTGGAGCTAGCTGGTATGGGTATGTGGCAGAAAAGAAAGCAACAAACACCAGATGAAAGAAATTCTTTTAATCTTCGTATTAATATATGTGGAGAACGTACGACTCCACCAATAGATTAAAAGTTAACAACTAATATTATGAAAAAATCAAAGTATTTAATTCCGGCACTAGCTATAGGAATATTGTTTTCTGGAGGAGCACTATATGCCTTCGGTGGACCAGTATGGGATAGCGAAACTTATAAAAGCTTCAGCACAGAAGAACAAAGTGCTATTAAGCAAGCCTTCGAAATAAGAAGCACTGCTAATGAGGAAGCTAGAACTGTACTAGAAAAAGCTGGCGTAGATATGGATGCTATGCATGAAGCAATGAGAAAAGGACGTGGAGCTCATCATGAGGAAATGGAAAAGATAATGGAATCTGGTGACTATCAAGCATTCTTAAAACTTACAGAGGGTAGCCCTATGGCAGACGATATAACCGAAGCTAAGTTCAACAAAATGGTTGAAGCTCATAAACTAATGGAAGCTGGAGATAAAGAAGGAGCAAGAGAGATCATGGATGAACTAGGAGTAGGAGGTAAAGGGTTTGGTGGCCCAGGAAGACATTTCTAAATCATCAACAAGATAACATATTCGACCTTACAAAAAAGAGATTCAATGAATCTCTTTTTTGTTTTCTTATTTTTTATTCTTTATGGTTGCCTTTATGAATTCTGAGAATAGTGGGTGCGGATGAAGTGGATGAGCTAGGAATTCTGGATGAAATTGAGTACCTAGATAAAATGGATGAACCTTCCTAGGCAATTCAGCTATCTCCATAAGATGCCCTTCGGGAGACCTACCTGAAAACACCAGTCCCTTGGCCTCTAATTGCTCTATATAGAGAGGATTCACCTCGTAGCGGTGTCTATGTCGTTCTACTACTTCTTTCTTGCCATAGGCCTCTTTTGCGATTGAGCCATCCTTTAAAACTGCCTTATATCCCCCTAGTCTCATGGAGCCTCCATAGCGATTATTTATGATATTTTCTTTCTGTGATTCCATTATGTCTATCACTGTATATTTAGAACTTGGATTAACCTCCTTAGTATTAGCATCCTTAAGACCTAGAACATTTCGTGCGTATTCTATAACCATCATCTGCATTCCGTAACACAATCCTAGATAAGGAATCTTGTTTTCTCTTGCGAATTTAGCAACCTTCAACTTCCCTTCTACTCCTCTAGCACCGAAACCTCCAGGAACAATTATTCCGTCATATTTCTTTAAGTCTTTTAGTTTAGAAGGATCCTTTTCGAAATCAACTGAGTTAAGCCATGAGATTTCTGGCTTTCTGTTGTTTGCATAAGAAGAATATTTTATAGCTTCAATAACTGACAAGTATGAATCAGAAAGTATGAAATCTCCTGTCTCGAAATATTTTCCAACCATAGCAATCTTAACCTTCTCCTTGCCATTGTGAGCATGCTTAGCAAAATTCTTCCAAGCATTCCATGACTTAACATCTGGCTTCTTGCAGGTAGCATTTAGAATGCCACAGATTTTATCTGAGAGTTTCTCTTTTTCAAAATTTAATGGGATATCATAAACGCTATCTACATCAGGAGCAGAAATAACTCTGTCAGGAGCCATGTTGCAATTTAGAGAAAGTTTTTCTTTTCTCTTTTCATCTAGCATGGTATCTGCACGAGCAATAAGTATGTCTGGCTGAATTCCAGATGCGTTTAGTGCTCTTACTGCGTGCTGGGTTGGCTTGGTCTTCATTTCTCCAACCTTGCCTGGAGTTGGTAAATAAGAAACCATAACAAACAGAACATCTTTAGGATTCGCCAACTTCATCATACGTGCAGCCTCGAGGAATAACATGTTTTGGTATTCTCCTATTGTCCCTCCTACTTCAACAACGACGATATCTGCGTTAGCTAGTCTTCCACCTTCTTTGATTCTTCTTATAACCTCATGAGGAATATGTGGGACCACTTCTACACACTTACCCTTGTACTCCATCTTTCGTTCACTTTCGATAACACTCTGATAAACTCTACCTGTTGTCATGTAGTTAACTCTAGATAGATTGATATCTAGAAATCTCTCGTAGTTACCCATGTCCTGATCTGTTTCATCTCCATCCTCTAATACGAAAACCTCACCGTGCTCGGTGGGGTTCATAGTGCCTGCATCTACGTTGATGTATGGGTCAATCTTTATTGCTGTTACAGTGAGACCTCTATTCTTAAGTATTAGAGCTAGAGAAGAAGATGTTATCCCCTTTCCAACTCCTGATATAACACCCCCTACAACAAAAATATATTTTGTTTCTTTCTCTATTTTTTTTGCCATATTATCTGTTTAAATATTTTCTAATTGCTAAAAATGAAGATATAACCCCAAGTGAAATTCCACAGAAAAGAACTATTATGAATATCTGAATAAAGTTAGAAAAATAATAACTCTTTAAGTCTATACCTAGAAATCCCGTCATATTTTTACTAAACCATAGTGTAGCTGGGAAAAGTATGAACATTGTGAGTACTGTAGCTACTACACCATACATCGCTCCCTCAACCATAAACGGACCCCGGACCGCCATCTTAGACGCGCCCACAAGTCGCATAATACCTATTTCTTCTTTTGATATGAATATTGTCAGACGAATAGTGTTGAAGGTTATTATTATAGAAATTGTCACCAATATAAGTGTCAGGATAAATCCAAGTCTCTGTGCTCCATCTATTACTTTATTTAGTTTTTCTATAACTAATTTATTCTGGTAGTAGTTAACCTTGTCTATCACAGATAAGGTCCCTTGGACTAGGGCATCATCAGACTTTAGAAACTTGGCGATACTTTCGTATTGAGATACTTCTTTAGCTCGAACGTTTAAATAAGCTCCTAGAGGATTCTCCCCTATCTCATCTAACGCTTGAATAGTAGGATAATCATTCTCATGTCGTGAGCGGAATATACTTAGAGCTTCATCGGCAGTAGTATAGGTGACTTCTGCCACTTCTGGAAGTTTCTCTATGGACTCTTGTAAAGTAAATATTTTATCTTCGGGGGTTCCTACATTAAAGTAGATTGTTACATCTACTTTATTCTTTATCTGGTCAAGAGAAAACTGAAGTACTGCCTGTAAAAGTATGATGGATGATATGACTAGAAGAGTTATGGTTGTAACGAGGACAGAAGCCCATGAAACTATCCCGTTTCTTTTGAAATTCAATAATCCTGCTTTAATTATCCTTCGAAGTAATACCATAAAGTTAAATTATATAACATACTTACCATCCTTGTCATCTCGAACAACTTTACCCTTTTCTATCGTTATGACACGTTTTCCGACTGAATCTATTACACCCTTGTTGTGAGTTGTTAATACTACCGTTGTTCCTAGGTCGTTTATTTTCTTCAAAATTTGCACAACTTCATATGTGTTAACTGGATCTAGGTTGCCTGTAGGTTCGTCAGCTATGATGAGTTCTGGTTGATTGATAATTGCCCGAGCTATCGCTAGCCTTTGTTGCTCTCCTCCTGACATCTGATGAGGAAAATGATGCATCCTACTAGACAAATCTACCAGCTCAAGCACGTGAGGTACATCAGAAGCTATCTCTTCATCTGTCTTGCCTACCGCCTCCATAGCAAAGGCTATGTTTTCATAAGCTGTCTTGTTGTTTAGTAATTTGAAATCTTGGAATACTGCTCCTATTCGTCTTCTTAGCTTGGTTAGGTCTTCGTTGGTCGCTCGATGCACATTCACAGATTCAAAAAACACAGTACCTTCTGTGGGACGTTCATCTGCTAATATCATTTTTATTAAAGTAGTCTTACCTGCTCCAGAATGTCCTACGATAGAGACAAATTCACCCTTCCCTATGGTTAGGGTTATGTCGTTTAAAGCTGCGGTGTCTTTGTTATAAACTTTTGAAACATTGTTAAAATAAATCACCTATCCATATTATCATGGTTCGGCTTTTCTCACCATGACCCTGAGTGTTTATTTCTTGAAGGGTCACAAATTCGTCTCTGCCTCAATAAACTCCTCTATGTCACCATCTAGAACTCGATCTACATTAGAGGTTTCGGAGTTGGTTCTATGGTCTTTTACCATCTTGTAAGGGTGTAAAACGTATGATCTGATTTGATTACCCCATTCTATATCCTTGCCAGCATCTTTTTTCATACTTTCTTCTATGGTCTTCTTGTCCATCTCTGCTTTTTTGAAAATTTTAGCCCTAAGCATATTCATGGCTCTTTCTCTATTATGCTCTTGAGATCTCTCTCCTGAAGAATGCACAGCAATCCCTGTAGGCACGTGAATAACTCTAACAGCAGTCTCTCTTTTATTAACATTCTGGCCTCCTGGACCAGAAGAACGAGAAAATTCTATTTTTAAATCTCTCTCAGGTATGACGAAATCTCTTTCATCTAGCTTAGAAAACTTAGGTAAAACTTCAACTAAAGAAAAAGAGGTGTGTCGTTTCGCATTAGCATTAAAAGGAGAAACTCTAACCAATCTATGAACTCCATTTTCATTCTTTAATTTACCATAAGCACCCTTACCATCTATTTCTAAGGTTACGTTTCTAAATCCTCCATGATCGTTTTGGTTTTCATGAATTAAGAAAATATTCCAACCTTGCTTCTTTGTATATTTCACATACATTTCCAGTAACATCTTAGAGAAATCTTCTGCGTCATCTCCCCCAGCTCCTGAGATTATACTTAAAATTGCATTTCCTCTATCGTATTTTCCTAAGCCTTCTTTCTCTCTCTTCAAGTCAGATAATTCTCTTAGTAATTCTTGGGCCTTGTTCTTGTCAGACCAAAAATCAGGAAGTTGCATTTCTTCTTCTATCTTCTTTATTTTATTTTCTATCTCATTCTTATCTTCTGCCATAGAATTTATATTTCTATATTATCAGGAAACAGTCAAACTAAAAAGCCCGATTGCTCGGGCCTTTTAGTTAAAGATATTTATTATTCTTTGGTTTCTGTTTCAATATGGTCTGACATTGCTTGGCGAGTTAGTGGACCAAGGTATGTACCATCGCTCTTGATTCCTTTCTTTAATTGGAATTTCTTTAGAGCTTCTTTAGTCTTGCTACCGTAGTAACAAGTAGGATTAACATCTAGATCTCCTGTCGCATTTAGGAAGATTTGAAGTTTCTTAACCTTTTCACAATCAGTAGTTCCTGCTTTAATATTTTTATCTATTATCATAGATGAACCATTGGAAGCATACTTCAATCCTTTCAATAGAACCTTTGGGGCTTTTTCAGGTAATGCTGGCTTTGCATATTCTGCAGTGCCATCAGTTGATGCACCCAATACTACTGGATAAGTTGAAGCTTCCTTCTTGAAAGTAGCTAACTGGAAAGATACATCCTCCACAGTCATAGCAGAAGAAGAAAGTGGTGATACTAATAATAGGGCTAACGCAAACATTGATATTATTTTACTCATTTTTATATTATAGCAAATTAATTATAATTTGTCAATAGTGTTAATTTATAATGTTAATTAGGGGTTACTGAGAAATCATCCCAGGTAACACCCACCACTTCATAACCTGTACCTATAACTATAGCAGCAGAACCAGTAGCTGTGAACTTACTATCTGTAACTGACAGTACCTCTGCCCCGTTCCAGAGAGCCTTGATTGTCGTTCCGTTCATTGATAACCCTATAGTGTATTCTGTTCCAGGATTTATAGTGGTTGCATATGTTCCTAGTCTAGTCCATGTAGTTCCTACTCTCTTGTATAGAGTTACTGACTGCTCCCCTGGTTCAGCAAATGCCATATATCCATTGTAATTTGCCCCAGTTTTATTTATTCGTCTTCCTGCAACTCCAGCAAACATATTTTCTGTTGAAGGGAAAGTTATCTTAGATTGAACTGTGTAGTTAGGAGAACTTATACCGCTTGTGGTGTGAAGAGATGCGGTTTCTAGATAGTTTCCTATTAGCTCAATCTTGTTGGAGATCAGCTTGAAGTCAGCAGTACCTGATACTCTCTTTATCCAACTTGAACCAAATGTTGTTGAATCAGCTCTGTTGAAATCATCAGAGAATCCATTTCCTCCCCCTGTTCCTGCTTCAGGATTTACTGTTACGGTTACATCATCGTATGCTGTTGCTCCTAAGTTATCTGCAACTGTCAGTCTTAGTGTATAAGAACCTTGGGTTAGTCCAGAAAATGTAGTAGATGCACTTGTTGAAGAATTTATTGTTCCTCCTGTGCCAGATAT